>NZ_JBGCDQ010000040.1:0-56608 GCF_045105575.1 Winogradskyella sp. | reverse complement strand
TTCTACTTGAGGTTTTCTTGTATAATCCCAAGTTCCATCTGGATTCGTCCAATCACTTGCATTATTTGCACCCGCTCCATTAGAAGGAAGTCCGCATAACCATAATGAAAGAAAATCAGGTAAAGGGTCGCCTTGATTTCGTATCAAGATTTGCGTTTCTCCTACACCACCAAAAGGCAAACTAGTGAGGTCAACAGTTTCAGGAAAAGTATCGTCGATAATTTCGTTTGCATCATCTGATTTATTACAGCTTATAATTGTAAACAAAGTTACAAACAAGCAAATGCTCGTTGTTTTGAAATAATTTTTGTAGGTCATAATTGATTTATTTGGTACTTGGACTTTCTTCTTTCTAAAAGGTTTAATTCGAAGATGGATTTTAATTGGCTACAATAAGCTCTGAAAACAATGATTATATTATTTTTTATCAAGCTTCATAACAAGCTAGTTGAAAAAGAAGATAAAGTCAAGGGCTAAAAAATAAGTGAGTTAAAAGTGAATTTTTTCTAATCATATTACAAGGTTTTGAGTGTAAAATATACTTTTCCTTATAATTTAAATCATTGATTTAATCGAATTTCTTAACATAATTAGTTGACAATTAAGGGATTGTGATGTTGTTAAAGTCCGACTAATTATAACTGTGGTTTAGAAAAAGCTAAAGCACTCTACTTGGAAGTTAAAAAGATGATGGACTAGTACTCTAATCCTATTGATAAAATCGATTTTAAATCTATTGAAGCGCAATTGAAAAAAATTGGACGCAGCAGTTGGTCAAACAACCTCTTTAAATTATAAAGAAGACGATATTAAATCACCACGAATTTCAAACGGATGAAAACGTGAAAATAACTCTTCAGAATACCAACCCAGTTCTCGTGTTTTTTTAACCATATCCGCATGTTTTTCATTTTTATACGCATAGCTCATCATGTCAATACCAGTGTCCCAAAGTGAAAATGTGGCTTGCATCAATATAGGCCATTCGCCAATACCTTTAGAAAAGCGCAGTCCTTGATGACCAATCATAGATTTTGAAACGGATGGTACATATTTCCAAAATTTATACGCTAATTTCGGTTTAATGGTGGCTCTTGTAATTACGGCAATAGGTTGGTTTTCGTCATAACTTGCTGAAGCTATAAAAGGTTCTTGTTGACTCCACTGACCATGCGCTTTTATGGAATGCATTAAAACATGACTAAAGTTTGATGCCGTTTTGCTGTACTCAGCAATAACATCCGACGTTAAAAATTGCTTGGCTTGGGCTTCGGTATCAAACACGGTAAGTAAGCCAAAGGTTGAAAAATCTGGCCAAATGGAAAACCCATTGCCACTGCCACTGCCTAACGGTTTCCAAAAGGTTAGGCCATCAATGGCTTGCCCTAGTAAAGGCGATCTACCCATATTAGCAAAAGCTTGCCATTTGGACTTGAACCCTTCATACTTAAAAAATGAAATTACCGTAGTTTGTGGCATATAAAATCGAAACTATTGAAATGTAAAGATAAAACCTATCTGCTACTTTAGTTAAGGAATTTTGTTAACAGTTTCTTACAATTCGAAAATAAAAATTAGGATTATACTAAGGTATGCTTACTGTTTCTAAAATATTGAAGAGCTCACAAGTTTTAAAAACCTGTGAGGTCTAATGAAAGACTAGTTTGTTAATGATAATTCTAAAGCGATTAGATGATACTTTTTCCCTATTAATACAAGAATTAAATACTCTAGTTGCAATCAACTAAATAAGAGTCACTTTACATCACCCACTAAAACTTATGATAAAGACCAAAATTAAAAGCGGCTTGTTTGGCTACATTATTACCAAAAAAAGCACCACCAAAACCAGTGGTAATTCCAAACTTATCGGTAAGTTCTCCAATCGCTTTTAGACCGTAAGCACCAAAATCTTGGTCGTTAATATATAAGCCTGTAAAACTATTTTGTACAGGCAATACAATGGTACCGTTGTAAAATGATTTTACAACATCTACAAAAGCAATCAGCCAAATGCGCTTGGTGATTTTACGACCGACTTCTCCACCAATTTTGAAGTTAGAGCTATAATCATTCGTTCTAATATTAGCACCAATAAAACTTTGTACATACGTTTTACCAAAACTACGTCCTGCCGTTAAAAGAGGTGTAAACGTGTAGGCATCGTAACCTGTTCTAATTCCAGAACGTTCATCGTAAATTCCTGTGTTGGCCTCTACTGTAAATTGTCCAGAAATTAGCCAGTCTTTATTGTAAAAATTGTGTTTGAGACCAATTTCCACGTTACCAAAAGCGGTTTCATTAAAATCTTGCGAACAGTCTCCACCACAATCAATGCGAGGATCTTCAAAATCGTTTACTGTAATAAGCTTAAGCGGAAGATTAACAATTAAAGTGGTTTTGTTAGAAAGGCCATAATCTCCATAAAGTTGAAGGGTGTTATCAGAAATCTCAGCTGGGACCTCAAAATCCGGATTACCAAAAAAGGTATTATAATTTGGTATTGTGGTATAGGTTAATTGTGTATAAAACTGACCTTGTTCTTTGGTCCATGGGCTTTGAGAAAGCGCAGTAAGACTAAAACATAAAGCCAAAATGATAAAACGAGTTTTCATGGATTTTGATGTATTTTTAGTGGATTGAGAATCAAATTTGCATTTGGGTAATGGTCTCTTTAAAACGCCTATTTTTATGTCATTGTTATGCTTAAAAGCGTTTAGTGGGATAAAATTATTAAACCTAACAATATGTCTTGTTGAAAGTTTAGAAATCGAGTCGAGAAAATTTAAAAAGAATAAGATTTCAAAAATTACTAGAGCTAGTTTATATTAATTTTTAACTGAACTACTTTAGAGTTACTAATCACAAAACCAAACAAATAGCATTATTAAATGTGACGTTTTCTTTAAATAGGTGTCTTATTAGTAAATCCCTTATTATGAGAAATCCAGTACGACACAACAGAATGCAAATTGTTTTATTATCCTTTTACACACTGTTCAGTGTATTGGTTTGGCATTTTGCTTTTTAGATTTATACTAGAACGTCGCTATGATTTCCATTCTCCCTCAAGCTGCTTTAATCGTTCATGTAATTTTAAAAGCGAATCATTTTCTATTGCAGAAATTTCAATTGTGAGGCTTTTATCATCTGTTTTAAGAATGTATTCACCTGCAAAATGGTTAACAACTTGAATATCTTCTAAAACTAAAGACTTACCAAAAAGCCAATTTTCTTTAATAATTCCGTTGTCGATACTAAGGTATTTCGCTTTGTTGCCTTGATAATACATAGCAAGATAGATTGCCGCTAATAAAAACCAGATGTAGTTAAACCAGCTTTGGTTGTCTGCCATTGCCACTTGTATAATTCCATTAAAAAGCCAAACACAACCCAGAATGAGGTTAGTACGTTGGTGTTTTTTTTGTAATGAATCTTCATCTTTACATTTTATATAAAAATAATAAAAAGGTAATTTATAAACTAAATAGTATCGCCAAAAGTCAATAAATTAGAATCAGGATCGAGCAAAGCAAATTCTTTTTGTTGCCAAGGTTTTAATTCTAAGTGTCCGTTAGGATGAATTTCAACATTGGCTTTTATATAAGCTAGATATAAGGTTTCAATATCATTTGTTCTGATGTAAACCTGTCCGTAATTTTCTTTAGGATCTAAATCTTTAAACTCAAAAAAATGAATTTGAATACTATCTTTTTCTAGCATTAAATAACCCTCATAATCTTTAGTGCCAAACGGTTTAAAGCCTAATTTATTTATGTAGTAATCTTTGGTAATGGCTTTATTTCGCATTGGTAATTTTGGATGACTGGCTGTGAGCATAGTATTGTCATTTTCACTTGTTACATGTAAATATTATGATTATCAGATAGTTACAATGAGTCTATAGGCGCATGTCTAAAAGCAACGCAGTATAGGTTTTACTTTCAATTACAATTCATAAGCATTGTTATTCACAAAGAAAATAGCATTCACTAAAAACAGTTTTCCATTTTCCCAAAAGCTTCTAAACATTGTATTATCTACCATATAAATAAAACTTCCGTTACCCATACGCTCTTCACCAAAAACTAAGGTCTCATCTAGTTGCTTTAAGGCCTTTTTGCCTGCGAAACCAGAATAGACTTTAGTGTCTTTTAAGTACGCCACGTTATAACCACTATCGAGCAAACTATAAGCTGTACTGCCTAATTTTAAAGTAAAATAATTAGCGTCGTAACCAAAAGCCATAGGATGCGTGTTATCTACAGCTGTATTAAAAATTGCTCCTGTAATAAGATTGTTGCTATACGCACGCTCACGATCTGCATAAGCGGTTAAGTTGTTGTCGTCGTCCTCTTCTGTAGCTGTATCTTTATAGGCTAAGCTAAACCCATCTTTACCTGCAAAACTGCGCAGTGCTCCGTCAATAGCAATAACTTTTCCACCTTTATTGACCCATGTTTTTAATTTGGTAAGGTTAGCCTCATTTAATACGCTTCCGTAGTAACCATTTGGGATTATGAGCACATTGTACTTGTCTAAGTTTGTACTTCCTAAGTGATCTGTATTAATTGAAGTGAGTGGGTAGTTCAGTTGTGTTTCAAAGAAATGCCAAATTTCTCCATAGCTTAAAGAATTGGTGCCTTTACCAGAAAGTACTGCAACGTTTTGTTTGTTTACTAATTTAATATCTGGTGAGCCAATGTCTGGTGTGGTTTGCGAAAACCCTGTATTAATTTCAGTCAAGGCTTGTCCGTGTTTTTGAGCAATGGTATTTAAAATCGTGACCATTTTTTCAATATGTTTATTATCTCCTTTGGTAATAATGAGAGAACCACGTTTAAATGTTTTGTTTTTTGATGAAAATGGCTTTTCGGTAAAACGGACTTTAAAATTGTGTTTTAATAGGTCTGCCAAAAACTGCGCATCATCCATAGCATCCCATTTACTCACATAACCATAAGCATCATTTAAAGTTTGAAGCGTTTTTTTACCAAGAAGCAAGGCGCTTGGTACTTTGCTTGTGCTTGCAATAGCTTCTAATCCATACGCGTAAGGTACGGACCACGCTGTAATATCGTAAGTTAACGAATCTGACAGTTTAGCATTAGGCTCAAACAATACTTTTACCATTTTACCTTTGGGTTGGCTGGTATGCACAACCAGATCGCTAGCACCTAAATTTAAACTGCCTTGTGCACCTGTACTGTATTTAAAACCAGAAACTTTAGTGCCTGTTGGGTTTTCAAATTGAATATCGTGTTTACTTAAAAGGACTTTCAAATTTTTCAATTTGTCTTCGTTGCCTTTAACGACGTAACTTTTATATTTTAAATCATCATTATTAAAGAATTTAGCAAATTCGGTATTTAGTTTAGTAGCATTCTTAGAGGCCATTTCAACGGTTGAAATTCCTGTTGTGGTATGGTGTGTTAACCGTTCTACCAAAGTTAAAACATGGCCTTCGTCATTCAAAATGCCTAAGCCAGCCATGCCGTGTCCACCTTGCTCGTAAGTCATTCCCATAGCTCCCATATACGTTGGGTAGGTATCTCCGTAACTTGGATAAAATAAATCGAAACGTTCTCTGGTAAAAAATAACCAACCTTCCGCATCAAAATACTTCGCGTGATTTTTACCGATTTGTGTTTGAAAATCGCGTTGCCAATCCGTTATAATTTCATGAAATGGTTCAGCAGCGGGAGCAAAATAATACGGTTCATTGATGCCTTGCTCATGAAAATCGACATGCACATGTGGCATCCATTTATTGTAAATTTCTAGGCGTTGTTGGGTTTCAACTTGCGTTGCCCAAGCCCAATCTCTGTTGAGGTCAAAAAGATAGTGGTTTGGTCGTCCGCCTGGCCAAGGTTCCTTGTGTTCACTAGCTTGTGGATCGATATTATAAGGTTGGTTAGCCGTTTCGTTATACCAATTGACATAACGATCACGACCATCAGGATTGATACTTGGGTCAATAATCACTACCGTATTTTTAAGTAAGTCTTTTTGTTCCGTTAACAGTTGGTAAAACGTTAACATGGCAGCTTCTGTACTCGATGCTTCGTTGCCATGCACATTATAACTCAACCAAACAATAGCAACATCTGTACCGCTTGGTGTACCATCGATTAAACCTACATGTTTTAAATTATTTTGACGTATGGTTTCTAAATTCTTAATATTGGATTCACTAGAAACATAAGCCACATATAAACCGCGACGTTCATTAGTTTCGCCATATTTTTCAAGCTTTACTTGGTTTGGTGCTTGCTTTTCTATCGTTTTAAAATAATCGACGACTTGGTGGTGACGACTAAATTGTGTGCCAATATCGTAACCTAAAAAGCTGCTTGGTGACGAGATGTTTTGTGCAATTACTGACACTTGGAAACTAAAAAGAACAAGAAGAGAAATACCTAATTTTTGCATTGAAGTTGATTTTATTTTGATGCTAGTAAAGATACATTGCTAAGGTGAATTAACTAAAAATTAGTAATTAAAATATTGAAGAGCCTTATATTTAGCCCATAAATAAGTTCAATAATGCCAACCGACTATATTCCGTTTAGAGAAACTCATTATTTCTCAGATTTTATTTGCGATTATCTTAATGAAAAAGTAGAGTTAAAAGACTTTTATCATAGGTTTCCGAATGTGGATAATTTTGAAGCGCAGATTGAAGAAAAAAGTTTGTCTGTTCGAGCCCAGTCGAGAACGATTTTAGTTGACAGCCTAAAAAAGCAATACAAAAACTTAAACACGTCTGAAGCAACATTAAACCATATTGAAATTTTAAAAGAAGCTAACACCTTCACCATTACCACAGGTCACCAACTCAATTTATTTACAGGACCACTTTATTTTTTGTACAAGATCATTTCAACCATAAATCTTACGAAGCAGTTAAAAGCCACTTATCCCAGCTATAATTTTGTACCAATCTATTGGATGGCGTCTGAAGATCATGATTTTGAAGAAATCAATTATTTCAATTTTAGAGGAAAAAAAATACAGTGGAATAGCAAACAAACAGGTGCCGTCGGTCATTTTAACACCGAAGGTTTAGAGGCTGTTTTTGAAGTGATTTCGGCAGAATTTGGCGAAGGCAAAAATGCAGAACAATTAAAAATATGGTTTAAAGAAGCGTATCTCAATCATGATAATTTAGCCGATGCCACACGTTATTTGGCCAATGAATTATTTGGTGCGCATGGTTTGGTGATTTTAGATGCTGATGATAAAGATTTGAAACGTTTGTTTATTCCGAATCTTAAAAAGGAATTGATTGAACAAAAGGCTTTTAAAAGCGTTTCTGAAACCAATAAAAAGCTAGAAAACTTAGATTTAAAAATTCAAGTGAATCCAAGAGAAATCAATCTATTTTATATTTATAATGGTTTGCGCGAGCGGATTGTTGAAGAAAATAGAATATTTTCCGTCGTAAATACAGATATTAAATGGAACGCGTCGGAAATATTGCAACACCTCGAAGAATTCCCAGAACGCTTTTCACCCAACGTCATTATGAGACCGTTGTATCAAGAAGTGATTTTGCCCAACCTCTGTTACATTGGTGGAGGTGGAGAACTTATTTATTGGTTGCAACTAAAATCTAATTTTGAAGCGCAAGGTGTCATTTTTCCGATGTTATTATTGCGAAATTCGGCTGTAGTAAAAACTCAAAAGCAAGCCGAAAAACTTGAAAATCTCAACATTTCTAATCACGATTTATTTTTAAACCGCAATGCCTTCATCAATAAAAAAGTGAGAAAAATATCGAATATAGACATCGATTTCTCAGAACAAATTGAACATTTAGAAGGGCAATTCAAAAATTTATATGAATTAGCAGCACAAACCGATGCTTCTTTTGTTGGTGCAGTTAAAGCTCAAGAAGTGAAACAAATAAAAGGGTTGAAGCATTTGGAAAGACGCTTATTAACAGCCCAAAAGCGAAAATTGAAAGATCAAATAGAGCGTTGTACAGAACTGCAAGAGCAACTCTTTCCAAATAAAAGTTTACAAGAACGCAATACTAATTTTTCGGAATTGTATTTGGAATTTGGTGATGAGTTAATTCCTGAATTGATGACATCTTTAGAGCCTTTAAAAGGTGAATTCACAATGATTACCATTTAGAGCGTACGACATTTGGCAGCTAAGCATACAAGTTTAAAGTTCAATAACCAATTCTTGTAACGAGTCTTCAGTAGTTAAGTTGAGCTTTTTTCGTAGTCGATAACGTGCTTTCTTTACACCTTCAGTTGAAATGTTTAGGATGTTGGCAATTTCTTTACTAGAGAGGTTCATCTTTAAAAGCGACATTAATCGCAGATCGTTATTACTCACTTCAGGATAATTTCGCATTACCTTTGCATTAAAGTCTTTGTGGACATCTTCAAAATAGCTTCTAAACTGTTCCCAATTATTATCATTGTGAATGTCTAGGTTTATGGTATTAATGACTTTTTGGTAGTTTCTAGCATTCGGACTGCTAGATTTTAGTGCTTTTAATTGCGATTTTAAATCTAAAAGCACTTCATTCTTATGTGCCAAGTGTAAGGCATGTGTGGTGAGTTCTTTTTCTTTAAATGCTAAATCGTTATCTAGTTTTTCGCGTTCAATTTTATTTCGTTTCATTTTTTCACGTAAGCCATAAACGATCGCAAAAGCTAAGGCCAAAGCACCAATAAGTGAAATTAGGAGAAAAAGTTTTTCATTTTCAGCTTTTTGTTTTCGTTCTTCTAAAAGTTTAATGTCATTTGTTTTAATGATGAGCTCTTTTTCTTTTTTTTCGGATTGGTATTGAACTTCCAACTCATTCATACGTTCAATATTTTCTTTACTTAAAATCTCATCATGCAGCTTGTGATAATCGGTATGGAATTCATACGCTTTTTTATAACGTCCTAAACCAGCATACGCTTTTGAGAGTTCTAACAAGTCTCCAATTTTCTTTTTACGCGTCCCTGTTTCATCGGCTATTGTTATGGCTTCTTTTAAGTGCTTTAATGCGTTTCTGTAGTCTCCTTTTTTATTGTAAACCTCTCCTAGATGTCTTAGATTTAAACCGATTAGTGAGGTTTCTCCATATTGCTTGCTTATAACTAATGATTTTTTAAAATAATCTTCGGCGATAGCTAAACTATCTAATTGTAAGTAAGCCCATCCTAAATTATCATACGCTCCTGCCAAATCGTTGTTGAAGTTATTCGCTTTAGCATATTTAATTTTTTCTAAAAATAAGGGTATCGCTTCTTCATAGTTGCCAAGGTTATTTTTGTTGATGGCAATATTGTTTTTGACGGATTCTAAATCATGGTTAAGATTTAATTTTTCGTAAATCGCTTTAGCTTTTTCATAGTACTGATTAGAGATATCGTAATTTCCAATATCTCCATGGATGTTACCTATATTCCAATAGCTCGCTGCGATGCTTTCTTCAGTATCTCCGATTTTTTCTTTTAGTTTGAGACTTTTCATGTGTGTTTCTAAACAGTCTTTAAAACGTCCCATGCTGCTTAATACAAGTGCTTTATTATTTAAAGCATAAGACACTTGCTCCATATTATTAAGTTCCGTGTACATATCTATGACAATATCAAAGAGTGAATCTGCTTTTTTGTATTGAGAGGTCATGTTATGATAAACACCCAAATAGTTTGTGGTTCTGGCTATAAACTCTTTGTGGTTTAATCGTTTTGCTAAGACGATAGTGCTATCTAAATATGGTTTAGAAGCTAAAGGATCTACATAAATATAATCTGCCCACAATTTGGCATACGTAATAATTTGTGTGGTGTCTGTTTGTGTCGCTGCTAATTGAAGTAAACTATCTACACGTTTTTGATTTTGGGCAAGTCCTATTTGAAAGCTAAATATAAAAATCAAAATAAGGGGTGGACATAATTTGTCCACCTTAAGGCAAGTCTCTATAAGTTTTTCAGCAAAAGGGACAATGACGGATGTTTTAGAAGGATTCATGGTTTGTAAGGATTAGATGATTTAAGTAAACACGCTTACTTGTTTTGTTTTAAAATACTGAATATCAATTATTTGTATTTTTATAAAATAGTGTTGTCTACTAATAATAAAGATCATTAAAATTCTAAAAAAGCTCATTTTTTAGTGGTGGACAAAAGGTGGACATGGACAGTTTTACGTAAAATGAGGGGTTATTTTCTCTAATATTGTTAGAACAAAACTGATTTCATGTTTAAAAATTACACCATCCTAACTGTTGTTTTACTGATGAGTTTTTCAAGTTTCTGTCAACAACTTTACTTTGATTTTGGCACAAGTGTAACAGCCTTTAGTTATGAAAATTCTCAAGGCAGACCTCTTAATAATTTGCTTTCAACTTCAAAATCGTATTACGGGATGGGTTATAGACAAGCTATTAACCATAGAAAAACAGTGTTTTTATCCTTAGGAGCAAGCTATAACAACTATGGAGCCATTGGCAGTGAAGCCAGTGTTGATAATTTTTTTGAATGGGATGTGGGTTACTTAGGTCTAAAAGCTGCATTAGGCCTAAAGCTCTTTGAATTAAGAGACCTTAGTTTTTTTGCAAATGTATCTATGGCTTCAGAATTTTTAATAAGAGGCAATCAAACCATAAATAATGATGTGTTTAATCTTGTTGGAGAACAGGCTTTTAATAAGACTATTTTTTTTCTGAGGGCTGGTGTAGAAATGCAGTATCCAATTTCTAGAAGTACAGCCATTTTTGTGGGTTACAATTACGGACAATCCATTCTAATAAACACACCAGATATCGGTGAAACTCTAAGATTTAATGCGCATCAATTTGGTTTGGGTTTTATAATAAACCTACCAAAATGCTACTGTAGTTATTAGATAATTGTTGTGCCAGTGGACAAAAGGTGGACATAAGGCAAAACGCTATGAGTTATGGTGATTTAATTATAAATTGAAAATTATGAATGATTTAAAACCGATGAAAAATCAGAATTATACTATGAAGTTAGTTGTATTTGCAGCACTAATTTGTGTTATGCAACAGTTTCAGGCGCAAGAAAATGCACCATATCGCATTATCAGCTCAAATGTTGGAAGTAGTGGTGCTTCGCATAGTATTGAAACTACTAAAGGCATTTACAACATAAGCCAAAGCATTGGTCAAGCCAGTGTTATCGGCACACATTCTGTTAATGGTTATGTGCTAAGGCAAGGCTATCAACAACCTTTGACTGGTAAAATTGATGTAAACACCTTTGACTATGAACTAAAAGCCAAAGTATATCCCAATCCATTTGACCAAGAAATAGCCATCAAATTTAGCTCGGTATTAAAACAAGACATTGAAATAATCTTATACGATATTAATGGAAAAGTGATACATAAACAACAATTTTTGCCAGCTCAACACATTAATGTAATGTTAAGCACCATTTCGGGTGGCACTTACTTTTTGGATGTGGTTTCAGGTAAAAAACGCTTCACTACAAAATTGATAAAAATTTAAAACTAAAACGCATACTTATAAAAACACAAATCATGAAAAAAATCCTAACCTTCGCCTTCTTTTTTTGTACTATGTTACAAGCCTTTGCACAAACCGATGGTCTTACGTATCAAGCTGTAATTATTGATCCAGATGCATTAGAATTACCAGGAGTTAATTCCGTAGGTAATTATCTTGTAGAAGAAGCCATCGCTATTCGTTTTACCATATTCGATGAGAATAATCAGTTGGAATTTCAAGAAATACAAAACACTATTACCGATGGTTTTGGACGTATAAATCTTTTAATTGGTGAAGGAAATCATGACTATTTTAAAGAAATGAATTGGAATGGCACACCAAAAGATCTACAGGTTGAAATAGATTTTGATGCTGGTAGTAATTTTGTATTTATGAGCAGAGAACCATTGACTTTTTTACCTTATGCTTATCACAGAAACATTACAGCTACAGGAACTTTAACCGTTGATGATAGAACATTTTTAAACGGAGAATTAGAAGTGGAAGGTCCAACCACTTTAGAAAGTACCTTGGATGTAATTAACCAGAATGCAACGAATCTTACAGGAAGTTTAACCGTTGGTGGCGAGACAAATATTAATGCTGTACTTAATGTTAATGGCAACAATCCAACAAACTTATCTGGTGATTTAACGGTAAGCGGACAAAGTACAACAAGCTTAACAGGTGATTTAACTGTAGGTATTAACACCCAATTGATCGGTAATTTAAATGTGTCAGGCGATACCTTTTTAGAAGATTTAACGGTTAATGGTGAAGCTAGTTTTGGTGATTTAGAAGCAACGAATTTGAAAGTTACGGACTCTACAACTTTAGAAGGTTCATTAAATATTAATACGCGAGCACAAGTGCGTGTTAATAGACTTTTTAATAACAACTTTCAAATTGACACCAATATTGACGACCATGTGATGCTTATCGAAGGAGGCCGACAAGGTTTAGCTATTAAAGTTCAAAACGGAAGAGATAATAATACAAATTTTATCACATTTTTTGATGAATTAAGAGAAGAATCTTGGGGAAGAATCGAAGGTGAACGCGCAGATGAATTTGAAAATAATCTGGATTATGAATTTGGTTATGACACTTTAGAATACGATTCTTACGATGCTATTTTTGATACAGGTGTTGCGGCATACGAATTTGCGAAATCTTTTGGCGAAATAGGTATTGCTTCTACATCTTCTACAGGCTGTGTTGGCATAGGTGCTTGTGTTACGGCACCAATTCCGTCTTGGATTATAGGTAGTACAGCACAATCTATTGTAGCTGGTTTGCAAATTGTTGTAGCTGCTGTTGGTGTTGGTATAACACAATCTAATCTAGATTATTACGAAGAATACAAAACCATGTTACAAGGTGTTACTTACGCTTCTGGTTCTGGTGACTATGCGGAATACTTACTAAGAGAAAATGGTAACGAAAAAATGGTCTATGGAGATATCGTTGGTGTAAAAGGTGGAAAAATTTCTAAGAACCTTGCAGGTGCAGAGCAATTGATGGTAGTGTCTTATAAACCAATAGTTCTGGGAAATATGCCACAACCTAATCGAGAAACTGAGTACGAGAAAGTGGCTTTTATGGGACAAGTGCCTGTAAAGGTTTATGGCAAGGTTGCTATTGGAGATTATATTATTCCTAGCGGTAAAAACGATGGTATTGGTATTGCTATTAAACCAGAGGAATTAAAAGCAAATCAACTAAAAGATATTGTTGGTATCGCTTGGTCTAGTAATGTAGGATCAACTAATTTTAGTTTAATTAATGCTGCGGTTGGTGTCAATAAAAACGATAGCAGTTTAATTATAGAACGATTAGAAACTAAGGTTGAATCGCAAGCTGAAGAAATTACAGATTTAAAAAATCAAATTGAAACTATCTTATCGAAAATCAATGCTATTGAAAATGGAGTAACAGGAGAACAATTAGCTTTAAATACAAATTCTAATGAAAAAGAAAGCCATTCAGAATACGAAGTTATCGCATCTACAGAAACCGATGTTATTTATCATAAAATTACTAGAGACGATTTTGAAAAAGGATTGCTGTTAGCCGAAGAAATGATATTGAATTCCAACAAAAATGGAGAAAACGAAAAGCTGGTCGAAGCGTTAAACAAGTTAAAAACAGACGCAGCTTACAAGACCAAGTTCTTTAATGAACTTCAACAGGGACTTGAGAAACAAATTCATTTTCATCAAGAAATTGACAAAAAAGGAAGACACTAAGATTTCATAGCTTAAACTGAATACCAATGGCTAATAAAGTTTTATTATCAGTAGTACTATTTCTATTTTCAATGTGCTTTTTAGAAGGGCAGACCACTATAATTCCAGATGCCAATTTTGAAAATTATTTAGAAACACACTCGGCAGATGGAGCAGTAGTGACTGTTGGAGATGCAGCTAGTATGGGAGATGGTATTGCTAACAATAGTTTGGTGCTAACCGAAAACATAACCGACGTATTACTTTTGGATGTTAGTGGTTTAGGTATTTCAGATCTTACAGGAATTGAAGATTTTTTAGCCCTCGAAAACCTATTTTGTAGTGATAATAACATAGAATCATTAAACATTACCAGTAATATAAATGTTGTGTCATTACTCTGCGGTTCTAATAGTCTTGCAGCTTTAGACCTTAGTAACAATGCCAATTTAGAAACCTTAAATTGTGCTGATAACCAAATTCAAAATTTAGATATTTCCAATAATTTATTATTGAAAAACTTAACAGCTTCAGGCAATCAGTTAACTGCTATCGACGTTTCAAATCACCCAGATTTAGCCTTATTAAGTGTTTCTAATAACAGAATTACAGGTGAGTTAGTACTGAACAACAATCCGAATCTAGAAAGTTTGTTTTGTGCATCAAACCAAATTACAACTTTAAACTTAGCCGCAAATACGGTTTTGAAAAACATCGACGCGTCTAACAATGCTCTAACCACTTTAGATTTAACCACTGTTAATTCAGTATTGTGTCCAGACCCACAAACAGACCCAGTGACGGTTTGTCAAGGTTTGGGTTCTGTTAATGTGTCTAGAAATCAACTCACATCTTTAGTCGTAACCAACGGTTTTAACGATTTATTTTCATCATTAAATGCCACTGAAAACCCAGATTTATTCTGCATTCAGATTGATGCTGGCTTTACTCCAACAACATGGCTCAAAGATGATTGGACTTACTACAGCGAAAATGCTTGTGTTGATATTTACACCTATGTACCTGATGATAATTTTGAACAAGCCCTGATCAACTTAGGCATTGACACTATTTTGGATAATTTGGTGCTCACAGCCAATATTAATATGTTGACGGATTTAAATGTTTCCAATGCTGGCATTTCTAGCCTCGTCGGAATCGAAGATTTTTTAGCTTTAGAAAATTTAGATTGCAGCACCAATAGTATTTCAGATTTAGACCTTAGAGAAAATACAGCCTTGCAGCAAATCGATATTACAAATAACGATTTAACCACATTAGACGTTTCGGAAAACACAGCGCTAACCACTTTTTACTGTGCTAGTAATTTTTTAGAGACGATTGATTTAAGTAACAATACCAGCTTAATACAACTCAATTGTTCTAACAATACATTAACCGCTTTAGACGTTACAAGTAATGTTCAATTAACCGATTTAGATACCTCTTTTAATGGTCTTGAAAGTTTGGATATTACTAATAACACATGGTTAGTAAGCTTGTTATCTAACAATAATAATTTGTTTGCATTAAACAGTAATAATGGTTCAAATAATTTAATGACCACGTTTAACGCTACTAATAATACCAATTTATTTTGTATTCAAGTCGATGATGTGGCTTTTTCAAATGCAGCGGCTGGTTGGCAAAAAGATAATATTGCTGATTACAACGTCACCTGTGGCACTTATATTCCCGATGATAATTTTGAACAAGCCTTAATTGATTTCGGTATTGATTCAGACAATACGCTTAATAATTTTGTGCCAACTGCAGATATTAATGCGCTTCTAACTCTAGATATTTCAGGTCTTGGCATTTCAGATTTCACAGGAATTGAAGATTTTACGGCTTTACAAAATTTAAATGGTTCTAATAATAATCTCACCAGTGTAGATTTTAGTTTCAATTTGGCTTTACAAATTTTAGACATGTCAAACAACGAGATCACCAATTTAGACCTCACTGCTAACACAGCTTTAACGACCTTACGTTGTCATACAAATGCCTTATTAACGCTTAATATCGAAAATGGAAACAACAATTTATTAACGTTTTTTGATGCTACAAATAATCCGAATTTATTCTGTATTAACATAGACGATGCCATTGTTGGAAATACTCCTGCAGCTTGGCAAAAGGATGAGGTCGCAAATTATAATGGCGATTGTGAGAATACGCGTTTTACAGCCATACCAGATGCTTTTTTTGAACAAGCTTTGATTGATTTAGGTTACGATGACGTCATCGATAACCAAGTATTAACCGCTAATATTGAACATATTCTCAATTTAAATGTCAACAACGAAGGCATTTCAGACTTAACAGGAATTCAAGATTTTAAATCCTTAATAGAACTCGATTGTAGTGGCAATTATTTAGAAACCCTAGATGTTAGTAACATGGCGTTTTTAGAACGGCTGAATTGCAGTTCTAATTTTTTAATGACTAATGATATTAATGATGCCAATGGGTTATTGAATACCACAGGTACAACGGCCTTAAAAGCATTATTCTGTGCTAATAATAATTTGAATAATCTCGATACGTCGCAAAACACAAACCTCGAAGTGTTGGATTGTGCAGATAATAATTTGTCTGAATTAACCATCAATAACAATGCCTTTTTAAGAATACTCAACTGTTCTAATAATGGTTTAATGAGTTTAGACATCAGCAGTAATCCAAGTTTAGAAACGGTTAATAGCGATAGTAATCAACTTACGGAGGTCATAACTCTAGCTACGAATAATACGACGTTAACGCATTTAAGTTGCGCCAATAACGACCTTCCAAATTTATTGGTTGCCAATTATGAAGCCTTAACGAATTTAAACGCTTCAGCCAATGATCTTACGCAACTTAATGTGACCTCTAATAGTAATTTAAGTACGCTATCGGTTTCCAATAATGAACTTATAAACATCGACCTTTCCAACAACGCTAATTTGGTAGCTGTTTTGGCATCTCAAAATAATTTAGCACAACTCGATGTAGCTGCAAATACTGTTTTAGAACGATTGAATGTTGATTTTAATAACCTTACGGAACTCGATTTAAATTCAAATGCAGTCCTTGAATTTCTGGCAACTTCAAATAACCAACTAACCATTTTAGATGTTAGTAATAATGCTAATCTCATCGAAGTTAATGTGAGCTCAAATCAATTGTCGAGTTTAATTTTGAACCCTAATTTAGGAACCTTAAAACAAATTAATGTCAGTAACAACCAACTCGAAGGCGATTTAGATTTAACCACAATGGCTCTTGCTGCTTGTGTTTTTCAACAGAATCAAACCGAATTTTGTCCAGAAACGATTGCCATAAATCTGTCTAACAATTTGTTGAGTTTTGTAAATATTCAAAACGGTATCAATACACAGATTGCCAATTTTAATGCTACCGGAAATCCAAATTTAGAGTGTATTCAAGTAGATGATGTCAATACAGTTGGTACCAGTTGGATTAAAGATGAGGCTACCGATTATAACGAGGATTGTAACTTTGGAGAAACCTTCGTACCAGATGATAATTTTGAACAAGCCTTAATAGATTTAGGTTACGACGTTGGGCCACTCAACGATTATGTACTTACCGCAACGATTGAAGTTTTAACCAATTTGGATGTGAGTGGTAGTGCCATAGCAGACTTAACAGGAATTGAAGATTTTACCGCATTAACAAATTTAAATGTATCTAATAACCTTCTGAATACAATAGATATTAGCAAAAATACCAATCTCGTAATTTTAGATTGTTCCAATAATCTATTAACTGATTTAGACCTTGCAACTCACACGTTTTTAGAACGTCTTGATTGTTCCAATAACACCATAAGTAGTCTCGATTTTAGTACAACGACCAACCTGTCGGACTTAAACATTTCAGAAAACACATTTACCAGTTTTTTACCAAGCGATGTGCCAGCACTTCAAGTGTTTAATAGCGATAATAATGCTATTGTTTCGCTCGATTTTCAGCAAAATCAGTTTCTAACCAGTATCAGTTGCCAATTTAATGCATTGGAAACGCTCAACATTAAAAACGGACAAAATGCCATTTTAACGAATTTGAATGCTGTAAGTAATCCTGATTTATTATGTGTAGAAACTGACAACGGAACAGTACCTTCAAATGCCACATGGACAATCGATGTAACGGCACAATTTGCAATTGATTGTTTTTTCGGACAAACCTTTGTACCAGACGATAATTTTGAACAAGCCTTAATTGATTTTGGTTATGATGCTGGCCCTTTAGACGATTATGTATTTACCGAAAATATAGAGGATGTTACTTTTTTAAATCTTAATGCACGCGAAATTTCAGACCTCACAGGTATTGAAGATTTCATCAACTTAACCAATCTTAATTTTGAAGACAATACCATTACAGCAGTAGATTTAAGTGCGAATTTATTATTGGTGAATTTGGATGCTTCAGGTAATTTACTTTTAAATTTAGACCTATCGCTACTAAGCAATTTAGTGAACTTGGATGTATCTAATAATGAGTTTGTAGCACTCAATTTTGAAGCGAATCTGTTGCTGTCAGATATAGATGTTTCAAACAATCTATTAACAAATTTAGAGGTAGCCATGTTGCCAGATTTAGAAGATTTAAACTGTGCGGCAAATCAGTTGAGCAGTTTAAATGTCACTCAAAACCCAAATCTAAGATTATTGTTTTGTCAGTCGAATCTGTTAATTGCAGACCAACTCAATATTCAAAATGGAAATAATGAAAACTTACAAGTGTTTAACGCTACAAATAATCCTGATTTAGGCTGTATTTTGGTAGACGACCCAGTGGCTGTCATTTCAAATACAGAGGGTATTTTCGATAATTGGCTTAAAGACGATTCAGCAACGTATCAAGTTATCTGCGACGATGTGGATAACGATGGCGTGCCAAACGAGGACGACCTTTGTCCAAATACCGATTTTGGAGCTGTTGTAGATTTTAATGGTTGCGCCACTGTTAATTTACCAAATGATAATTTTACGGTTTTAATTACAGGCGAAACCTGTTTAAATAGTAATAATGGTAAAATCACCATTACAGCTCAAGAAATTTATAGCTATACAGCAACGTTAACAGGCACCATTATTATGGAAAGTACTGGTGAGGTGTTTTATCAAGAATACAATTTTACAAATGATGTCGATATTTTCAACCTATTAGCAGACACCTATCGCATGTGCATTACGATAGAAGAATGGCCAGATTACGAAATTTGTTATACGGTTGTTATTACCCAACCCGACCCATTGCTTGTATTTGCAAGCCGACCTGCATTAGGCAACGACCTCAATTTAGATTTAGCAGGAAGCACTATTTATCATATTGAATTTAATGGAGACACATTAACAACGCATAATTCAACGATGACATTACCATTGCAACAGGGACTGAATACTTTAAAAGTCAGTACAGATTTAGAATGTCAAGGTATTTATGAAGAAAAGATACTACTGTCAGATGATTTTTTAGTGTACCCAAATCCTTTTCGTAACCAGATACATATTTACAACGGTAGCGAAGCAGAAGCGGTTGAGTTAGAAATTTATTCCGTTTTTGGGCCATTGGTTTTATCCAAAACTATAAATAATCATGGACGTGTGATGGAAGTAGATACGAGTCCATTAGCAGCAGGCATGTATCTTATTTCCGTAAAATCAAAGTCGATGTCATCCGTTCATAAAATGATAAAAGAATGAAAAAAATAAGCTACATATTATGTTGCGTCGTTATGATGTTCGGATGCAGTGATACCACGGACAATGGCAATAATGGCGGTGGAGGCGCACAAGATGAGCCTGTTGGAGTGCAATTGATATTTCCGCAAGAAGATGCTTTATGTAACGAAGGAACAGATATGACACCAACTGAAAGTACTGTTTTCTTTGAATGGCAACCCAATGACAATGCCGAAACATACACCTTGACTATCGAAAATTTAAACACTAATGCAGTATCGGAATTTGAAACTACAGACTTTATAGTTGCTGTAACTATAGCACGAGCCACACCATTTAGATGGCTTGTATCGTATAATCTTCAAGATGAAATAAAAGAAAGTGCACAGTGGAATTTTTATAATGCAGGCGAAGGAGTGCAGACGTATGCACCATTTCCTGCCGAAATCATTTCACCAACCATGGCAGAATCGTTGGCTACAACAAATTCAGTGACTTTAGAATGGTTAGGAAGTGATGTTGATAATGATATCGTTGCTTACGATGTCTATTTCGGAACCAATAATCCGCCAAGCATAAACACAAGTGCCATTACCGAAAACCAATGGGCCGTTGCTGTAACTTCTGGTACAATTTATTTTTGGAATGTGGTTACAACTGATGCTGCTGGTAATACTTCAGATTCTGGAGTGCATCAGTTTAGAGTGTTGGATTAAAGGATGCTTCTTCTACCGCTAAAGTTTAATTATAGGATTGTCCCCTTGAGAGTGTTTTAGGGGTGTTTTTCAACAAATTGAATTACTTTTTTTAGTAACCTTTGGCACACTTATTTGTAATAAAAGGTCTCAGTATTAGGTTATCAAGCAAAACAGACAAGCCTAAACTAAAACTAACCTTCAAAATTAAGTCAACGTTAATATAAATTCTTGTAAAGAATCTTTAGTTTCTAGGTTGAGTTTCTTACGAAGTCGGTAACGTGCTTTTTTTATGCCATCGTTTGAAATATTGAGAATATTAGCAATCTCTTTAGAGGATAAGTTCATCTTCATCAATGCCATTAAACGCAAATCATTAGTGGTAATATTCGGAAATTGTTGTTGCGCTTTGGTACTAAAATCTTTGTGGACTTCTTCAAAGTATTTACTGAAATTTTCCCAGTTATCATCGTCTTGTAAATCGAAATTAATCATCTGTATAAGGGTTTGGTAACCACGATTTGAATTCACATCGCCTTTTAAGGCTTCTGCTTTTTGTTTTAAATCATTTAGCACTTCATTCTTTTTTGCTAAATGCAAGGCGTGCGTGGTAAGCTCTTTGGTTTTAAATTCTAAGTTGGCTTCTGCTTTTTCTTTGTCTAATTTATTGCGTTTATTCCTTTGGTAAAAAGCATAAGCAGCAATTAGAGCGAGCACCAATCCTAAAGCTAAAAGTAAACGTTGTAAATTATTAACATCACTTTTAATGTTTAAAAGCTCAATTTCATTTTTTTGATTTTTGATTTGTTGTTCCTTTTTTTCGGTTTCATAGATGGCTTTTAACTCTTCTATTTGTTGTGATTTTTTAGTAGAAAATAGACTGTCCTTGATGCTTTGAGAAGCTTTTAAATAACTAATCGCCTCTTTATCTTGGTTGAGCATTTCTAAAATCTTAGACCGATAATTGTACAAACTTTGCAATTGAGGTAGGGCACCATTGGATTTTGCAAGTGTTATGGCTCGCATATTTTTGTTTAAAGCACCAAGGAAGTTATCAGATTCATAATCAACTTTAGATAAGCCATCAAACGCATTTGCTAAACT
The DNA here is from genome assembly GCF_045105575.1 of Winogradskyella sp. GTDB lineage: Bacteria > Bacteroidota > Bacteroidia > Flavobacteriales > Flavobacteriaceae > Winogradskyella. The sequence continues at coordinate 35,391 of NZ_JBGCDQ010000040.1, read as the reverse complement.
TAATTGTAGTTGTTGCTCTTCGGCTAGTGCTTTAGCATCTAATAATAATACTTTCGCTTGGTCGTAGTTTTTATTAATTAGTTCTAATTCAGCCAAATTGTGCATCACGTTTGTCAGTGACAACTTATCTTCAACCGCTCTAGAATTTTCAATAGCGAGGTTATAAGATATTTTTGCATTGGTATAATCTTTTAAATTCAGATAGGAAATGCCCAAAGAATTGTAAGCGTAAGCCAAATACATTTTTTCATCTAAAGTTGTATAGATATCAATGGCTTGTTTATAATAGGTAATGGCCTTTTTGTGATTTTCTAAACCAGATTCAATATCACCAATTTGTTTGATAACATCGGCTTTTCGAGATTGATGGTTTATTTTCTCGAAGCATGCTAAGGCTTTAAGTGCTTCAATCAGTGCCATTCTATAGCTGCCTTTTTCAATATATCTGTTAGCAAGCGCGTTGTGTTGTGCACCAATAAATTTGGTTTTTAAATCACCTTCTTCTTCATGGTCTTCAATAAGTTGTAGTGTTTCTTTAGCAATAGCGATGGCTTCATCCAAATTACCAGTAGTTTCCTCAATACCAGCTAAAGAGTGGTTGATGAAGATAAGGCCTCTAATGCTATTAATGTCTTTGAAATATTGCTTGGCCTTGGAATAATAGTAGAGTGCCGAATCATTTTCACTTCGGTTGCCATAATAATCACCAATGTGCATGTGTCCAGTAGCAATACCTTTTTTATAACCTATTTTTCTTGAAATTTTTAATTCTTCTAAAGCGTAAGACCTAGCTGCTTCAGGTTGTGAAAACATGAGTTTTTCATGCAGTTGAGATAAAATTTTAACCTTTAGGGAATCGTCTGTTTTTCTAGTGTTAAGTTCAAGTTTTAAACTGTCAATAAGTGCTGTGTTTTGTGCATTCACAACAACTGAAAACATAAATAGCGCTAAAAAACCTAAGTATTTCATAATGATATAAATATAAGATTTAAAAAAATAAGAATAAAATTTTTTTAAGCGAGAAATAGCAGTCTTGCCAATTTAACGAGTCTATTCAACTTCACCTTCATCTTCACCTTCATCTTCGTCTTCAACTTCATGTTAAAAACTATTCAAAAAATCTAAAATCGTCAATCGTTAATCTGAAATCAATTACTATTTTTGCACATGCAACACAACAAAGTCCTCATATTAGATTTCGGATCGCAATACACACAGCTTATTGCGCGTCGCGTTAGAGAGTTAAACATCTATTGCGAAATTCACCCATTCAATAAAATTCCAACAGATTCCGATAGTTTTAAAGCGGTCGTTTTATCTGGTAGCCCAAACTCTGTTCGTGGAGAAGCCGTACTTCATCCTGATTTAGATGGTATTAGAGGCAAGAAACCATTATTAGCAGTATGTTATGGAGCGCAATATTTAGCCCATTTTTCTGGTGGCGAAGTGGCAGAATCTAACACGAGAGAATACGGAAGAGCGCATTTAGATTTCATAAAAGCAGATGAAGATTTTTTCGAAAACATACGCGAAGGCAGCCAAGTTTGGATGAGCCATAGTGATACCATAAAAGAGTTGCCAACACATGGTGTTTTACTCGCCAGCACAAGCGACGTAAAAAACGCAGCCTATAAAATTGAAGGCGAACAAACGTATGCCATTCAATTTCATCCTGAAGTCTATCACACAACTGATGGTCATCAATTACTACAAAATTTCTTGGTGAAAATTGCACAGGTGGAACAAGATTGGACACCAAATGCGTTTGTAGAAGAAACCGTCGAAGACCTAAAAGAAAAACTCGGTGACGATAAAGTTGTTCTTGGTTTGTCAGGTGGTGTAGATTCTTCTGTGGCAGCGATGCTATTGCATAAAGCGATTGGTAAAAACCTGTATTGCATTTTTGTAAATAATGGTTTACTTCGAAAAAATGAGTTCGAAGATGTGTTGCATCAATACGAAGGCATGGGATTAAACGTTAAAGGTGTAGATGCTTCGGCACGCTTTTTGGGTGCTTTGAAAGGATTGAGTGATCCTGAGTTGAAAAGAAAAGCCATTGGTAACGCTTTTATTGAAGTTTTTGATGATGAAGCACATTTAATAAAAGATGTGAAATGGTTGGCACAAGGTACCATTTATCCAGATGTGATAGAAAGTGTTTCAGCAACAGGTGGACCAAGTGCTACAATAAAGAGTCATCATAATGTTGGTGGTTTGCCAGATTATATGAAGTTGAAAATTGTAGAGCCATTAAGAGCGTTATTTAAAGATGAGGTAAGACGTGTTGGTGCTTCTATGAATATGGATAAAGAGTTATTGGGTCGTCATCCTTTTCCTGGTCCAGGACTAGCCATTCGGATTTTAGGAGATCTAACGGAAGAGAAAGTGCGTATATTACAAGAGGTCGATGCTATTTTTATCAATAACCTACGTTCTTGGAATTTGTACGATAAAGTATGGCAAGCAGGAGCTATGTTATTGCCTGTGAATAGTGTAGGCGTAATGGGAGATGAGCGTACTTACGAAAAATGCGTAGCTTTACGTGCTGTAGAAAGTACGGACGGAATGACGGCAGATTGGGTAAATTTACCATATGAGTTTTTGCAAAAAACCTCAAATGAAATTATAAATAAAGTAAAAGGTGTGAATAGAGTGGTGTACGATATCAGTTCTAAACCACCTGCCACGATTGAATGGGAGTGAAAGGAGTAAGGTCGTATGAAGTACAAAGTACAAAGTATAAAGTAAGAAGTGGGAAGTATGAAGTGGGAATTAAAGAGTAAAAAGTGAAATGGGTTACTGAGCAAAAGCGAAGTGCCTATCATTAGAATAAAATAATACATGAAAAACATTTTAACCATCATCTTAATTGCTTTTACTATTGGGCTGAGTGCACAAAATTATGTGGAACATACTGTGAAATCAGGCGAAACTATTGAGAGTATTGCTAAAGAATATTTGGTAACACCTTTCGATATTTACGCACTAAATCCTGATGCCAAGCGTAAATTTTCACCCAATACAATTTTAATAATTCCGAAGTCGAAAATCAAGAATGAGCCTATCGTTCAAGACAAAAAAGAACTCATTGATTATAGGAATCATAAAGTAAAACGCAAAGAGACCTTATATGGCTTATCTAAAAAGTATAACGTTTCGGAAGAAGACATAAAAAAAGCCAATCGTTTTTTATATTCTGAAAATCTTAAAAAAGGAGATCGCATTAAAATTCCAAGATTCAGAATCGTTACCTCTAAACAAACCTTAAACAATACCGTAAAAAAATATACGGTTTTACCTAAAGAAGGGAAATGGGGAATTGCTTATAAATTCGGAATTACAGTAGCAGAGTTAGAAGCTTTAAACCCAAATATGAACGAGGTGATTCAGCCTGGTGATATTCTTAATATGCCAAATATTAAAGCGCAAGAAGAAAAGACTGTAGCACCAACATTCGGATTTTATGAAGTATTACCAAAAGAAACATTTTATAGTTTAAAGGGGAAATTAAATTTAACACAAGAGCAGCTAGAGCAACTTAACCCAGATTTAAAAGCTTCTGGTTTAAAAGCAGGTATGGTGCTTAAAGTTCCAGAAACAGCAAACGCGATTTCAGGTTTAAAAATGGTTGAAACCACGAATTTAAAAAGGAGTTTATCCAATTTTAAGACTAAAAAAATAGCTTTAATGATGCCGTATCAATTGCATAGAATTGATGTGGATTCTGTGGAAGAGGCTAAAGATAGAATCAAAAATAGCAAGCGCTTATCCGCAGTGTTAGATTTTCATATCGGTTTTATGATGGCCTTAGATTCAGCAAAACAATTAGGCATCTCTACAGATGCTAAGGTTTTAGATACACGCTATCATGTGGCAACGACTGGAAAGTTGTTAGATGAAAATGATTTTTCAGATTACGATGCGGTTATAGGTCCAATGGAAGAAAAAAGTTTTGATCGTGTAGCTATAGCTTTAAAAAATGACAGAATTCCTGTTCTTGCTGCAATGACCAAACCGAGACAGGTTTACAGTAATGTCTTTCAAACTGTTCCCGAAGATAAATTGTTGCGTAAAGCCATGATCGATTTTGTAAAAGCAGATAGTTTAAAAACCAAAGTGGTGATTATTTCGGATCATGCGAACCGCACCTCAAGTGAAGCGTTACAGAAAGCCTTTCCAGATTCGGAGCTTATATTTTCAAGAAAAAATAAAAAGAACAAAACCAAAGATGATTATGTGGTGTATCAAGCCGATTTACAAAATCTGTTTTCTTCGGGTAAATCCTATGTGTTTTTAGAAACGAATAACAATGCAATGATATCAAGTGTTGTAAGCATGTTAAATGGCTTGTTGGTCAACAGAACAGAAATTATTTTAGCAACAACAGATAAAAACAGAGGGTTTGAAGGCAAGGATATTGACAATAATAATTTGTCTAACCTTCAATTTCATTATCCGTCTATTAATAAAGACTTTGACGAAACAAAAACGAAAGGCTTTGTAGATGCATACAAAAAGGAATACGGAGTATCACCAAGTAAATATGTTTCTCGTGGCTTTGATATTACTTTAGATCTTTTAATGCGTTTGGCATCAGCAGAGACTTTATTTGATGCCGCTTCAGATACTATTGAAACGGAGTACATTGAAAATAAATTCAGGTACAATAAAGACCTATTTGGCGGTTATATGAATCAAGCAGTTTATGTTGTAAAGTTTGATGATTTAAGAATCGTAAATGCGAATGAGTAGGTTTAAAAGAGTCATTTAAAGTTGTTTTTTGGTCTTATATCCCATTTTATATCTAAGTATAAAAAAAGATATTACTTTTAAGTTGAAATTAGCGCTATTGAAAAATTTACTTCTACTATTAACACTACTTTTTGTTGGAAATATATCTAACGAAGAAACCATGTCTTGGAAAGAAACAAGCAAACTTACTTGGGCAGATTTTAAGGGAACACCAGATGCAGAATCAGATGCAGTAGCTTTAACGGCTTCTGGCATTACCTTCGGTTATTCTGTAAAAACCGATGGAGATCGCATTATCGATTTTTCTACAACGGTTGAATCACATTTTTACCCAAACAAATCTTGGTACGTAAAAGATAAGGCTAACAACCATATTCTTAGGCACGAGCAGTTGCATTTTGATATAACGGAACTTTACGCACGTACGTTTAGACAGCAACTAACCAAACTTCAGGTGAACCAAAATGTGAAAGCACAAATGGACAGATTACATACTTCCATTAATGAAGCGGTTAAAGAAACACAGCGACGATACGATTCTCAAACCAAGCATTCTATGAACATTCAAAAGCAAAAGGAATGGGAAGCTTTTATTGAAAAAGAACTTCTCAGTTTAGAAAAGTTTAGCTCTTAAAAACTGATTGATTTTCTGCTCTTCTTCCTTTTCTTCTTCTTTGTAAAACCTATAGTATATTAATCTTATGGAATTAGACGGCACCGTTTTAATTGAGTTAGCACATTATAAAATGCCTTTCGGAAAATATAAAGGGAGCTACCTTATTGATATTCCAGAACCCTATTACATTTGGTACCAACAAAAAGGATTTCCAAAAGGGAAGTTAGGCAATATGATGACGCAAATGTGCGATATCAAAATCAATGGTCTAGAAGACTTAATTTATACGATTCGTAGGGATTTTGAGAAGTGATTTTTTGAATCTCTTAATTTCAAACCGTCAAGTTGGCAATACATTGTTCTCGCAGCGCCCAAATCACATCAAAACTAAACTGAATAGCATCAGTTACGATCCAATTTCGAATAAATTCCTTATGAAAATCAACCTTAAATTCAGATACTTGAAAAGGTGCAATCTCCTGTTCTAAAAGAATTTCATTTTTAATACGATTAAAATCAGAATGACGTGATGTATAATCTAAGCGTTCACCATCAACAGATAAATAACAATGTGCTTCTGGCAGAAAATCGATGTTGTTTTCAAGAAGTACGTTTCCGATGTTGGGAGTGTTTTTGTGGTGCATTTTATAAATGCCAAGGAGTAGTTTAATGTTGGTAAAACCATTTAAATCAGCCACATGTTTTAAAAAAGCGTGTTTAGAACTGCAGGTGCCTTTTTGTTCTTTAAAAACTAAAGAGACATCAGTTCGGTTGGTATTTCTACCGTAAGGTAAGTTTTTAATGGCAGTAGTCAGTGCATCCCACGACTCAAGGCCTTCTTTTTTTAAACGGAAGCTAAGCGCATCTTTAGATTTTAATTTCATTTACAACACTTTGCGTATCATCAACTAAGATCGCTATTTTTTAATAAAAATGGATAGAAATAATAACATATTAACAAAGCATAAACAATTCACGTAATACTGGTTTTATTTTGTAATTTTGCATGCGTTTAACAGCGCATCATGACCACAAACCCTAAATATATATTTGTAACTGGAGGCGTGTCTTCTTCTCTCGGAAAAGGCATTATCGCTGCATCTTTGGCGAAACTCCTACAAGCACAAGGTTACAGAGCCACCATCCAGAAATTAGATCCTTATATTAACATCGATCCAGGAACTTTAAATCCTTACGAACATGGCGAATGTTACGTTACGGATGATGGTGCAGAGACCGATTTAGATCTCGGTCATTACGAGCGTTTTTTAAATGTACCAACCTCTCAGGCTAATAACGTCACTACGGGTCGTATTTACCAAAGTGTCATTGATATGGAACGTCGTGGTGAGTTTTTAGGGAAAACCGTTCAAGTTATTCCACATATTACAGACGAAATTAAACGTAGAATTCAAATTTTAGGAAACTCGGGCGATTATGATATTGTCATTACTGAAATTGGAGGTACGGTTGGTGATATTGAGTCTTTGCCTTATATTGAAGCGGTTAGGCAATTGGAGTGGGATTTGGGCGAGCATAATACCTGTGTCATTCACCTAACATTAGTGCCGTACTTGTCTGCTGCAGGCGAATTAAAAACCAAGCCAACCCAACACAGCGTAAAAACCTTAATGGAAAGTGGAGTGCAAGCCGACGTTTTGGTGTGCAGAACAGAGCACAAATTAAACGATGGCATTAAAACCAAACTAGCGCGTTTTTGTAATGTAAAAAAGGAAGCGGTTATAGAATCTATCGATGCCTCTACTATTTATGATGTGCCGAATTTAATGCTCGAAGAAGGTTTAGATAAAGTCGTATTAAATCAACTACAACTAAAAAGTGATGTTCCAGATTTAAAACGTTGGAATGAATTTTTAAAGCGACACAAAAACCCTAAAAGTGAAGTCACTATTGGTTTAATCGGGAAATACGTAGAACTTCAAGATTCTTACAAGTCCATTCTCGAAGCCTTTATACATGCAGGAGCAGAAAATGAAGTTAAGGTAAATGTAGAACCGATTCATTCCGAATACTTATCAGAAAAAAATATAGAATTCAAATTGGGCCATTTAGATGGTGTTTTAGTAGCACCAGGTTTTGGTGAACGTGGTATTGAAGGTAAAATTGATGCCGTGCGTTTTGTTCGCGAGCAGAATATTCCATTTTTAGGCATATGTCTAGGGATGCAAATGGCAGTGATTGAATATGCCAGAAATGTACTTAACCTAAAGGCTGCTAATTCGGTTGAAATGGATGAGCAAACTCCAGATCCTGTCATTAACTTAATGGAATCTCAAAAAGATGTCGTTAATAAAGGTGGCACAATGCGTTTAGGGACTTGGGACTGTAATATTAAGCCAGATAGTATGGCGTTTAAGGTCTATAAATCTGAAACAATTACCGAAAGACACAGACACCGTTTTGAATTTAACAACGATTACAAAGCACAATTAGACGAAGCAGGTATGAAAGCCACAGGGTTAAATCCGGAAACAGGTTTAGTGGAAATTGTAGAAATCCCTGAAAATGATTGGTTTGTAGGTGTGCAGTATCATCCTGAATATAAGAGTACAGTTCAAAATCCGCATCCACTTTTTATTGCATTTGTGGCAGCGGCTTTAAAATATAAAACAAAGAAAAAATAAGAACAGATTAAAAAAAGTTGTGCCACTTTGGCGCAATTTGATTTTTGGATAACTATTTGAGTTCTCTCAAATGCGACTAGAGACCTGTCAGGTGAAATACTGAATCAAGTTCAGCAAAAAACCTTACAGGTCTATAATTGAAAAATAAAATGGAAGAAAAGAAATTTGACGTTAACACGATTATAGGTTTTGTGCTGATTTTTGGTATTTTATTATATATCATGTATCAAAATCAGCCAACGCCAGAAGAGCTTGAGGCGCAAAAACTAGCAGAACAAGAGCAGGTTGAAACTGAAAAGAAAGTCAGTAAGCAGAACGAAACCTTGGTGACTACATCTCAAGATTTTACAACCAATACACAGGCTTTAGATTCTACCCAAAAAGTGGCACTTCAAAATAAAGTGGGTTCTTTTGCATATGCCTTAACCTTACCATCTGCGACAGACAAGCAAACTACGGTTGAAACTGATGTTTTTGAGTTGAAGTTCAATAACAAAGGTGGTCACTTGGCCGAAGTAAAATTGAGGAATTTTGTCGATTATGATTCAGTGCCGATTTACATGGTTAAGAATAACAATAGTGCGTTTAACATCACTTTTGGTACCTCGGATAATAGAACATTAAATACACAAGATTTTCCTTTTGAACCAAGTGTTTCTAAAAGTGGTGAAAACACGGTGGTTTCTATGAAATTAAAAGTTTCAGAAACTGCATTTTTGGAATATCGCTACGAGTTGAAGCCGAAAGATTACATGATCGATTTTTCAATCAAATCCCAAGGGCTAAGTGGTGTTTTTAATACGTCGCAACCTATTGAACTCGATTGGAAACAAAAAGGTATTCGCCATTCAAAAAGTATAAGTTACGAAAATCGCTACACACGTTTAACCTATATGTATGATGACGGTAAAGTTGATAAATTATCGCAAGCTGGTGAAGATGATGAATTAGCAAACGACGTAGAGTGGTTATCTTACAGACAGCATTTCTTTAGTTCTATTCTAGTGTCTAATGATAGTCCGTTTAAAAGTGCAACGCTAACTTCTGAAGATTTAGTAGAAGATGAAGAAATCGATACGTTATTTACAAAGTTGTACACGTCTAAAATGCCATTGGCTTTTAATGGTGGAGAACTAACTAAAAATTTGGGACTCTATTATGGTCCAACCGATAACACTACCTTAAAGCAATATGAAAAAGGTTTAGAAGAAAGTATCCCTTTTGGTTGGGGAATTTTTGGCTGGATTAATAAAATGATTTTTATACCATTATTCGGTTTGCTTAGTGGCTTTTTACCATATGGTATTGCTATTATCGTTATGACTATTTTGGTGAAAATCGTATTGTCATTTGTACAGTACAAGCAGTTCTTATCTCAGGCTAAGATGAAAATCTTAAAACCAGAATTAGATGCTGTTAGAGCAAAGTACAAGGATAATAAAATGAAGGCGCAGCAAGAAACAATGGCTATTCAAAGTAGAGCAGGTGCCAGTCCGTTGAGTGGTTGTTTACCTGGTTTAATGCAAATCCCTGTGTTTTATGCCTTGTTTATGTTTTTTCCAACAGCTTTTGAGCTTAGACAGAAAGGATTTTTATGGGCGGATGATTTAAGTTCTTTTGATTCAATTTATGATTTTCCAGATGGTTTTAGTATTCCATTGTACGGAGACCATGTGAGTTTGTTTCCAATATTGGCAGCAATAGCTATTTTCTTTTACATGAAAATGACGACAGGTCAGCAAATGGCAACACAACCAACGCAAGAAGGCATGCCAGATATGGCCAAGATGATGAAGTACATGATTTACTTCTCACCATTACTGATGTTGGTATTCTTTAATAATTACGCTTCAGGACTAAGTTTGTATTACTTTATTTCTAACTTAATTAGTATTGGTATTATGTTAGTGATTAAAAACTACATCATCGATGAAGAAAAAGTGTTAGCGAAGATTGAAGTCAGTAAAACAAAGCCTAAGAAACAAAACAAGTTTCAAAAGAAAATGGCTGAAATGATGGAGCAAGCCGAAGCACAAAAACAAGCCCAAGCAAAAGGGAAGAAGAAGTAGTTTATAAGTTCAGAGTTCAGAGTTTAGAGTTCAGAATTCAGAGTTGAGAGTTTTAAGTTTTGAGTTCAAGATTTAAAGTTCTGTTTTTGTATGGTGCTATGCGCATGGCATTTGTTATCTATCAAATCACCATAAGACAATTTGTTTTAGTGTGAAATGCAATGACTTTTGCGTGTAATAAATTTGAAATAAATTGTAAAAGTTCAAAAACGTTTAAAAAAACAGGTCGCCAGAAGCTACTTTCATTAATTGTTAAAAAGAATAAATTCTATCTCTTATAAACATCAAGAATATAAATAAACCAAGCTTAATTATAGGATTGTCCCCTTGATGGGACTTTAGGGGTGTAGAAGCAGATACTATAATTATAGCCTCAGCATTAATATGTTGAGGCTCTTTTTTTTGTTATTGGTTTTGTATTCAAGATGCAATGTAAGATGCATGAATAACTAGATACACTTAAAATACGACTCAAACGATTATTTTAGTTTCTACATGGTCTTTTTGAACCTTTGAAGTATCGTATTTTAGAAGGAAAGAGATCCTTTTTATAATAACAAAGAAGTCTATAATCTAATTAAACGCATAGCAAGACGAACTAGAGTGATTTTAAAACCTCTAAGCCTTATGTATCTTTTGAATCTCAAATAATATTATAGTTTTGACCTAGTTGAACTCCTACCTAAATAACATAAATGCAGTATGGTTTTGTTGTTGTCATTTAGGGAGAGTTACTAAATAAGAAAAGCCCAAACCAGAGGTTTGAGCTTTTCACTAACTAAATCAATCAATATAAAAAAGAGGTAATCACTCCTCGTCTTTTCTTTTTTACTGTGGTGGTAAAATTACCGTATCTATTGCATGAACAACACCATTGATCGCTTGGATATTAACTAAGCCTTGTGGCGCTAAAATTGCACTATCACGACCATTAGAATCTGTAATAGTTGTTCCGTCTAAAGTTAAATCTCCGCCTAAAGTTGGAATTACGCCATTTAGTGCAGCTAAACCTGAGGATTGTACGTTACTTCCTGCTACAACGTGATAAGTTAAAATAGCGTCAACTGTTGCAGGTGCTACATCTCCAAGACCAGTATTTCCCGTAGGATCCAATTCTAATAATAAAGCCGCGAAAGCGTCATTAGTAGGTGCAAAAACTGTAAAAGGTGCTAACGTCGTATTATCAGTGCCTGAAACTGTTCCTAACCAAGTTCCTTCAGGTAAGTTTGAATTATCAGCGGATTGTATCGCAGCAACTAAACTAGATAATGCACCATTAGAAGTTGCAAAAGAAGCAATTGTAGGTAAGGCAATCACGTCATTTACAACATGCACAATACCATTCGTCGCTTCAAGATCAACATTTTCTAAGTCCACATTAGACTGTCCGTTTAAAACGACACCATCTGCTGTATTAAAATATAAACTTAAGTTAGCGGCATTTGGACCTGTAGCCATAGTGTTGACATATCCAGAACCTAATGTTCCTAAATCAGCAGATGTAATAGTGCTACCAACAATAACATGATTCAATAAAATGTTTCTCACTAATGCTTCTTGATCCGTCGTTAAATTATTTAAGTCTAATCCAGTAGCATCTAATAAATCGTCAAATGCATCATTGGTTGGAGCAAAAACCGTAAATGGTCCTGTACCTTGTAAGTCATCTACTAAGCCAGTCACAGTTAAAGCTGTAGCTAACGAAGAAAATCCGTTTGCAATTGCTACATCCACAACGGTTGTTGATGGAATACCAATTACATTGTTGTCGTCATCATCACCGCATGCAGTTACACCTATCACCAATAGAAATACTGCAAGTAATTTGAAGTTTTTTGAAATAATTTTCATTTTTTTGAGTTTTTAATTGTTCAACATGGCAAACCTTCGTGGTTTGTTTAACAAATATACGTGATGGCTCAACAAAAAGTTTATCTGCTTTTGATTTTTATAATAAGTTTAACAAGTCTTAATGCTCAAAACGTGGTTAATCAGTTCGATAATAACGGTGAACGTCACGGTATATGGACAAAAGACTATCATAACACAAATCAAAAACGGTATCAAGGTGTTTTTAAACATGGTAAAGAAATCGACACGTTTAAATATTACACCTTATCTTCTGGTAAAAGTGTGTTGAGTGCTTTAAAGGTGTTTAATGAAAACGATAGTATTGCTAAGGTTACATTTTTAGCATCTACTAAAAAAGTAATTAGTGAAGGTCAAATGAATGGCAAGCGCTATATTGGTCAATGGATTTATTATCATAAAAACGCAACCGTTAAAATGATTGAGGAACATTATAATGATGCAGGACAATTAGAAGGTGAACGTTTTGTTTACTTTAAAGATGGGACTATAGCCGAAAGTGCCAACTATAAAAACGGCAAACTAGATGGCGAATCTAAATGGTTTTCAAAAAAAGGAACAGTTCTAAGACATACACATTATAAAGACGATCATTTAGAAGGTAAAACGACTAACTATGATACTAATGGTAATATCACATCCGAAGGGAATTACATTAAAAGCCAAAAGAAAGGGATTTGGAAATATTATAAACAAGGTAAACTCGCTAAAGAGATCGACCATACCAAACAAGAAGTAATTTCAAAACAGGAATAGTTTTAATCTATAAAGTATATAGTATTTCAGAATGGCAATCTACATAAGATTGCCTTTTTTATTTTGTAATTTTGCCTTGGTATTTGAGACGAAGATGTATTAACTATAAAGAAATGCCTGTTTTTACAGGATGCATTATGAAACGAGTAATTGTAGGACTTTCAGGAGGAGTAGATTCAAGCGTTACAGCTTACCTTTTAAAGGAGCAAGGCTATGACGTTATCGGCTTATTTATGAAAAACTGGCACGACGATTCTGTTACGATTTCAGACGAATGTCCGTGGCTAGAAGATAGTAACGATGCCATTTTGGTAGCCGATAAGTTGGGTATTCCTTTTCAAACTGTCGATTTAAGCGTTCAATATAAAGAGCGTATCGTTGATTACATGTTCAATGAATACGAAAAAGGACGTACTCCAAATCCTGATGTGCTATGCAATCGCGAAATAAAGTTCGATGTCTTTATGGATATCGCTTTAGAATTGGGTGCCGATTATGTGGCTACAGGTCATTACTGTCGTAAAGCCACGATTGAAAAAGATGGTAAACAAATACATCAGTTATTAGCAGGAGCAGATCCCAACAAAGATCAGTCTTATTTTTTATGTCAACTATCCCAAAAGCAATTAGCAAAAGCTTTATTTCCTATTGGCGAATTATTAAAACCTGAAGTCAGGGAAATTGCCAAAGCTCAAAATTTAATTACTGCCGAAAAGAAAGATTCCCAAGGCTTATGTTTTATAGGCAAAGTGCGATTGCCTGAATTTTTACAACAACAACTCAAACCCAAAGAAGGAGTGATTGTTGAAATTGCAGATACGCATAACATTTATAAGCAAACGCTTCCTCAATTCGATTCTAAAGTACAAGAACTAGAATTTTTGGCTAAAAAACCAGTGTACACGCTAACAGATGGAAAGGTCGTAGGTAAACATCAAGGCGCACATTATTTCACTAAAGGACAGCGTAAAGGTTTGGGAGTTGGTGGTACTATAGAGCCTTTATTTGTTATTGACACAGACGTTAAGGAGAACATTATTTATACAGGTCAAGGGAAACAGCATCCTGGTTTATACAGACATGTGTTATTTGTTACCAACGAAGAATTGCATTGGGTACGAGAAGACTTGGCATTAGCTGAACATGAAACGATGTCAGTTATGGCAAGAATACGATACAGACAAACGCTTGAAAAAGCCACACTTCATAAGGTTGCTTCTGGCTTATTTGTAGCATTTGAAAATAAACAATCTGCCATTACCGAAGGGCAGTTTGTAGCTTGGTATTTAAAAGACGAATTGGTAGGTTCGGGAGTTATTTCTTAAATCGTGTTTTGAGTTTTTATGATTACAGACCTTTCAGGTTTTGAAAATCTGAAAGATCTTGGCAGCATCTTCATTTTAAATTTTAATTAAAAAAATCTATAATTAGAAATTTCAGAATACTTCTTTTTTCTTTTTTGGTAGGTTTGGGTGTTATTTCTTAAATTGCAGTAGTTGAGATATGTTATTGAGTACTCGGTTACTTGGTTTTTAGACCTTTCAGGTTTTCAAAACCCGAAAAGTCTCGGAGACATTGATAGTTAAAATTTCAAAAACAACAAAAAACAACCCTATGGCAAAAACGTTCGTTGTATTCATCTTTTTAAGTTTTTATTTAAACAGCCAAGCCCAAGAAGACGCATGGATTTACTTTACGGACAAACCAAACGTGGCGACTGCCATAGCCAATCCAATTTCCATTCTCACACAAAAAGCCATTGATAGAAAGCAAAATCATAATATCACTATAGATGAGCGCGATGTGCCAGTGAATGAAGTTTATATTTCAGATTTAAAAAATCAAACAGGCATCACAGTTTTAGCAAAATCGAAATGGTTTAATGCAGTGCATGTTAGAGGTACTGAAAATGATATCAATGCTTTAACGAACTTGACTTTTGTGGAAAGTATTGATTTTGCAAATAATAGTTTAGATGTGTTATCGAGGAGCACTTCGAACTTAAATAAAACAGATACTGAAGATGAAGCTGTGACTTTCACGTATGGCGATACGCAGAATCAAGTTGAAATGATCAATGTCGATAATTTGCATTTAGATGATTTTACAGGTGAAGGTATTACGATTGCAGTAATGGATTCTGGTTTTCCAAATGTGAATACCATGGGCGCATTTCAACGTTTGCGAGATAATAATGATTTGCTTGGAGGTTATGATTTTGTGGACAGAACAGCAAATGTTTATGATTTTGCAGGTAGCAGTCATGGCACACGTGTGTTGAGTACTATGGCAGGATTTGTTCAAGATGAATATGTAGGTACAGCACCAGACGCGTCCTATTATGTATTTAGAACAGAAGATGTGGGAAGTGAAAATCCCATTGAAGAAAGTTATTGGGTTGAAGCGGCTGAACGTGCAGATAGTTTAGGAGTGGACATGATTAATACGTCTTTAGGTTATCGCGTATTTGATAATGCGAGTTACAATTACACACCAGCTGATATGAATGGACAAGTCGCCTTCATTTCTAAAGGAGCTTCTATTGCTGTTGAAAAAGGTATTTTAGTGGTCGTCAGTGCTGGTAATGCTGGTGCAACAGATTGGCAAACGGTGGGAGCACCTGCAGATTCACCAGACGTCTTATCTATTGGTGGAGTTAATGCTAATGGAGATTATGTAGCCTTCAGTTCGCAAGGTGGCGCAGCGCAAGTGGGTTATCAAAAGCCAGATGTGGTGGCAAGAGCCGGAACTGCCTTTGTAGTGAGCGAGAGCAATACAATTACGCAAAATAATGGCACGTCATTTAGCGGACCTATTGTTTGTGGAGGTATTGCCTCATTATGGCAAGCTATTCCAGAGGTATCACCAACCGAAGTGATGCAATTGGTAAGGCAATCGGCTTCACAATTTAATAATCCTGATGACTTATTAGGCTATGGCATTCCAGATTTAGATTTGGCACGCGCTTTAGCCTTGTCTGTTGATAAATTGACTTTAGACAGCTTTAGTTTTTATCCCAATCCTGTAACGTCGCATTTAAATATTGAAATGCCTGCAACTATAAATGAATTGCGAGTTTCAATTTACAATCAAATGGGTCAGGTCGTCTTGAACCAAATAGTCACGGAAAATTCAAAACTTATAAATGTTTCTGATCTTAATTCAGGAATTTATGTCATGACACTTTCGACTGAAAACCATTCAAAAACTTTCAAATTCATAAAACAATAAATGACAAATAGAATCACATCTTTATTCAATATAGACTATCCGATGATCCAAGCAGGCATGATTTGGAATAGTGGTTGGAGGTTGGCTTCAGCCGCGAGTAATTCAGGCATCTTAGGTTTAATAGGCGCAGGTTCTATGTATCCTGAGGTGCTGCGTGAACACATTCAAAAATGCAAAGCAGCAACCGATAAACCCTTTGGTGTTAACGTACCGATGTTGTATCCTAATATTACCGAAATCATGGATATTATTGTTGAAGAAGGCGTAAAAATTGTATTTACATCAGCAGGAAATCCTAAGACCTGGACCACATGGTTACAAGATAAAGGGATAACGGTTGTACATGTGGTGAGTAGTGTAAAATTCGCCTTAAAAGCACAAGACGCAGGAGTTGATGCTATCGTTGCTGAAGGTTTTGAAGCTGGAGGACACAATGGACGTGATGAAACAACGACCTTAACTTTGATTCCTATGGTAAAAGAACAACTTCAAATTCCATTAATTGCGGCAGGTGGTATTGCCACAGGAAAAGCCATGCTAGCGTGTATGGTTTTGGGAGCCGATGGAGTACAAGTTGGTAGCCGATTTGTGGCTAGTGAAGAATCTTCTGCACACCAAGCCTTTAAGCAAGTGGTTGTAGATGCCAAAGAAGGAGATACCCAATTGACTTTAAAAGAATTAGCACCAGTTAGATTGATTAAAAATAAATTTTATAACGACTTACAAGAACTCTACAAAACAGCACCAACACCAGAGCAACTTAAAGAATTATTAGGAAGAGCCAGAGCAAAACGCGGTATGTTTGAAGGCGATTTAGAAGATGGCGAATTAGAAATTGGGCAGATTGCAGGATTGATTCATCAGGTGAAATCAGTAAAGGAGATTGTGGAAGAGATGGTTGCTGAGTTTGAGGAGGCTAAGCTAAGCTTAAGTACTTTGTAGTTGAATATTAAAAAAACTAACGCAGAACTGATTTTTGAAGCCGTAATGTCTTTTACAGTTGGTTCTCAATGTTTATTTTTCATTACCCGAGCGAAACAGGTTAATCGAAATTTAACAAAGATTAAGGAGGCAAAGCATATTTGTTTAAGCTGTTAAAACTTCAATTTGAGATTGTAATGCGGTCTCTATAGCAGCTTCTATCTTTGTAAATTTCTTAATTTTCGAATTAAAGAATAAATTTTCGAAAGCCGCATTTATAAAACTAGATTTTTCAACTCCAACTACATAATATTCTTTTAACGCATTATTGTTTTTGAAAAATTTAAGCCAATCTGTTGGCATAACATTATAAGAATTAATTCTATTCGAAATATAGATAAGATTAGATCCATCAGAATCTAGATAATCACATACGTCCTTAATAATTAATTTTGCATGATTATCCCATGTGAACACAATGTCTGATTTAATTTCGGAAATTACAATATTATTTAGGATAAAAACATCTCCAAAAGAATAATTAAATTCTTTTAAAACCTGAGTGTATAGGTTAGTTTGTTTAAAACTTTTCATAATGTATAGATTTGGGTATAAATACTTTACATTGGTGAAGATATTAACATGTTTTGTCTAAAAAAAATATAATCGACAAGCTCTGTGAAAATTAGATAAACACAATTTATAGTGCTATTCTTAATATTTTAAAGTACTTATTTGCTATTCAACGAGTTTAATTATGGTGCATTATTAAAAGTGTGTAAAACTATTTTTTTCGATGATATGATGCTGTACTACACGCCAAGATTTATGAAGAAATGATTTTGAGAGCCTAATTTAATGATACAACCTTTATATTTGCTAATTGAGCAAAGCACATCAATTAATTCGCACAACAAAATCCTAAGCACTACTTTTGCGCCATGGTTTTAAGCAACTACACTAAAGAATTTAGATACAATCTCAAACTAGCATCTCCAGTAATGTTGGGTATGTTAGGTCATACTTTTGTGAGCTTTGTAGACAATATTATGGTAGGCCAATTGGGTGCTGCGGAATTGGCAGCAGTGTCCCTAGGCAATAGTTTTATATTTATAGCCATGTCTATTGGTATTGGGTTTTCCACAGCAATTACACCATTAGTGGCAGAAGCCGATACTGAAAATGATTTTGCTAAAGGGAAGTCTATTTTTAAACATGGGCTTTTTCTATGTACGGTTTTAGGGCTGGCACTGTTTGTAATGCTCTTGTTTGCGAAGCCATTAATGTACATTATGGATCAGCCAGAAGAAGTCGTTGACTTGGCAATTCCATACTTAGATTTGGTGGCATTTTCTTTAGTGCCATTAATTATTTTTCAGGCTTTTAAACAGTTTAGTGATGGCTTGTCGCTTACTAAATATCCAATGTATGCTACTATTTTAGCTAATTTGCTTAATGTGGCTATTAACTATGTGTTGATATTTGGAAAGTTCGGTTTTCCAGAAATGGGCATCGTAGGTGCAGCAGTTGGTACTTTAGTCTCGCGTTTTGTAATGGTAGCACATCTATGGTGGTTATTGGCTAAGCGCGAAAAATCTAAAGCCTATGTCACCAACATTAAATTCTTTCAGTTAAGTCAACAGCCAATTAAAAAGCTGAATAATTTAGGATTGCCAAGTGCCATGCAAATGTTTTTTGAAGTTGGCATTTTTACGGCTGCCATTTGGTTAAGTGGAACTTTGGGTGCTAATGCACAAGCGGCCAATCAAATTGCATTAAATTTATCTTCCATGACGTTTATGGTGGCCACAGGTTTAAGTGTAGCAGCAATGGTTCGCGTTGGCAACCAAAAAGGATTAAAAGATTTTAAAGCCCTAAAGCGTATTGCGGAATCTATCTTTTTAGTCGGTTTTATATTTGCAGTTATTTTTGCATTATTCTTTGTGGTGTTTCATCAATTCCTTCCAGATTTATATGTCAATTTAGATGACCCTGAAAATGCAGTGGATACAGCTGAGGTGGTCAAAATTGCAGCAACCTTGTTATTGGCAGCAGCTGTTTTTCAGATTAGTGATAGTCTTCAAGTTATTGCACTTGGAGCCTTACGTGGTCTTCAAGATGTAAAGATCCCTACAATCATTACGTTTATTTCGTATTGGGTGGTTGGTTTTCCTGTGAGTTACTTCTTAGGGAAAGAAGATAGGTATGGCAGTTTAGGCATTTGGATGGGACTTATTGCTGCGCTAAGTGTGGCTGCTGTGTTACTTTTCATTCGGTTTAATAGACTGACGAAGACGTTGATCTCTGAAAGTACTTAGAGTTGTGAGTATTTAAAGTTATGAGTATTTGCATGGTTTAGCACTAAACTTTACAAGTAGGCACTAAACTGAAAACTCGCGAGACACGAGCACGAAGCGTGAACTGTGCGTAAGCAAATTTTCAGAAGTAGGCGAGAACAAGCAATGACTTATAGCCATTGTTGGGTGTAGTTATTGTTTATTCAGAGATTTTAAAAACTCATCTGCTGTCATTACAGGTAATAATGATTTTTTAAAGTCCTTTCCGTTTCTTGTTATTATAATTTTACATTCTGATTCAGTCGCACTGAAATATTGCAATGCATCTTCAAAGTCTTTTATCGAAGAATTAAGTCCCTTTTCAATCTTTTGTTCATCGAGAGAGCATATTTCACAGATTATCTTAAATTTTCGAAGTTTTTCTCTCGCAATTTTTCCGTTCTCAAATTTTGCTATAAAGTAGTTTACTGTTGTAAAAGAAATAGGCGAAACAACCATTGTAAGTTTTTCTTTTTCGGCTAATGTTGCAATTTTAGCAATCGGTTCGTAAAATGGTTTTCGCTCTCCTAAAAAGTCCAACATTACATTTGTGTCTATAAAAATCCTTTTGCTCATTTATATTTCTCGATTAAATAATCAGAATATTCTTTTTTATAGTCCAAATCAGCTGGAATTTCAGTTCCAGTTGAGATACTTTTTACGAAAGGTGAAATCTCGAATTCAGAAGTATCGTTTTCAGAAGTCAAGGATTGTAAATAGGCTTCTACAATTCGAGATAGGCTCATTTTTTTATTAGAAGCGTACTCTTTTGCTTTTTCAATAATCCTCTGATTAAGTTTTAAAGTTAATTTTGTGTCCATAACAAGTCTTTATACGTACAAATATAATAAAATAATACGCACGATTCAAGTTAGCAATGATTTTAACTGTGAGGTTTAATTACACCCAACATCGCGTATGCCAAATACTGCTGAGTCTTTAGTTTTAAGAAATAAAGTTACAAAATCTGGAACAAGTGTAAGAGCTCAATCAAAATCAATATATTTGTAACTTATAATTAATGAACTCTGAGCTTCGTGCTTCAAACTTCAAACTTTACAAATGGAACTACCAAAATTCATACTAGGCGATAATACCGATCATCCAGATGCTATTTTCATCATTCATACAGAATTCCCACGTTTTATCATTAATCTTGAAAATGATGAGGTGGAGTGGTTTGAAGAATTCGATCAGCATGACGAAAAAGAGTTAGAAACTGAAACGGAAAACTACATTCAGCAAGCTACTGACTTTTACGATAGAGAAGTGGCACGATACGACGATTAATGCTAGACCAACTTATACAATACGATAAAGAACTTTTTTTATACCTCAATAATTTAGGATCTGAAACTTGGGATACCTTGTGGTTGTTAATCACTAATAAACTCACATTTATTCCGTTATATGCCGTTTTACTTTTTTTTATTTATAAAAAGTTTGGTTGGAAATCTTTATTAATCATGGTCTTTGTGATCGCAGCGATGATTACGTTTACAGATCAAATTACCAATGTGTTTAAAAGAACATTTGAACGACCAAGACCATGCGGAGCAGAAGGTGTCATGGATTTTACGCGGTTTATTGCTCCACGTTGCGGTAAGTATGGTTTTTTCTCTGGCCACTCATCTAACTCAATGGCAGCTGCTGTTTTTGGAGGTTTATTGCTAAGACCTTATTTTAAGCATCTTATTTATGTGCTTTTAATTTGGAGTTTAGTGGTAGCTTACAGTCGTATTTACGTTGGAGTGCATTATCCACTAGATATCATCTGCGGCTTAACATTTGGAGCTTTTGCTGGTTTTCTATTTTATAAATTGAATGCCTATCTTTTAAAACGTTACATCAATTGATTCGACGTTAAATCAAATGTGATTAGGTTCTTAAAAACTTAGAGATGAGACTTATCAATATGGTAATGAATATACGTTCGTTTCATCCATAGAAAAGCGAAACAATCTATTAGCGTTCCGAATACCCGATTCCAAACTCCAAATTTTGAAGTGCCTGC
This sequence comes from Winogradskyella sp., assembly GCF_045105575.1. Lineage (GTDB taxonomy): Bacteria > Bacteroidota > Bacteroidia > Flavobacteriales > Flavobacteriaceae > Winogradskyella. Next base: position 14,182 of record NZ_JBGCDQ010000040.1, on the reverse strand, counting down.
AAGTCTTGGAAAATGCTGAACTGTAACTTGCTTTACACATCCGTTTTGTAATAATACCATGGCAGGTAAAAAACGATGTAACCCTTTAAACATAGGAATGCGTTTGGCATAATCAGTTTTAAATACTTTAAGCGGACAACCTGTATCATTGATGCCATCTTTGGTGAAAGCACGTCTAATACCATTTGAGATTTTAGAGGATATCTTTTTAATAAAGTCATCTTTTCTGTTGGTACGCACTCCTGTTACCAATTCATAATCATTTCTAAAAGCCAAAAGCCGATTAAAATCGTTAGGTGTGGTTTGTAAATCAGCATCCATATAACCAACCCATTCAGAATCTACAGCATCAAAGCCAGCCTTTAAAGCTGTGCTTAAACCTTGATTTTCTTTAAATGAAATGAATTTAAAAGCGGTATGGAGTTCACACATGCTTTCAATTAAATTTGCACTAGTATCTGTAGAACCATCATTAACAAAAAGCACAGCGGTCGTTACTGACGCGATGTTGATATATTTAGACAATTCTGATTCTAATCGAGCGAGATTGTCTTCTTCGTTATAAACAGGAATGATAATGGTGAATTTATAAGCCATTTATGTACTAATGAGTCGTTTTAATAATTTAAAGATTAAAGTAAAGGTTTCCTCATAAGTATTAGGACTTGCTGAAAACTGCCTACTGAAGTTGAAGTAAATACTCAGCAGCAGCAAAAGGTGTCGTTTTTCCAGCTTCAACTAATTTAATTTGAGCTTCCAATTCGGTTTTAATTTTGGGAGAATTATAGAAATTAGATTTTAAACGGTCTTCAATGGTTTGCAAGAGCCAAAATTTATTCTGATTGTTTCTATTCGTTTCAAAATAATGATTGTCTGAAGTGGTTTTCTTATAAGCTTCAATCATCTCCCAAACTTCAGAAATACCTTCTTGTTTAAGCGCACTGCATAAGGATACTTTCGGAGACCAATCTGATGCCTTTTGAGGATAAAGATGCAAGGCTCTATTAAATTCTACTTTGGCAAGTTTAGCAGCCTTAATATTGTCTCCGTCGGCTTTATTAATAACGATGGCATCTGCCATTTCAATAATACCACGTTTTATGCCTTGTAATTCATCTCCAGCACCAGCTAATTTCAATAGTAAAAAGAAATCAACCATGCTATGAACTGCGGTTTCACTTTGGCCAACACCAACAGTTTCAATAATTATAGTATCAAAACCAGCAGCTTCGCATAAAATAATAGATTCGCGTGTTTTTCTGGCCACACCTCCTAATGAATTTCCAGAAGGTGAAGGTCTAATAAAAGCATGTTTGTTTTTAACCAAGTCTTCCATTCTGGTTTTATCACCCAAAATACTGCCTCTGCTTAAACTACTACTTGGGTCAACAGCAAGTACAGCGACTTTTTTACCTAAGTCTGTTAAGTGCATGCCCAAGGCTTCAATAAACGTACTTTTACCGACGCCTGGCACACCTGTAATACCTAATCTTATAGACGTATTAGCATAAGGTAAACATTGCGTAATGATATCATTTGCTTTTTTAGAATGCAATGGATTGGTGCTTTCTACTAAGGTAATAGCGCGACTTAAAGCCGTAATGTTTCCTGAAATAATATCAGAAACTAACGCTTTAACTGAGATGTTTTTTTTACGATTGGCTTTTATAATATTAGCGGCACTGGCACTTAAACTATCTGGCGCAGTAACACCTTCTTGTTCTTGTAAAGCAGATTTATATGTTTTTTTAGTTTTGGCCACGCGTTACCAAAAGGTTAGGGTTGTGTTGAAGCTTCTTTAATTGGCACTTCCACAAAGGTACCATCCCAAGCTAGGGTTAATTTTAGATTACCTGTTTTGTTATCAAAAGCAATGGTAAATTTTTCAGCCGTTTCATCTAATTGTTGCGTTGGTACTTCGAGTGATAAGGCATCATAATTAGGATCCCACATCGGTTCCATCTTTTCATTAACTCCCCATTCATATTGCTGTGAATTAAACATCACTTTCCATGAACTTTTCATCGGAACAGTCCAAATGGTATATTTTCCTTTCTTCAAAGTAATACCATCAATAGTAAGATTTTTATTGGTTTCAAAAGTGGTGGCTTCATTGGCACCAGTTCGCCAAACCTTATCAAAAGGAACTAGCGCACCAAACACGTCACGATCGCGTTTAGACGGTCGATTATATTCAACTTTTAATTTTAAATCATTCAGTGTAATCTCGGCAGAATCTTTGGGACTTAATCGTGGTGAGAAAATATTTTCTACAAACACAGAATATAAAAGTAAGCCTAAGGCTAAAATAATTAATATAATAATGAGGCGTTTAAACATAGTTATTATTCTAAAAATGATATTGAAAGTAATAGATGCAAACTTATGCATTCCAAATTTAAAGATAATTTAAATCTCTAACTTTATAAACCTCAAACGTTGAATTTTAAGTATTTCTTATAAATCGAAATTTATTTTGATGTTTTTGCAACACTTCAGTTTTTGTTTCGTCTTTAGAGTGTAACCAATCAAAAAAAAACCAAGCCAAAATCAATACGTTTCAAACTCATAGCGTTGAAAAAAGTAAGCAGAATGATCGGCAAGCTCAGATGCAGCTCTACAATCAATATTGCAACGGTATGCTCATTGTGGCACTTCGATTTGTAAAAGATACCATGGAGGCTGAAGATATTGTTCAGGAATCATTTATAAAGGCATTTTCAAAATTAGACCAATATAAAGCTGAAGTCACTTTTGGAGCATGGTTAAAACGAATCGTCATTAACAGTTGTATTGATGTTTTAAAATCGAAACGTCAACGTTTAGTAGAATTAGAAGCGCATCATCTTAGTGTGGTTGATACAGATGATGACCACGATTGGTCAGTAGCTGATAGTATTACAATTAAGGATGCAAAAGACGCTATAGAACGTTTACCAGAAAAATATAAGTATGTGGTGATGTTGTATTTAGTTGAAGGTTACGATCACCAAGAAATAGCAGAGATTTTAAATATTTCTGAAGTCGCCTCAAGAACCCAATTATCGCGAGGGAAAGAAAAGTTAAAAAACGAATTAAAATTAAAGAAAAATGGCACAAGATCTTAGACATCTGTTTGATGAAGACCAGAAAGATCAGCATATAAAAATGTCTGATGGTCACGAAGCACGGTTGTTACAAAAGCTCGAAAACGAATTACCCAAACAACAAAAATCAGTGACTAAATTTAGTTTTTTGAATGTGGCAGCTAGCGTTATTGTATTGCTAGGTTTAAGTTATGGAGCGTATCAGTTTTTTCAAGTTCCTACAGAAGTCAATGATTCTATTGAAGTGGCTAAAACGGAATTGAAAACATTAGGAGATGTGTCACCAGATTTAAAAAAGGTAGAGGATTATTATTTAGCAAGTATCAATTTAGAATTGTCTAAAGTAGAATTAACATCAGAAAATAAGGAATTGTTTGATGGTTATATTGAGCGACTTAAAGAACTTAACGATGAATATAAAACGCTAACGCAAGAGCTAAATGAAAACGGACCTAACGACTCCACATTAGATGCGCTTATTGAAAATTTAAAGTACCGACTTAAATTGGTCATGCGTCTTAAAGACAAGCTTTCGGAGTTTAATGATGATGCATTTAAACAAGAAAGTATATAATTAGAATCAATCAATCAATCAATCAGCGCACCTTCGCTAAAGCTTTGGTACACAAAATCAAAAATCAAAAATCAAAAAGCGAACAAGTGATATTCAGCTGTACTGAGTATCTCAAAAAATCAAAAAAAATCATGAAGACAATTAAAATTTTAATGCTGTGTTTACTAACTACATTGGGTTATGCGCAGAAGAAAATGACGAAAACATCGCAATCGATTAAGGTAAATAAAGATGTCGTTGTGGATTTAAACACCAGTTATGTAGAAATAGAAATCGATACCTGGAATAAAAACGAAGTGTCGGTTGAAGCGTATATTGAAGGTGAGAAATTATCAGAAGCGGAATTAAAAAAGGCCTTAGACAACTGGAATCTTAAGGTAGATGGTTCTAGTGATAGGGTTACAATTTCTTCAGTTGGCAGCGACTATGGTAGTTTTTTTGTTGGTGATGACTTTTCAGGAGTTATAAAAGATTTAGAATATCATTTAGCCGATTTGCCAGAAGTACCAAGAATGCCAGATGTTATGGTATTACCTATGATGCCTAATATGTCAAAATTTCCAATGCTACCTGAAATGCCGGAAAAGCCTGTAATGCCAAAATTACCAGAGTTACCAAAAGGTGTTACCACCATTGATTTTGATTATAACCAATATAAAGAAGAGGGTGAAGCGTATTTAAAAGAGTGGAGTAAAAAGTATGAAAAGAAAGGTGGAAAAGAATTTCAGAAAAACATGGAGGATTGGGCACGTAAATTTGCTGAATCTGGTTATCAAGAAAAAATGACCAAATGGGGAGAAGAATATGGCAAACGTTTTGAAGGCAAATGGGCAAAAGATATGGCGAAATGGGGAGTAGAATTCGGTGAGAAGTTTGATGAAAAATATGCTAAAGATTTGGAAAAATGGGGAGAAGAATTTGGCAAAGAATGGGCTGAAAAAATGGAAGCTTGGGGAAAAGAATTTGAAGCGCAAATGGAACTGAAAAGTGATCTTTTGGAAGAACATCAAAAAGAGCAAGCTTTTTATAAACGCGATCAAGAAAGATTAAAACGCATGGCGGCTTTAGAAAACCGAAAAGCAGCACGCAGTGAAGCCGTAATGAAAAAAAATGAAGAACGAAAAATGGCTTTGGAGAAAAGACGCGATCGTTTAATAAATCAAAACACATCTCAGTCGAATCGTTTTTTCGAAATTGGAAACAACAACAAAGTGCGTAAGGTCATTAAAATTAAAATACCTAAAAAGGCGAAACTTAAAACCAATATTAGACATGGCGAATTAAAACTAACATCTCTAATACATAATATGGAGGGTGATATTTCGCACTCGTTTTTAGTAGCAGAACACATTGATGGAACTAACACTTCCATTAATGTGTCTTACTCACCTGTTATGATCAATACTTGGAATTTAGGCACGTTGAATCTTAATTTTGTAGATAAGGCACAGATTAAAACAGCTCAGAATTTAGTGTTGAATTCTAAATCATCGAATATTACTTTAGGTAACTTAAACGATACTGCTATTATTGATGGTAGTTTTGGAGACTTAACCATTTCTAATTTAGCAGAAACCTTTAAAAATCTCAACTTGGTGTTAGAAAACAGTGATGCTTTAATTAATTTACCAAAAGATGTGGATTATACGCTTTATTTTAAGGGCAATCGTTCTAAGTTTAATAATAAGGCTACAACACAAAAAACGATTCGTAATTATCCTGAAGGTGAAAGTTCTAACCGAAATATTATCGTAAATGCTAAATTTAGTAGTGTGATTATTGATTAAACTTTTTTAGAGTTAGTTATAAGCTGTACGTTTTATTCTTCTTTTTATTTCTGTTTTTCATAATATAGATTTCCTATTTTTATGGAAATTTTGTTTTTATGTCTTTAGCTTCTTTTGCTGCTTTTTTGAAATCTTTGAAAGCCCATCCCTTAATTCATCCTTCTATTTTGAAAGAAGACTATTTAGCGCTCGATTTATCGCTTCATAATTCTGAATTAGAAAAAGTGAATGTCTCATCATCTCATGATTTAGAACGTTTCATCTTTACATACTTAAAAACACGTAACGCAAAAGTCGCTTATGGAGGTTACTTAGAACCTCGTGGAATTTATAGACGAAGCACTCATTTTAACGAACAAAATCCTGAAACGGAACGCAACATTCATCTAGGTATGGATCTTTGGATTGAAGCTGATACGGCAATTTTCGCCCCTTTAGATGGTACAATTCATAGTTTTAGAAATAATACCAATTATGGTGATTACGGACCAACCATCATCTTAAAACATAACATTGACAATTTAGAGTTTTATACACTTTATGGTCATTTAAGTTTAGATGCAATTAAGAATTTAAAAGTTGGAGTAGCAGTGACACAAGGCACACAAATGGCGACTTTAGGAACTGCAGAAGTCAATGGTGATTATCCACCTCATTTGCATTTTCAGATTATAAAAGATATTCAGAATTACAAAGGAGATTATCCAGGTGTTTGCAATCGACTTGATTTAGAGTTTTATAAAACCAACTGTCCTGATCCTAATTTGCTGCTTCATTTAAAATAAAATGCGCTAAGCTTTATGAAGGGATTTTTTTAAAATTTCCTTCTGCGCCAAAGCCTTTCCTAATAAAAATCCAGCGAGAGCCAAACCACCATCAGAGATTGAAAACCATAATTCTTTTGGTAACATTATAATATTGAAAAGTGTGGCAAGAAGCATCAGAGTTCCAACACTATAACTAGGAATTATACTTTGTTTAGAAATCTTGGCTGCAACAAACATTCCAGCGATGATACCTGCAAAATGCGCAATGATTACAAATATTTTTGAACCCATTGGTATTTGATGCAAATTGTTTTTTAGCCATTCCATATCCATCGGGTTTGCTCCTTCAGGTAAAGGAAATACATTTTGCCCAATGAGCGATTCAAAAATATAGACGGTTAAGGATGCTACAATAAAACCCACGATTGTGGCTAGTACATTTTTCATGATTGTTGTAATTAGTTAGTGCTAGGAAGGTACTAAAAAAAATCCTGATGCTAACATCAGGATCTTTTTCACTTTAAGTAATGGTGTACACAACGGTTTGTGCTTTTGAGAATTAATAGCAATAATTCAAAATTAATCTAACAAGGCATCTGTAATTATTAAACGATAGGCAAATCTATTTTCAGACGTTTCACTGAAAATCCATAAGGCATCATCTAATGGACTTTGTTCATAGGCTAAAACGAAATCTTCATTGTCCATTTTATAAAGTTTAATATTACTAAATATAAAAGATTCGGATGGTGAAATGGGTTCCGCATCTTGGTTAAGATCACCTGAAACGCGCAATTCTCCTTCGCTCGGTACTGGTAGTTGTCCGCCACCTTCTGTAAATAAAACAAGATCGATACTAGAATCATTTTGTATAAAATATTCTGTTTCAAAACCCGAATTAATGTCATCATCTTCGCAAGTGGTAGCAACAATTAATGGCAATAATAGAATGAGGTACAATTTCTTAAATCTAAAAAAGGGTGTACTTGTAGCTGTTTTGTGTTCTGTTTTCTGTTTTTTGTTTGAGTTTTTCATAATGTTTGCTTTTTATTATGAAACAACTGAACTGATAAAAACCCTCATTTTTTTTAAAAAAATAAGCTAACGGTTGACATGTCATCTAAGCCTTCAAATTTGTTTCACGCTTTTAAGCGATGAGTGCTTTTATTGTTTCAGGAAATAGCTTTAGGAAGCGTTTTGGAAATTCATCTTTTAAAGCCATTGTTTTATTTGTAAAAGGATGTTCAAAACTTAAAGCATAGGCATGCAAATACAAGCCTTTACCATTCAGAATTAAATGAGGTATGCCATAATCTTTATCTCCAAGGATAGGATTACCGAGGCTAGCAAGATGTTTACGCAGTTGATGGCGTCGTCCAGTTTTAGGTTCTAATTTTACTAAATTAAGTTGTCCAAAACGGTCAGAAGCGATAGAATGCAATACCTTATAAATGGTTACAGACGATTTGCCATCAATATCAGAAGTTAGTATGCCTTCATTATCCATGTCACCAATAGTCACGGCATAATAGGTTTTAGTAATCGTTTTAGTTTCAAAAAGTTGGTTTAGAGCTCTGATACTGCTGCTGGTTTTACCAATTAATAACAAACCAGTGGTGGCATAATCTAAACGATGTACAGGTTGAGGTTTTGTGACATCTGGTAATGTACTTCGGTTAAGGTTTTGAGGCAATGCATTGGCGATGGTTTTAAAACGATTACCACTGACTAAGATACCAGCAGGTTTATGTATTACGGACAAATAATCATCTTCAAACAAAACCTTAAGTGGTAAAATAAGCGTTTTACTTGGGCTTACATGTTTTGGAATAGAGAGACTTATAAGTTCGCCTCCATGTATAAATGTGGCCGAAGTTGCAACAACGTCATTAACGGTAACATACTTTTTTTTGAGTACTTTTTTTAAGGCGGATTTAGTTAATGCCGCTTTAAAAATACCTACTCCGTATTCTTGAAGACGCATTGGAGATGTAAGATGTTTTGGGACGCTATGTGTTTCGGTTGTATGGATGTTAGTATTGATGTTTTGTCCTAATTTTAGTTTTAATTAATTCCATTTGGTGCTAAATAATTACCATCGTAACTACCAGAAATAACCTGTCCATCGGCTCTGTTAAATGTAAAAGTAAAAACGATATTGAATGCTGTAAAGTTAGTAATGTTTACAGCACTAGATTGTGCAAAGAGATCAGATGCTGGATCGCTATGATTGAGTAAGGTGGTGCCAGTTATAAAATCACTATCCACAACAGAATTATTAATAGATACATTATACTCTTGAATAGTAGTGTATGTTGAATTTTCTAGGGTTGTGGCATTTATTTCAAAATACACATAAGTCACATCGTTTACATCTGCATTACTGGTAATTACAGCACTTTCTTTATTAAACAAGCTCAATCTAATAACACCTGGTTCATTAGTGGAGGTGTTTTCGTCATAAATGATAAGGGATTCTAGATTGTAAGTTTCGCCATTAAAGGTAAACTCGTTATTTGGTTCTTCTGGAGTATAATTATTTTCCTCTGGTGCACAAGCTAATAAAGCAAGCGTAAGCATAAATACAACGAAATAGGGTGATTTTAGTTTCATAATGTAAGATGTCTAAATAGGTAGTGTAATTAAAACTATTAAATGAAGCTCTAACCTCAATTTGAGTGTTCTAAGGTTTATTTGAGCCGAAGTAAAGTCTCTCTTTTTGACAATTGAAATTTGTAACTATGTCAATTTAAAACATAAAACCACCAAGTAGAACAAGGTGGTTTTAAGCGTATCGTAAAGCCAATTTAAATTAGGGCTTCAATTTAATTGTACGTTTTATTTTTTAACGATGTTTTTTGTAACACTGAAATTTTTAAACGTAAACTTAATGATGTAAATACCTGCCTTTAAGTCACTCAAGTCAATAGCTTCTTTATCTTGCTGTATATTTTGTTGTTTACCATAAATATCATAAACTGAAATTGTAAACTTCAATTTAGGGTTAGCAGCTTTAAAATAAACAAGCGTTTCCGTAACTGTTGGATAGATCTTTATTTGATCGTCGTAGTTAACGGGTTCATTGAAAGTTGCAACGGTCAAACTTCCACTTGTACCTGCTGATAAAGCAGGACCGTCAGAACTAACGGGAGTTGCAGTTTTCGATTGTGCGATGGATACCATAGAACATATGGTAAACAGTAATAGTAACTTTAATTTCATAATTTGTAGGTTAAAATTTGGGTTAAACTTTTAATATTCAGCAGCAAACATATGTAAATAAAAAACTTAATCAAAATTTTATATTTAAATTCTTACAAATAATTGTTTTTCACCGTATTTTTAATACATAATAAAGGTTTTTTTGGCTAAACCTGTGGCTATTTCATTTTGTAAAAAGGAATTACTAGACTTTAAATGGTGTTTTAATTCATTTAGTATAGTTCGGTCAGTTCGGTTGATTTACGGGGCATGAGTACATTACACTTCGACTTTTATTACCCTAAAACTTCAGAAACATAGGAGCACTCAATGAGACACTTCTTAATACAGCATATATTTTGCATGGCAATTGAATTGACAATTAGGATACTAACAAAAGCTGTTACTCTAAAAGCTTTTTCTCTTCAATTTGCGCTTTTGCTTGTAAAAGTGCTTGATGTAATTTAGCTTCTAATAAACTTTTAGCAGGTAACTCTGTCCAATATTCGGCTACCATAATACCGTCTTTTCCCATTTCTAGGAGTTCAATTTGTTCGCTACTTTTTTCGGCACAAAGAATTAAACCAATAGGTGGGTTTTCATCAGCTTGTTTTTCGTATTTATTGAGCCATTTGAGATACAGTTCCATTTGTCCTTTGTGTGCGGCTTTAAATTTGCCTAGTTTGAGTTCTATGGCGACTAATCTTTTTAATTTTCTGTGAAAGAATAAAAGGTCTAAATAGTAATCTTCACCATCAAGTATCAATCGTTTTTATCGTTCTACAAAAGCAAAGCCTTTGCCTAATTCTAATATAAAATGTTCTAACTCTTTAAGTATTGCCCCTTCTAGGTCATTTTCTAAATAGCCTTCTTTTAAGCCCAAAAAATCTAAAAAGTAAGGATCTTTAAATGTATTTTGAACGGCCTCAGGATTATCTAACAATTGTATTTGGGCAATTTCTTTCCGCTCAAAAGCTTTACGTTCTATTTGTCTGTTAAGTTCTCTTTTACTCCAGCGTTCCTCTATACTTTTAGTTGTGTAATACAACCGTTTTTCAACGTTTTTTATTGGAATAAGTATTGTGAAATGCGTCCAACTCAATTGTCGTACCAGTGGTGCGACAATCTCAAAGTCTGGAAATACTGTTGCAAATTGCATCATTCTGCGTAGGTTCTTTTCTTGAAATGATTTGCCGTAAGCACTTTCTAATTGTGATGCTATTTTAGATATAATTTCTTTTCCATAAGCAGCACGCTCATTATTTAAGGTTTCTATATTAATTCTATGACCTACTTGCCAATACACTAGTGTAAGTGTGCTATTGACTTGCGCAACGGCTTGTTTTTTGCCTTGCTCAATAATTTGAGATAAATCTTGAAACAACGTTTTATCTGGTTTTTCCATTCTGTAAAATTCTTTGAATGCTATAGCCTTCAAGATAATGAAAATGTTAGAATAGTTGACCTAAGTTTATTAGAAAAATTGCAGATCTCGTGTGATTTAAAAGTTCTGTCAGTTCTATTTTGATACCGTAATCACCTGTCAGCGAAGTGTGGTGAGAACTATCAAAAAACTATCAAAACCGAAATCTTTATTACTCACAGGCAGCCTGAACAACCTTATGTTGCCATTGTATCCAATATTCTTGTAAACCCTCTTGTGTGGTTTTTAAATCGCTAATGTCTAGTTGCTGATTTGGCATCAATACATTTGTGAGCTGTGTTTTACGTTGCGAAAGGGCAGGAGCGTGATTCCAACCACCTACATGATCAAAAGCTGTGTAAGCTTCACATGGTTCTGTAACAGTTATAAATGGAATAGTTAAGGTATAAACGACGTCTCCAGAACCCATGCCTTTGGTACTCATTTCTATTTTTGAAAAATCAACTTTACTGTAGTCTCCAGATGCGTAGAGTGCTTTTAGTTGGTCGCCAACAGCTGCGGACATTTGGTTAGAGAATTGATGTGCAATATCGTCTCCGTTGATGAATTCTTTGCCTTGGTACGTGCCTTGGCAGGCTTTATTTGTGCAGGTTATTTGGTTTTGTTTTTTTGTATTTTGGGTTGGGTTAGTATTTTTAGTGTCTTTGCAACTGAGAAGAATTAGAAGCACGTATGTTATGATGCTGGTTATAAATTTGTTCTTATACATTATGTTTTAAAGTTTTTTTGAATGGATTTTTAGAAATGATTTCAATGCTAAGAAACAATAATACCTTATCGGTTTAATATTTCCATCTCACTTCTTGATTTTAATTTTTTGGTCAGAGATAGAATTATGATTGTCAATACTACAGCATATCCAATACAGTTTTTTTGAACTCCGAAGTTAGCTAAAAAAAGAACAATGCCAGTTATACTGCGACCACCTCCAATAATTTCGTATTGCGCTCCATTCTCAATTTGAATGGCAAGATAAATAGACCATAGAAAGATTCCTGACATAAAGAGTAAAGCAAAGAATTGTGGCTTTCCATAATGCCAAACACTTGGAAGTTTAGCTGTATAATTGAAATTCGGTAAATCAACTTTCAGAAAGTCAAAAATCTCTTGTTTTACATGTGCATCTTTTACAATTAGTTCATCCTCAGAATTATTTCCATAAAATATTTTTATGTCGTGCTTTCCGCTCTGGTTTTCAATACGTTTGATATAAGAATAAGGAATACTAAATAAGTTCTCTAAAAGTGATAGGTTAGAAGATTCAACATTTAATTGATTCAAGTCCTCTTGTTTCGGATTCCCTTTATAAATTGTTTTATCTTTTATGCAAATTAGTTTATTGGATTTAGAATCTCTTATTTTCCAAAATTTCTGCATTTCGTTTTTATTGTAATAGATTTTGCTCAATGAGTTACTTGTTAAGATAACCCATTTGGTAGATTAGTCGGAACCAAGTAATTAATTATATTTGGTGTTGTGATTTCGTTATTTTTCTTTGTGATTAGCAATATAAGTGCATTTCAATTAATACATTCGATCATTTTTTAATCATTTTGAAATTTTTCTGCTTGGTCATAATAGTTTAGCAATTGTATCTCTCTACCATATACTTCATTCAACTTATCTCGGAATAATTGTACATTTTGTTTCGCTTGATCTTTAGAATTAAATTCAGGTGATATCATCAGCTCAATAATTTCTGAAATAGATTCGTAAGTGAATTTTTGTTGATTATATATTTTTGATAGGATGAGTAACTTATCATAATCCATATTTACAATTAATGGGTGAGATTTTGCAATATCCCAAGCATCGTTGGAAGGTACATCGCTCATAATAGTTCCTCTACTGAATGCTTGATAAATTGTTGATTTATCATTCATAAAATTCTCGATGAAATTATTATCACTAGAAAGACTATCAAGTTTAGTCACGATTTCCTTGTGATAAGGAACCCAATAATCCAATAACTGTTTATTGGTATTTAGCTCTGAATTAATTTTTTAAAAATAACTCTCGAGCATTTCTTTCATTTTTCTTATCTTCAATTCTTTCGCTGAGATACAAACCTAAAACGACACTAAAAACAATTAGGAATACTCGTCCGAAATATTTTAGTACAGAGTTCTTCATATTGCTCGATTCCATATTTTTGCTCATATATTTAGTGGTTAGTAGTTTATCATAATAAAGCAGAACGGTTTTGTGTATGATTTCGTTGCGTGTTTCAGCAACTAATTTAGCAAATACAAACCGAATAGAAAATCCGCGAGGATTTTCGTAAGTAAGCTTGTACTAGTAATGAATTATACACGTTGTTGTAGCCAGTTATTTTGTTTTTATCAATTCTGAAAGCTCGTCCATATACTTGCAGGGTTTGTCTTTTACCCAATAAATTGTATTCTTTCCTTTTATTCTAAATATATATTCAATTTGAAAAGAACAGTAATTTTTATCGTTTTTGTCCAACTTCTTAACGTTAGATACAAATTCCTTTAGTTCTTCTTTTACGTTTTCCTTTTTTGAGTAAATCCATTCGTCTTCTGGTTCGTCTTCGTATCTTAATCCGTCGATTTTTTTTCTTAAAGTAATTTCGTTGTTTTCGTTAGTAATGAATTCGATTAGTTTTCCTGAGCCTCCAAAGCATCCGAAATTTTTATAAAGAACTTGTAAAGTGTCAATTTTTGTCAGTTTCTCAATGTTCAAATCCTCAATTTCTTTTTCCTTATAAAATTCTTTGAGTTTATTCGGAAATTTTAATTCAACATTTTTTTCAAAATTGAGTTTTTCCGAAATAGTATCTTTTAAGTCAGAAACGAATTTTAAATTATATTCTCCAAAACTCAAACTGTCATAAATAATACTAACGTTTATATCGTCGTCGTGAAAAAATAATTTGGAATTAATCTCTTGTTTTGATTTCTCAATTATCAAATTTTTCCACATTCCAGAATCAGGTTTTATCACTTGAATAAAGTTCCCTTTTGGTGAATACTTGACAGAACTATTACTTTCTCCAATAAAAGCATGACCTTTGATACTATCATTCGGAATAGAAATTATACTGATATTTTCATTCGATAATTTTTTACAAGATTGAATAGAAAATAGTAAGCATAAAATACTTATCAATGTCAAAATGCTATTCTTTCTGTTCATAAGTATCTCGTTTCTCTAATTGGCTACAACGGCAGTCTGTCTCAAAACTACCTATTAAGATTCTAATTTACATTAAATTTTAAAATTACGCAGCTATTTTAAAGACTTCTTGTCTTTTATAAAATAATGATTTTAACACGCTAATATTGCTCTTTTTTGACTCG
>NZ_JBGCDQ010000039.1:0-28209 GCF_045105575.1 Winogradskyella sp. | reverse complement strand
TACAAAGGATTCCATTAAATCAAAAAGTGAACGATAATTTTCGTAATCACGATTGGTCATTAAGCCCATCGCATGTAAGTTTGGTGCAAAAATATGTGCGTCTTCATAAATCGTTCTGTCTTGAATGATGTCTTTTCCGCTATCGTGTATTTGATTAACTTGGCGAAATCTACTGTTTAAAAAATAGACTTGTAGGTTAAAACTCCAACGTTCCATTTGATTGTAAAAATCATCTAAATAAGGGTTGTCAACCACATCTTCGAGTTGTGCTTCCCATTTGTAATGTTTGGCTAGTAGTTTTGTGAGTGTTGTTTTTCCGGCACCTATATTTCCTGCAACAGCAACATGCATAATCTATTCTATTTTTAATTGGTAGTAACGAAGTAATTTTTCGTCGTAAATATACACTGTTTCGTTGGTTACCAAAAACTGATTTATTAACATTTTTGGATGTGTAATCCGTTTTATTTCAGTCTTATTTTTTTCGAGTAGATAAAGGTTGTTTTCTTTTTTTAAAATTAAATGCGCTTTGCTAAAAGCAAGACTTTCGTAACCCGTGTTTTTTAGTTTTTGTATAAGGCTGCCAAAGTAATTATAGACATAAAGATAATTTTCGGTAAGCAAATAGCAATAGTTATAATCGCTTTTTAAATCTAAAACGATAGACTGCACAGGTACCGTTCTTAGTTTTACTTTTTGAGTTTTATAATCGTACAATTCTAAATACTGAAAATCTTGATTAAATAGCCAGAGTGTATTATCAAAACCCGAAGACACAAAAGATACATTTTTATAAGGCTGAATCGTGTTAAAGTCAACTTTTGAAATCTCAGCCAAACGGTTGTCTAAAACCACAACCGTATTAAAATCGCGATAAAATAAATTTATTTTTAACGGATTAAAAGCATTTGCTGTGGTGATTTCTCCCAATTGAAAGTTGGCGTATGTGATGGTTGTGTCTTTCGTTTTTTTATGAAACGAATTGTTTTCGGAAGTATAATAAAGTGTGTTAAAGGTGTCAATTCCGAAAATATGTTTGGCTTTAAGCTTTGTTGAATCCTTTAAGGTGGCTGTAATTTGCTGTGTTTCTTGTTGCGAACAGCAAAGTGCGCTAAAGAAAATAAATAAAAAAACGAGCTTTTGCATAAAGGTTTGAATAATAAGTTTGAATAACAGGTTGAAAATTACAAAAATTGCGCCAGATTCAGTACCCAGACCTTTCAGGTTTTCAAAACCTGAAAGGTCTTAGCTCAATCCGTCAACTTATATCCAAAACCACGTACATTAATAATTTGAATACGTTCATCACGCTTCAACTTTTTACGAAGTTTGCTAATAAAAACATCCATACTTCTTGCTGTGAAAAAATCATCGGTTCCCCAAAGTTTATTCAAAATTATAGAACGGTCTAATACTTGGTTTTTATTTTTTATGAGATGAAATAAAAGATGCGCTTCTCTATGAGTTAATTGAGTTGGCTTTTCTTCTTTAAAAGTAAGGTGTTGCTTAGGGAAATCGAAACTAAAATCACCAATCTCTATCTGTGAAGCTGTTTTCTGAGTGGTGGTGCGTTCTACTAAATTGTGTACTCTAACAATTAATTCTTCCATACTAAATGGCTTTTTTAGGTAATCGTTTCCACCAATGGAAAATCCTTCAACCACATCTGCAGTTTGCGATTTGGCCGTTAAAAATATGATTGGAATAGTACTATCGATAGCTCTAATTTCTTTAGCCAAGGTGAAACCATCTTTTTTAGGCATCATTACATCGAGCACTAAAATTTCAGGTGATTCAGATTGATATGTTTTTAAGGCGACTTCACCATCTTCACAAAGCAAAACATCGAAGTCTCTTGTCTCTAAACTTTCTTTTATAATTTGACCTAAAGCGGCTTCGTCTTCAGCCAGAAGAAGTTTTATTTTGTTAGACATGTGGAAGTGTGATTTTAAATGTGGTTTTATTTTTATGAAGTTCTAAAGCTAATAAACCATTATGTTTTTCGATAATAGATTTACTGTAATATAGTCCAATTCCAAAGCCCTTCACATCGTGTGTGTTTCCTTTTTGTACGCGATAGAATTTCTCAAAAATTTGATCTTTATGGACTTTGGTTAAGTTAGTACCTGTATCTGAAATTGAAATACTGAAGTTTCCCTTGCGTTGTATTAGATCAATAGAAATGTCAGTACCACCATATTTAACGGCATTATCTAAAATGTTATTGACTGCATTTTCAATATGAAAGCGGTCTGCATGAACCACTAAATTATCTGTTGGCAATTCATGCTGAAAGGTGTTGTTAGGAAATTGCATTTGATATTTGGTTATTAAATCTTGTAGTAATATAATGATATCAAAAGGTTCTTTATTCAATTCTAAATTATCACTATCTAAAGTGGCAGTTTCTAATAATTTTTCAACCATAATAGTCAACTTTCCTAATTGTTCAGAAGACATGTTTAGGTATTTCTTTGTTTTGGCTTTATCATCAATAGCATTAAAATTACTGATGCTTTCTAGTGCAGCGCTAATGGTAGCAATAGGTGTTTTAAATTCGTGGGTAATGTTACTAATAAGGTCGTTTTTAACTTCGGCTAATTGTTTTTGATGATTTATAATTTTTAAAAGATAAAATAGACAACTGATAACACCAAAAACGAGTAATGTAGAAATGAGAATACCAGTAAGACTGCGTTTTAAAATTGTTTGAGTTTCATTTGTAAAATGTAATTCTAAGATGCTTTGCTTTGGTAAAAATGTGGATTTGGAAATTGTCTTCAATGAATGTTTTTCAAATGAGCCAACCTTATCTAGAAATTTAGAGTCTGCTTCTTTACTAAAGTTTTTTTGGTCTTCGGATTTATAATAGTTTAGCTTACTTTTTATTTTTATATTTTTTCTTTCAAATTCAGTCGACAAAAAACTGTCTACCTCTTTTAAATTAAGTGTGTCATTTTTTATAGAAACTACTATTTTAGAAGTTAACATTTCAATATTAGAGAGTGCTGAATTGCCTTTTAGACGTTTTAATTGTTTTACAGTATTTTTGAAAGAGTCTTTTGAAATAGAAGGGTATTTCTTTTTGTGTTCTGCAGTCATAGAATCTAGTTGAATCCCTTTAACCATAGTAATTCCATCTATCTTATTGATGTCTAATGCGTCTAGGTTTGTAAATTTGTTGTTGACCGTATCAATACTTTTTTTAAAGAAATTTTCTAATTTACCTCCTTCGGCAAACGCGTTTTTTTGTGAGTCACCTTCCAAAAATAATGCAACGGTGGTGTTTTCCGCAAGCGCTGCATAATAGTCGTCAACTGCTTTATCTAAACTTGCTTGGACATCGTTAATGAGTTGCTGTTTGTTAGTTTGGTAGTTTTTGTAATTCCAATAAATTTGTATAACAATAGTTGCGGCAATTACACTAACTATGGTATATAGAATCCATCTGTATTTTTTGTTATTCATAAATCAAAAGTAGAGGTTAAAACTCAAACAATCTCAATCGGTTAACACACGTTAACACTAGTTAACTGAAAACACCATAAGTGCTTCTCATATTTGCAGTGTATTAATCTTAAAAATAATAGATATCATGAAAAATGTAATGACAAGTTTAGTTTTATTATTATCCATATTCAGTTTTGGTCAGTCAAAATCGTTGAACGGAATGGTAGTTCAGAAAACAACTAAAGTAGAAAATATTTCAATTATAGTTACGGTCGATTCAGCAATGGATGTTGAAAATTCTTTTAAAATTGAGGATATTAAAAAAATTATTGAATCCTCTGACGATGATGAAATCGTATCTTTTAAAATTATTTGTAATGGAGAAACGATGTCTAATGGAAAAAAATCGAATCTATCTTATAAAGTAGAAGGCAAAAGTAACGCAGAAGGGCAGTTTATAAAAAGCGTTGAAAAAATACGAACCGCTGCAATTAATTATTATCATAATAAAGACTAAAAGCGTATGACATTATTTGTAAGAATAGCCATAGCGGCACTGATGTTAATATATATTGTACCATCACAGGCTCAAGAATTCCAAGGAATTGCAACTTACCGAACACAACGTAAAATAGATATCAAAATGGATAGCACCAAAATGAATGATGCGTTGCAAAACCAAATGATGGAGATGATGAAAAAGCAATTTCAGAAAACGTATATACTCACGTTTGATAAATCTTCTTCTATATATCAGCAAGAAGTAGAATTAGAAAAACCACAGATTGGAGGTGTCGACTTCCAGATGATTGGCAGTAGTGGAGGTAATGATGTGTTTTATAAAAACGTAAAAGACCAGAACTACATTGATCAAAAAGAAACTATGGGTAAAAAGTTCTTAATTAAGGACTCCATTTCAAAAATTGACTGGCAACTAGAATCTGATACCAAATATATTGGTGAGTATCTCTGTTTTAAGGCGACTTACACAAAACAGGTGTCAAAGCCGAATCTTGATTTTAGCAATAACTCTGAAAATGAAGAAGAAACTCAGGATGAACCCGAAATGATAGAGCGCACGGTTACAGCTTGGTATACTCCACAAGTTCCTGTAAGTAATGGGCCTGCAAAGTATCAAGGTTTACCAGGTTTAATTTTAGAAATACACGACGGAAAATTAACTATTATTTGTAGTAAAATTGTTATTAATCCTGAAGATAAAATTGAAATTGAACAACCTACAAAGGGTAAAGAAGTGAACCAAAAAGAATACGACGCCATTATGGATAAAAAGCGAAAAGAAATGTTAGAACACTACGCACCGAGTCGTGGTTCCAAAGACGGAGCAATTACAATATCTATTGGAGGCTAAAGGGTTTAGTTAAAGTTAGAAGCACTTCAGAAATTAAAAAAGAGATGAAGTTCTGTTAATATTATTGTAAAGCGAAACTGCTTGTTTAGGGTTTTTCTATATTTGATAAACAAGAATCAATTTATCAATCCATATTATGAAATCTATTTTACTAAAATTTGGTGCTATTGCACTGACGTTATTAGTCTCAAGTGCATTTACGACTGAAGAGAAAGAAGAAGTTCAAGAGTTTCAAGGCCAAGCCTATTATTTTTCTAAATCTAAAATGAATTTAGGGACTTGGGGAGCACGAATGAGTGAAGAGCAAAAAAAGCAAGTTGCTGCACGACTTAAGAACCGACTTGAGAAAACTTACGTATTAACTTTCAATAAAGAAGAGTCGTTTTTTGATGAAGAAGATAAGCTAGATGCCATGTCTGGTGCTACAGATTCTTGGGGAAAAAATTTCACACCTGGAGATCAGTATAAAAATGTAAAGACCAATATGCAAGTTCAAAATCAAGAATTTTATGGTAAAAATTTCTTGGTAAAAGATAGTTTACAACCTATAAAATGGGTAATGGGTAAAGAATCTAAGCAAATTGGTAACTACATGTGTTTTAAAGCAACAGCTGCAATTCCAACAAATGAGTTAACCTGGTACGATTTTTCTTGGAGTAAGTTAAGAAATAACACACCAAAGGAAACCGATTCTGCTACTGCAACCATAGAAGAACCAGAAATCGAAGTTACTATTGTTGAAGCTTGGTACACACCGCAGATTCCAGTTGGTCATGGCCCTTCTGAATATTGGGGACTTCCAGGATTAATTTTAGAAGTGAGTGCGGGAGATACTACGATGTTATGTTCTAAAATTGTAATGAATCCAAAGGAAAAGATGGAGATCAAAGCACCTGAAAAAGGTAAAGAAGTTACTAAAAGCGAATACCAAGGTATTATTGTAGAAAAAATGAAAGAATTCCGTAATAATAGAGGTAGAAGAAGAGGGTAGATGGTTTTAACATAGTATTAACTTATGCGTACTTTACTTTTCTGCAATTCTTAAGTCTTAGTAAATGTTAGCTTATGCAGTATAAATTGTTTAATAAGTTACATTTGTTTAAAACATCAATCTATTAACATGAAAACATTAAGATTAAAATTGCTGACGCTACTAGTGATAGTATTAGTATCGGCTAATTCATTTGCACAAGATTTTCAAGGAAAAGCCTATTACCAATCCAAAACAACTATGGATATGGATGAATGGGGAGGACGCGATATGAGTCCCGAACGAAAAAAGCAAATGCAAGAGCGGATGAAAAGCTTCTTAGAAAAGGAATATGTATTAACTTTTTCACAAGCAGAATCTATTTATAAAGAAGATGAAAAGTTAGAGGCACCAGGAAGTGGTGGAGGCTTTCGTGGTTTTGGAAGCAGTTTTTCAGGTGGTCCAAAGTATAAAAACGTAAAATCTAAAGAACTTCTGCAAGATCAGGAATTTTTTGGAAAACAATTTTTAATTAAGGACAGCCTTAAAGGTCTCGAATGGAAAATGGGAACCGAAACAAAACAAATTGGACAATACACTTGTTTTAAAGCCACAGCAACCAAAACGGTAGACCAATTTGATTGGAGAAGCATGAGGCGACGAAATGGGGATAATGATAAAAAAGAAAAAAAGAAGTCAGACGTTGCAAAAGATAGTATTAGTTCTAAAGATATTTCGAAATCAGATGATCCCATGAGCGAAATTGAAGTACCTAAAACGATTGAAGTTGTCGCTTGGTACACTCCACAGATTCCGGTAAACCAAGGGCCAGATGATTTTTGGGGCTTACCAGGATTAATTTTAGAGGTGAATGCAGATCGTACGACCATACTTTGTACAAAGATTGTATTAAATCCTGCTGAAAAAGAGGCGATCGATAGACCAGAAAAAGGAGACGTCGTTACTCAGAAAGAATACACAGAGATTATCACCAAAAAAATGCAGGAAATGCGTGAAATGTACGGTGGACGAAATAGAGGTGGAAGAAGAAATTAACCGCTGAAGTCGCAGACCAAAAAATAAACAACCAACAACACAATCACATCATATGAAGAATGTTTTCATACTATTATGTTTAATAGTAGCCAGTAGCTCTTTTGCACAAATTAAAATGCAAGGTTTCGTAAGAGACAGTATTGGTGGCCCTTTAGAGCTAGCCAACGTTATTGCCATTAATAAAGAATCTAATACGTTAGAGTCTTATGCCATTACAGACACCAAAGGAAAGTATGTGATTTCTTTAGGGAAAAATGGTGCGTACACCATTCAGATTAGTTATATCGGTTTAAAATCGATTAACGAAGTTGTAGAAACCAAAGAAGTAGATATTACGAAGGATTTTAAAATGGTATCTGATAATGCGTTGGATGCTGTGGAGCTTACCTACGAGATGCCAGTCACCATTAAAGGAGATACTTTAATATACAATGCAGATTCATTTAAAAATGGAAGCGAACGGAAATTAGAAGATATTCTAGAAAAATTACCAGGTGTAGAAATTAATGAGAATGGTCAAATAGAGGTTGAAGGTAATGTGGTGAATAAATTGATGGTTAACGGAAAAGATTTCTTTGACGGAGATACCAAATTGGCTACTAAAAATATTCCATCTAATGCGGTAGATAAAGTTCAGGTTTTAAGAAATTATGCCGAAGTAGGTCAATTGAGTGGTGTTCAGAATAACCAAAATAACGTAGCTATAAATATTAAGCTTAAGGAAGGTAAAGAGAATTTTTGGTTTGGTGATGTCACTGCAGGTGGTGGACAAGCGCCTTCTCCAAATAATGAATTGTATTTAGCACAGCCCAAATTATTTTATTATAGTCCTAAGTATAGTGTCAACTTAATTGGTGACATGAATAATATCGGTGAAGTTGTTTTAACCAATAGAGATATCAGAAATTTTGGTGGTGGTTTTAGAAGACCTAGCGCAAATAGTGGTACAAATATAAATTTAGCAAGTCCAGGACTTGGTGGTTTAACTAATATAGCAAATGCACAAGAGGTGGTTACCAAACTTGGTGCGGCTAACTTTAGTTATGCTCCTAGTAAAGCACTAGATTTAAGTGGTTTTTTGGTTTATAATAGCAGTCGTATAAGAACAAGAGAAGATCGTTTTATCGATTATGCAGAAATAGCAGATGACCCTAATACTCCCAATGATGAATCTCTGAGTTTGCCACCAGATGAAGAAACAGAACAAAGAGGTAGAGAAGCTACTGATCAATTTCTAGCCAAGTTAAGTGCAGCTTATAAACCTAATGTTAATAATCAGTTAGATTATGATTTGTTAGGACGAATTTCGAGTGAACAAGAGCAGCAAAGTTTGCTGTCTTCTGTTGTAGATGGTATTACACAAGAATCAAATGAGGTAAAACCTTATAGTCTTAATCAGAATTTAAATTACTATTATACACTCAATGAAAATAACATTTTCGCCTTAGAAGCGCAACATTTATTGAGAGATGAAGATCCGTTTTATAACGCTCTTTTGGCTAATAATCCAGATAATAACGACAACGGTTTTAATCCAGATGATGATTTGGTCGATGAAGACGCTTTCGATGCCACAGCAGAAGGTTTAGGGTTAGATAGAGACCAGTTTGGTTACAACCTTAACCAAGAGCGTCGCATACAAACCAATCAGTTAGATGCTAAATTAGACTACTACAATATTTTAAATACTAAAAGTAATATCAACCTAACTTTTGGTACTATTATAAGTAACCAGCGTTTTAACTCTAATATTTTTCAATTTTTAGATAATGAGTCATTATTGAATCCAACACCAACCATTAATGGTGGTTTAGATTCAAATGACACAGAGTACAATTTTAGTGACATTTATTTAGGAGCACGATACAGACTGAAATCTGGAAAATTCACCTTTACGCCAGGTCTATCTTTTCATGCCTATGGTAATAAGAATACGCAGTTTGGTGAAACCTTTGAAGACAATTTCTTTAGGGTGTTGCCAGAATTTGAAACGCTTATTCAGTTTAAAAAAAGCGAGAGTTTAACTTTTAGGTATAACGTTCAAAATAATTTTACGGATGTCGCTAGTTTGGCTGAAGGTATCGTTTTAAATAGCTTTAATAACATCCAGTTTGGTAATGCAGAATTACAGAATGCTTTATCGCACAACCTGAGTTTATCTTACCGAAGTTTTAATCTATTTAATTATACTAATGTGTTTGCAAGACTTTCTTACAATAAAAATATAGATCAGATTAGACCATTAACCGAGTTTGAAAGTGTCATTAGAACAAGTACCTTTTTCAATTCCCAGTTTGCAGACGAGAGTGTGTCCGCTATTGGTTTTATACAACGTACGTTTGGTAAAATAAGAGCAAGTTTAAGAACTAGTCTTAATTATAGTTTAAACAATCAATTTATTCAAGAAAGACGAGCTATTAACGAAAATTTCACCCAATCGTATCGTCCAGAAATAAGAACTAATTTTAGAGAGGCGCCAAACGTTAGGTTGAGATATTCTTATACACAATCGGATATTGAACAAGGTACTAACACCAATCGATTTGTTACACACGCACCGTCGGTTAGTTTTGATGCTTATATATGGGATGCTGTAACTTTTGAAACAGATTTTACATTTAGCGAGCAAGATAATGGTGTGGTTAAAGAGTCGTTTAAAACTTGGGACGCCTCTTTGCGCTATAGAAAAGGTAGAGATGCCAAATGGGAATATTCCTTAAGAGCTTCTAACTTATTAAATATAGCTTCTAACATTAATAACAACGCAGGAAACATATCGGTTTCTAGTCAAGAGACATTTGTACAGCCGAGGTTTGTTACTTTTAGGTTGACTTACACGCTCTAGAGGATTATTTTTAATATGAAAAAGCCTTGTATTCAAATAATAGAATACAAGGCTTTTTAGATGTTATTTACGTTATATTTAGTTGTCTCGCAAGACATGAACCACTCCATTAACAGTATGTGGCATGCCATTAAAATCTTCGTAAGTACCACCAAAGTTGATATCTATGTATTCACCAACAGCACCAAGAGAGGTTAAGTTATAAATAACATTGTTATTGGTTTGAGACATTTGAATACACTCTTCTATATTAAAACCTGTATCGTTAGTATTGTTCCAATCCAAGTTATTATAAGAACCTTCATAGTTTGTACTATCTAGTGCACCAAACATATAAAAACAGGTATTGTTTCCTCCATCGCCTCCAAAGCCACTTACATTTATTGAAGGGCTATTAGAGTTTGGTGAGTCTTCTGAAAATCCTGCTTGAATACCATCAATTATAATCACAGTATCTTCATCATCAATTGTATATTGAATAAATTCCGTAACCGTATTACAAGCGCTTATTGTGCCTATGTTAGTAAGTGGAGTTGTAAACGTATAACTAATACTATCTGTAGTTTGTAAATTCACGTAATCACTTCCTTTTATCTTAAAGGTATTATCATCTTCACAACGTAGAAGGTTAATTTCGAATGTACCATCAGTGACGGCATCGGTAAACGTTTGTCCACCATAGTTGAGTTGTACATATCCATTAGAGACAGCATCTCCACTGCAAGTATTAAAAATTCCTGTTACAGTTTCTTCAATAATATCTGAACTTGCTTGTACAATCACCGCACTATTAGCGTCTGCAGTAAATGGTCCAATCATTTCGGTATACAACGCTGTGCTGCCACAAAAGTCATAGCTGTAGATATTAAGTTCTAGTGTTTCACCGCTTGGCACAAATCCACAAACTTCACCATTTTCATTGGTATAACCGTTACTTGTACCAAAAGTAGGACTCGTAATAGTTGCCCAAAGGTTGTTTAGTGGCTCATTGTCTGCATTAGTTACAGTGACACAAAACGTAATGGCTTCTGCTGGGATATCACAATTCCAAAACGAAAAGTGAGACACATTCCCAACATACACATTACCTTGTAATGTAGCTTCACCTTCTTCTACCCAATAGCCTCTGGCTTCATCAAAGAACCAAAGTGGAATACTTGGAGGTGCAATATTCATTAAGCTAGCGTCTACAGGTACTCTTATTTCAGAAGAAGAACCATTAGCTAAGTTTAAGTCTTCACCAGCGTTACCTCTTAATTCTACAGCTAACATTCCTAGTGTTTGTAACATACGTTCTGCACCTTCGGTGTTCTGAGCGTATAACATGCCTGGCATTTGCATGGCCATATCATCGTCTGCAGGATCTAAATGATGCATAATGACATCAACAGAACCTGTGTAGGTTGATCCATCTTCTTTTATAAAGTTACCATCAAAACTAACAGAACTGCCATTTGCTATAGAAATGGTTTGAGCAGTACCACTATTTACAGTGCCAACGACTGTGGCTTCGAGTAACATAATGGTCACTTTATTAGTGCCGTCAGAAGGCACCACACTTCTTGAACCATGAATATAGCCAGCTTTTTCAGCTTTTACATATCCGAAACGCTCGTTTACATTGGCATCATTCAAAATAAAGATGCCATTACTGTCGGTTGTAGCGGTTTCATTACCAATGGTAATGGTCACTCCTTCAATTGGATTATGGTTAATGTCTATAACATTACCTAAAAAGTCTCTTGAAATTGAGTTTCCAAAATATTCCGAAAAGGTGTCTGGAATAATTTCTTGTTGTGGATTTGCTGAATTACCGTCGTCTTTTTCACAAGACGTTACCGTTAATAAAGCAAAGAGCACGAATAAAATGAGATTTGAAATTGGGTTACTGTTTTTCATAAAGTGTTGATTTAATTGATTTTTACTCATCAAAATGTAATGGGCTTTTTTTATATAACAAGTTAGGTGCTAAAATACCTACCAATGGCATGACTGTAGTTAAAAACGAAAAAACCCTTATAAAATTTCTTTATAAGGGTTTTTTCTATGTGTGCTAAGGTTTAACCCTTAGTAATATCCATTTTTTCAATAATTTTTACAACCTCACCAGCGTCATTAGTCAGCGTCGCTTCAAAGGCATTCAATTCTTTTTCTACTTCTGCTTTAGTACCTTTAAAAACGATAACTTCAGAAGTTTTTACGCCATCCTTAATTGCCGTATAATTAACAGTTGCGGTTGCCACATCTGTAGAGTCCACCGTCATTTCTACAGAAATCTCGTCATTAATTGCCATACCAGTTTCATCAGCATGACCACCTAAAATAGGTGCAATCACCAAACCAATTAAACAAGTCAATTTAATTAAGATATTCATTGAAGGGCCAGAAGTATCTTTAAAAGGATCACCAACAGTATCTCCTGTTACAGCAGCTTTATGCGCTTCAGAACCTTTATATGTCATTTCTCCGTTAATCTCAACTCCCGCTTCAAAAGACTTTTTAGCATTATCCCAAGCTCCACCAGCATTGTTTTGGAATATCGCCCAAAGTACACCAGAAACGGTAACACCAGCCATATAGCCACCTAACATTTCAGCAATTGCTAGATTATCCATTCCAAAGATCATAGGCGCAAAGGCAATAACTAATGGAAAACCAATAGTTAATAAACCTGGTAACATCATTTCTTTTAAGGACGCTTCTGTAGAAATCGCAACACATTTATCATATTCTGGTTTCCCAGTGCCTTCCATAATGCCAGGAATATCTCTAAACTGACGACGTACTTCTTCAACCATTTCCATAGCCGCTTTACCTACAGCGTTCATGGCTAATGCAGAGAATACAACGGGTACCATTCCACCAACAAATAACATGGCTAAAACAGGTGCTTTAAAAATATTAATACCGTCAATTCCTGTAAACGTTACGTAAGCCGCAAATAAAGCTAACGAGGTTAAGGCTGCAGAGGCAATAGCAAATCCTTTTCCTGTTGCAGCAGTTGTATTTCCAACGGAATCTAATATGTCTGTACGTTCTCTTACAATCGGTTCTTGTTCGCTCATTTCAGCAATACCACCTGCATTATCAGAAATTGGTCCAAATGCATCAATTGCTAATTGCATAGCTGTTGTAGCCATCATTGCAGAAGCTGCTAATGCTACACCATAAAATCCTGCAAAGGCGTAAGAGGCCCAAATGGCTCCAGCAAATAATAAAACAGAAGGAAACGTAGAAATCATACCTGTTGCTAAACCAGCAATGATATTTGTTCCTGCTCCTGTTGATGACTGTTGTACAATATTTAAAATTGGTTTTTTACCTAATCCTGTGTAATATTCAGTTACGGAAGAAATCACAGCACCTACTACTAAACCAACTAAGGTCGCATAGAAAACACGCATCGAAGAGATGTCTTGTAAACCTTCTCCGAAGAAATTCATTTGCATAGTTTCTGGTAACATCCAAGTAACTAATCCAAAACATGCCGCAGCAACTAAGACGATAGATGTCCAGTTACCAATGTTTAAAGCACCCATAACTTGAGCTTCTTTAGCATCGTTACTTTTAATTTTTACCAACATCGTTCCGATGATAGAAATAATAATTCCGGCTCCAGCAATGGCCATTGGCAATAATATTGGGCCAATACCTCCAAAAGCGTCAGAGATTGCGCCTCCCATATCTTTAATGACATAGTTTCCTAGAACCATTGCAGCTAATACTGTAGCTACGTAAGACCCAAATAAATCAGCTCCCATACCAGCAACATCACCTACGTTATCACCAACGTTATCTGCAATAGTTGCAGGATTACGAGGATCATCTTCTGGAATACCAGCTTCAACTTTACCTACTAAATCTGCTCCAACATCTGCAGCTTTGGTATAAATTCCACCACCAACTCTTGCGAATAAAGCAATAGACTCAGCACCAAGAGAAAAACCAGCTAAGGTTTCTAAAACGATAGTCATGTCCATGGTATTGGTCCATTCACTTCCCATAAAGAACCAAAAGAAAAATATAAAGAATGCTGTTAAACCTAAAACTGCTAAACCTGCAACACCAAGACCCATTACAGTTCCACCTCCAAAAGAGATTTTAAGTGCGTTTGGTAAACTTGTGCGCGCCGCTTGTGTTGTTCTAACGTTTGTTTTGGTTGCGATTTTCATTCCGATGTTTCCAGCGAATGCAGAAAATACAGCTCCGAATATAAAAGCGATGACTATTAACCAATGTGTTGTAGGCACTATAAACGAAACGACCGCTAATAAAGCACTTACTACGACTACAAAAATCGCTAGTAACTTATATTCAGCATTTAAAAATGCCAATGCACCTTCGTATATGTGATCTGAAATTTCTTTCATTTTGCCATCTCCAGCATCTTGTTTCATCACCCAAGATTGCTTTATGACCATGTAAACTAGGCCTAATATTGCCAAAACGATTGGCATATAAATCATCATTGATTCCATATTATAATTTTTAATTTAGTTTATTATTTAGCTGGGCAAAAGTAATGAATTGATTGTTAATAGAAAAACCCTTTTACACTGAATATAAAAGGGCTTGTAATTGAAATTGGTTAACCAATTCTATATGGTAAATGTGCGTTTCTTTTTGTGCTCGCTATTGTCATAACGTTTTACGCATTGGTGATAAATTTTCTTTGCTTCTTCAGCATTTCCCCAACCACCAACATCGACTTTTTTCTTTTCTAAGTCCTTGTAAACTTGAAAAAAATGTTCAATTTCTTTAATTTGATGCGGATTCATATCCGATAAATCATTTAGATTATTCCAAATAGGATCTGAAACAGGTACACAAATTATTTTTTCATCAGGTCCTTTTTCATCTGCCATATGAAATACACCTATTGGTTTTACTTCCATAACACACATCGGGAACGTTGGTTCACCTCCCATAACCAAAACATCTAATGGATCACCATCTAATGCCAATGTTTCGGGAATAAAACCATAATCGGCAGGATACATCATTGAAGAAAATAACATGCGATCGAAACGAATTTTGTGTAATGTGAAATCGTACTCGTATTTATTTCGACTTCCTTTAGGTATTTCTATTAATACATCGAAAGTTAATTTTTCTGTCGCTTTCATACTTTTTTGTATTTTGAATGTTCTAAATCTAAAGAACTTTTAATATAAAATTTCTACTTTTTTAAGGGTTGCAAATATACAGTAATGATGACGTACGACCAAAGTAAATTTAAGCAAGAAGATTTTAGAAGCTAAACCCAAAGCTACCAGTAATACCAAAACGTCTGGCATTTGGTCGGTCTAAATAATTACCTCTAAAGTTAAAATCGAGTCGAAGCACTTTAAAGATGTTAGCCACACCAAAGCTGTACTCGTAATACATGCGTGTATCAGGCGCAACAAGAGCAAATTCTACTGGATTGCCTGTAATACTTGAGGCTCTGTTGCTATCAGATAATTCTCCCCAAACTCCACGCATGCTCGCAATGGCTCTTAAATTATATTTTTTAAGAAAAGGAATCCGTGAAAAAATACGACCATTAAAATTATGTTCTACATGCAGAGACGTATAAGTATCTGTTACAAATTCATAAAAATCTAACTGAGAAAAGGTGTTGTAGATAGAAAAGTAAGTTTGGTTTCCTGGCACAACGCTCAGTAGTGCTAATGGCACGTCTCCAAAGGTTTTACCTGCTTCTACAGATGTTGTTAGTCTACCAAAACCGCCAATTTG
Organism: Winogradskyella sp.; assembly: GCF_045105575.1. GTDB lineage: Bacteria > Bacteroidota > Bacteroidia > Flavobacteriales > Flavobacteriaceae > Winogradskyella. The sequence continues at coordinate 12,777 of NZ_JBGCDQ010000039.1, read as the reverse complement.
CCAAGGTTGAATGTATGAGAATTGTACTTTGGTATAATCAAAATCACTATCAAACCAATCGCGATCTCCTCGACTGATCTGTGCAAATAAACGTGCGAAATTGGAATTTTTTTCTGAACGTTCAACTCCAAAACCAGTCATTTCACGATTTGGGAAAAAGCCTAGGGAAAGCCGACTTTCAAATTGATTAACTTCTGATGAAATTCCTGTTGGTGACGCTGCATCTAAGTAATCTAAGCTAAACTGTGGCGAGGCTGAAGCCATGTTTCTAAAACTGCCATCTATGCGCACTTCAAAATTTCTAGCAGGTTCTACTGAAAAGCCTAAATTGGTTAAATTAATATCCGTCAGTCGGTTGTTGGCACCTGTAACAATAACAGCTGAAGAAGCAAGACTTCTTCCTAATACGTCGGTTGAGCTGGTAAGACTAGCTCCCATTTGTTCTACATCACGTCTTTGACCACCAAATATGGTGAATCTACTCCGCTTGTCTAAAAGCCATTTTCCCGAAAGACCATATTTAAATTTATCATCTCCAAAGCCATAGGCGACGAAACCTTCGAGTCGCCATAAATCATTCTGACCAAAATAAGTTCTGCCTCCTGCTCGTAATCTTACGCCTTCAACATCATTATAACCAAAGGTGGAGAAAATTGGGCCATAATCTAAATTTAGACTAGGAAATTCAATATAGCCAGAAGCTAAAATACTTCCAACGTTATATAAGCGCTTAAATTTCTTTACCGTTTTAAGTGTATCTAACATTTTGTAGACACCTTTTTCGTCTTTACTTAATTCTTCAAGTCTATTCCGCTGCCAGAAGTCGTCTTCTCTATTATAAATATCTTTATCATAATTATAAACCACCTTGTCATAGAATTTAGGATCCTTTGGTTGATTAAATTTATAATTATCATAAATAGTGGTACGCTTGCCGTAAACACCTCTCGATTGTTCTTTTTTATTGATTGCAAAATCCGAAAGAAAATAATCGCGTTTGATTAGAAATACAGAATCGTTTAAAACTTCAAATTCTTGTTCTATATAAATTTCTTTCACCCAATTAATATTCGCGCTTTTTGAAGCTTGAAGGTTAATTTCTTTGATAGCGTATGTAGAATCATTAACCCAAAAATCACCTTTAAAGGTCAATTCGTTTTTTCGTCTTGGGTAGTAAATAATATTGTAACACCATTTATTATCAATGAACGCACTATCAGACAATACATAATTGTAGGTTTGAACACCTGTTCTGCTCAATGGACTTACAAAACTCTTATCAAAAAACTTAAGGTAATTATCATAGACGCTGTATTCAGAATATAAATCATCTATAAAATCTATTATCATTTGATTGTTACTAAAACCAGAGTTTTTGTTTCCCAATAAATCTTCACGCTCTTTATTAATGCTGTTATCTCCAGATATTTTCTTCACCGATTCATTCAAGAAAATAGGTAAATAGGTTTTTCCAGTGACATTAGAGGTGTCTACTTCTTCAAAAACAAACTCCATACCTTTAAATAGCTTACTTTTTATCAAGCTGCTATCAATGGTATTTAAATCAAATTCAACTTTTTCGTATTGGTCGTATTCGTATTGCTTAAATTGATTTAATCCATTTTGCCTTTTGCGTTCCCAAATCTTTTTTAGAATTCGAATTGCAGGATTTTCTGAAGCTTTCTTAGATTGTTTTCCTGTTACAATGAGGACTTCATCTAAAGAAGCAGCTTCTTCTTTTAGAACGAATTTTAAATCGTAGTTGACACTTTTTGTTAAGGGGAATTCTAATTTTTCAAAACCAACGAAGGATACCATTAAAGCGCTCCATTTTTCATCAGACTCTAAATAGAATTTCCCATCTTCATTGGTAATGGTGCCAATGGTTGAGCCTTTAAATAGGACGTTGGCATAAGGAATTGGCAGGTTATCTTCATCGAAAACGTAGCCACTCACCTTTGTTTGAGCAAACACAGATAAACATCCGAGGATAAAAAAAGAAATGAATAGTTTTAGTTTCATATTAAAAAACAAACTTCATTATAACCTTTCTAAGTTGAAACTAGAGGGTTTATAATGAAGTTTATTAAACGCAGAAAACTGCAATTTATTTGTACATTACCTTTTTAACAGCTTTTACAACAGAATCACTATTTGGTAACCATTCTGCTAATAATACTGGTGAATAAGGTGCAGGAGTATCTGCTGTATTTATTTTTACAATAGGTGCATCTAAGTAATCGAAAGCTTCAGATTGCACTAAATAAGTAATTTCAGTGGCTACATTTCCAAAAGGCCAAGCCTCTTCTAAAATCACTAATCGGTTGGTTTTCTTTACGGATTTTACAATAGCCGCTCTATCCATAGGTCTTACAGTACGTAAATCTATAATTTCGCAAGAAATACCTTCTTTTTCTAATTCGTCAGCAGCTTTGTAAGCTTCTTTGATGATTTTTCCGAATGATACGATCGTCACATCAGTGCCTTCACGTTTAATCTCAGCAACACCAATTGGTATAACATATTCTCCTTCCGGTACTTCACCTTTATCACCATACATTTGCTCACTTTCCATAAAGATAACAGGATCATCATCTCTAATAGCAGCTTTAAGTAATCCTTTGGCATCATAAGGATTAGATGGTACAATTACTTTTAAACCAGGCGTGTTAGCGAACCAATTCTCAAAAGCTTGAGAGTGCGTTGCACCTAATTGACCAGCCGAAGCGGTTGGCCCTCTAAAAACGATAGGACATTTAAATTGTCCACCAGACATTTGTCTAATTTTAGCGGCATTATTTATAATTTGGTCAATACCAACTAGAGAAAAGTTAAACGTCATGTATTCTACAATAGGACGGTTACCAGTCATGGTAGAACCAATGGCAATACCTGCAAAACCTAGCTCTGCAATTGGAGTATCAATCACACGTTTTTCTCCAAATTCATCTAACATACCTTTAGATGCTTTGTAAGCTCCGTTATATTCTGCAACTTCTTCACCCATTAAATAAATGCTCTCATCTCTGCGCATTTCTTCACTCATGGCTTCACAAATAGCTTCTCTAAATTGAATTGTCTTCATGTTCTTGTTTTTATTCGAACAGCAAAAATAATAATTATTGATTATATAATGCCATTAAATTGAGTGTGAAAAAAAGAAAATAGTTTGAAGTTGTATTTATTGAATTTTTTGTGACGATTCCATTAAAAATAAATGACCAGATCTGAGCTTAAAAAAATAAAACAGTAATGGAATTAACAAAAAATCTTCAAATTTTTGAAAAATTGATAGTTTAATCGATAAAAACTAACATTTCAAAAAATATACTATGCGTGCATAGTAAAATTCAAATTATTATATTTATCTTCGTACTCAAGAAAAAATACGTTTAAAATAAATCATTTTTATATGAAGATATTAGTATGTATTAGTCATGTACCTGATACAACATCGAAGATTAACTTTACGGACGGCGATACAAAGTTTGATACTAATGGTGTTCAATTTGTAATCAATCCTAATGACGAATTTGGTCTCACACGTGCCATGTGGTTTAAGGAAAAGCAAGGTGCAAGTGTAGATGTCGTCAATGTTGGTGGTTCGGAAACAGAACCTACTTTAAGAAAAGCTTTAGCGATTGGTGCAGATGCAGCGATTAGAGTGAATACTCCAGCAACGGATGGTTTTGCAGTAGCAAAGCAACTTGCTAAAGTAGTCAATGATGGTGGTTACGATTTAGTAATTGCAGGTAGAGAATCTATTGATTATAATGGAGCTATGGTACCTGGTATGTTAGCAAGTATGATTGGTGCTAATTTTGTGACTAATTGTATCAGTTTAGAAGTTGATGGTACTAACGCAACAGCAGTTAGAGAAATCGATGGAGGTAAAGAAACGGTTGCGACAGCCTTACCTTTAGTTATTGGTGGACAAAAAGGATTGGTTGAAGAAAGCGATCTGCGTATTCCTAATATGAGAGGTATTATGATGGCACGTAAAAAACCGTTAACGGTTATAGAACCAACAGATGCTAATGCAGAAACAAAAGCGGCAAGTTTTGAAAAGCCAGCTCCGAGAGGTGCTGTTAAGTTGGTGGCTGCTGATAATATTGATGAATTAGTGAGCTTGCTTCATAACGAAGCGAAAGTAATTTGAAAAAAGCCTACCCTAAGCCTTCCAAATGAAGGGAACTATTGGGTTGAAGTAATTCCGAAATGTCATACCGAGCGCAGTTGAAGTATCTCTAATAGGAATCTTAATGATGTTAAAGGAAATATTAATAAGTTCCTGAATCAAGTTCAGGAAGAATTTTATAAACAAAATTTTATGTCAATTTTAGTATATACAGAGTCCGAAAACGGAAAATTAAAGAAGGCAGCTCTAGAAGTGGTGTCTTATGCAAAAGCAATTGCAGACCAAATGGGAACTTCGGTTACCGCAGTTGCTATAAATGCAGAAAATGTTGAAGCTCTTGGTAATTATGGCGCTTCAAAAGTATTATCAGTAACCAATGATGCTTTAGGAAAGTTTAATGCTAAAACGTATGCTTCTGTTATTGAGCAAGCAGCCAAAAACGAAGGCGCGAAAGTAGTGGTTGTCAGTTCTAGCGCAGATAGTAAATATTTAGCACCTTTAGTTGCTGTAGGTTTAGATGCAGGTTATGTATCTAATGTTATGGAAGCACCATCTAGTGTGTCTCCCTTTACAGTAAAACGTTCGGCATTTACAAACAAAGCGTTTGCTAATACAGAAATAACTACGGATGTTAAAATAATCGGTTTATCTAATAATTCATTCGGATTAGTGGAGTCTGAAGGAACAGCTTCAGTTGAAGATTTTGCACCAACATTACCAGAATCTGGTGTGAGTGTCGTTTCTGTAGATAAAGCAACAGATAAAGTAACCATTGCAGATGCTGAGGTTGTAGTTTCTGGTGGACGTGGACTAAAAGGTCCTGAAAATTGGGGACTGATTGAAGACTTGGCAGATGTTTTAGGTGCTGCAACGGCATGTTCTAAACCTGTTTCTGATTTAGGTTGGAGACCTCATGGAGAACATGTTGGGCAAACCGGAAAACCTGTAGCGTCTAACTTATATATTGCTATTGGTATTTCTGGAGCGATTCAGCATTTAGCAGGTGTAAATTCATCAAAAGTAAAAGTGGTCATTAATACAGATCCTGAAGCTCCTTTTTTTAAGGCTGCTGATTATGGAGTTGTTGGTGATGCTTTTGAAGTTGTACCGCAATTAATAGAAAAATTAAAGGCTTTTAAAGCTGCAAACGCATAATTTTAGTACCTTGTAACGACGTAACTCATCGGTTAATCTCGACGAGTTCTCAATAAGGACTGTTTAAATTTAGAAGTTCCCTTAGACTCTTGCATTTTGTCGAAAGTATAAGGGGAATTAACCAAATCTGCAATTTGCAGTTGGTAAAGTCCAAATTTAAACAGTTCTTTGTGTTTTATAAATTATGAGTTTAGTTAAATTAAATATAAAAGGCATTTCTTACAGTCAAACCCAAAATGGTGCCTACGCTTTAATACTTAATGAAGTAGATGGCGACCGTAAATTGCCAATAGTTATTGGTGCATTTGAAGCGCAATCTATTGCTATTGCTCTAGAAAAGGAAATTCGTCCTCCACGTCCTTTAACCCACGATTTGTTTAAAAATTTCGCAGACCGCTTTGATATTATTGTCAAGCAAGTGATTATTCACAAACTCGTTGATGGAGTATTTTATTCGAGTTTAATTTGTGAACGCGACAAAATTGAAGAGATTATAGATGCTAGAACGAGTGATGCAATTGCCTTGGCTTTACGTTTTCAGGCGCCAATATTTACCTACAAAAATATATTAGATAAAGCAGGAATCTATCTTAAAGTCAACCCAAAAAAGGATGATGAAGAACAAGATAGTATTCTTGTAGATGACCTTATTGTTGAAGAAATTGAAGCGGCTTCAGCTGAGCAAGAAGGTTACAAAAATAAATCCCAAGAAGAACTTAACAAACTCTTAGAAGAAGCCGTAAATAATGAAGATTATGAAACGGCTGCCAAAATAAGAGACGAAATTTCTAAACGTTAATTAAAATTTTCTTTTTATGAATCAGTTTTTCAAGGTTGTGCTTGCTATTTTTATTGGACTTTCATCAATTACAGCACAAGAACTTGAAAAAACATGGCAAACAGCAGTTCCCTTTGGTAGTGATTATTCAACTTTAGAATTTAACAAAGGAGAATTCAATTTTTCATCAGATGCCAAAGAAAATCTTCGTGGAGACTATATGTACCAAAATAATTTATTGGTACTTTATCACAACGACTCTCTAAATTCAATCAAAAGATATAAGATTACAGAACTTACTGATTCTACATTGGTTTTTTCTGGAAAAGACATGCGTTTTAATCTCGTCGCAGTTAAAGACGACGTCGTCATCGCAGCGACTGAGACTTCTGTAGATACAATTATTCCAAATCAAGGTTTTTCGATAACCAGTTTATGGCGTGGTGTTTTAGGAATGGTTAGTTTAATTTTTATCGCTTTTCTGTTTAGTAGTAATCGCAGAGCAATCAATTGGAAGACAGTTGGTATCGGACTCATGTTTCAACTCATTATTGCTGTAGGAGTTTTAAAAGTAGATTTTATAAAATCTGTTTTTGAGTATGTTGGTCAAGGTTTTATTGCCATACTAGGCTTTACACAAGCAGGTAGTGAGTTTTTATTTGGTGGCATGTTAGATGTCAATTCGTTCGGTTTTATATTTGCGTTTCAAGTTTTACCGACCATTATTTTCTTTTCAGCCTTAACGTCTGTGTTGTTTTATTTAGGATTGATTCAGAAAGTCGTCAAAGGCATGGGTTGGCTTTTATCTAAAGTTTTAGGCATTTCTGGAGCAGAAAGTTTAAGTGTTGCAGGAAATATTTTCTTAGGTCAAACCGAAGCTCCACTCTTAATAAAGGCCTATTTGGAAAAAATGAATAAGTCTGAAATACTCCTTGTTATGATTGGGGGAATGGCAACGGTTGCAGGTGCGGTTTTAGCGGCTTATATTGGGTTTTTGGGTGGAGAAGACGAAGCGCTACAATTATTTTATGCCAAACATTTATTAGCAGCTTCGGTCATGGCGGCTCCTGGTGCTATCGTGATTTCAAAAATACTTTTCCCTCAAACTGAAGCTATTAATACAGATGTTTCAGTATCTCAGGAAAAGATAGGCTCTAATATTTTAGAATCTATTGCTAATGGCACTACAGAGGGTTTAAAATTAGCTGTTAATGTTGGTGCGATGCTTTTGGTGTTTGTAGCATTTATAGCAATGATAAATGGTATTTTAGGTGGAATGGCAGGATTTGATGGTTTTACAATTGAAGCCTTAAATATCAATTGGCATTTTACCTCACTTAACGAAATTATTGCGAATAACACACCTTACGACAGTTTGTCTTTAGAGTTTCTTTTAGGCTATTTATTTGCACCTTTAATGTGGTTAATTGGTGTGTCTTCTGAGGATATGGCATTGATGGGACAACTTCTAGGGATTAAATTAGCCGCAAGTGAGTTTATTGGATACATTCAATTGGCAGATTTAAAAAATGCAGCCAATGCTACACATCTTACTTACGAGAAGTCCATCATTATGGCAACGTATATGCTTTGTGGTTTTGCAAATTTTGCTTCTATAGGTATTCAAATTGGAGGTATTGGATCTTTAGCTCCAGAACAACGCAAGCAACTTTCTAAATTCGGAATGAAAGCGTTGATTGGTGGTACGCTCGCTTCACTTATTTCTGCGACTATTGCTGGGATGATTATTGGGTAAAAGCCCCTTTAATTCCCCAGAGGGGAAAAACTACTGTTGAGGATAATCACTCTGTTAGTTAATAACTTTTAATATTTGTTGTCTAATATTTCTAGTCAACATTTATCATTTATCTAAATTCGTTATTTAATATTTTACATTAATTATAAGAAAGTTTCTTCCCAGCTTGTGCTGAGCGCAGTCGAAGTTTGGGAAGACGGAAGATGGGCTTATGAAACAATATCACGACCTAGTAAAACACGTTTTAGCCGAAGGCAACGACAAAGGAGATCGTACAGGTACTGGCACAAAAAGTGTTTTTGGTTACCAAATGCGATTCGATTTAAGCGAAGGCTTTCCGATGGTAACCACTAAAAAGTTACATTTAAAATCTATTATATACGAATTGCTTTGGTTCCTCAAAGGTGATACAAACATCAATTACTTAACAGAAAACGGTGTAAAAATTTGGAATGATTGGGCAGACGACAATGGAGATCTTGGGCCCGTTTATGGTCATCAATGGCGCAATTGGGCGAGTGAAGACATCGATCAGATTAAAGAGGTGATTCAAAGTTTAAAAAATAACCCAAACAGTCGCAGAATGTTGGTGTCGGCTTGGAATCCTTCTGTGCTTCCAGATACCTCAAAATCATTTTCTGAAAATGTAGCCAATGGAAAAGCAGCGTTGCCTCCATGCCATGCGTTTTTTCAGTTTTATGTGGCTAATGGCAAATTATCTTGTCAACTCTACCAACGCAGTGCAGATATCTTTTTGGGAGTACCGTTTAACATTGCATCTTATGCTTTGTTTACCATGATGATGGCACAAGTATGTGGTTTTGAAGCAGGTGATTTTATTCACACCTTTGGTGATGCACACATTTATAATAACCATAAAGAACAGCTAGCATTACAATTGTCTAGGGACATTAGACCTTTACCTAAAATGATTTTGAATACTGAAGTGAAAGATATTTTCGACTTTAAATTTGAAGATTTTACCTTAGAAGGTTACGATCCTCATCCTCATATTAAAGGTAAAGTGGCCGTTTAAATTTTTTATATGAGGTATTTTATCATTGCGTTGACAATGCTTTTTAGTTGTCTTTCTTACAGCCAAGTCACAACTTACACCCAAGCACAGTTAGACTCTATGTCGCAAGACTCTGAACGATCTAAATCTAATATAGTGCAGAAAAAGAAAGATTCATTAAATTTTAAAATTGTAGAGCGTGTTGCGATATATAAAGGTTGTGAAAATGAAATAAGCAATCAACAAAAGCAGGACTGCATGAGTCAAAAAGTGGCCACATTTTTTGAACAGAATTACAATACAAATTTGCCAAAAGATTCTAAAGTTCCGTCAGGAAAGACAAGAGTGCTTATTAAATTTAATGTTGATGAGCGAGGCAATATTGTCGATGGAGTTGCAAGAGGAGCAGATGCATATTTAGAAAATGAAGCCTTACGTGTCCTAAAATTACTACCTAAATTAACACCTGGTTATTTTAAGGGTAAGCCTATAAAAATGCCTTTTAGCTTTCCTTTAATAATAGTTATTGCTAATAAAAATGATAAAGTTACAACGACTTACCCAGTGTATAGAGGTTGCGACAAAGAAGCGTCTAACGAAGAATTAAAAAAATGTTCGATTAAAAAAATCAAGGATTTTATAAAATTGAGTTTCGATTATGAAATGGCAGAACGTGTATTTCCATTAGAGCAATCCACGCAATTTCAAGTAGATTTTATAATCAATAAAAAAGGAAAAATAGAACAGGTAAATGCAAAAGCAAATCATCGTGCTATTGCTATTGAAGCCATTAGAATAGCAAAACGTTTGCCCAAATTTAAAGTGCCAGGTACTAAAAATGGCAAACCTATTAACACACCGTTTAGTTTGCTAATGACCGTTTATTTTATCTAAATTGTTGTTTAACAGAACTAAAAAAGCGTCTCGAAATAAATTGAAACGCTTTTTTTAATGTCTTCTCTATTTATAGAAATATCCTATAAATTAATAACACAGTTTTCTGCCGCAGCAAATTCGTTATAAGCAAAAGCATCTGCTTGCTCATCGTTAACGTAAGCACCATCAACTAAGTATCTAAACTCGTAAGAGGTATCTTTTGCTAAATCTAAAGTCCCTTTAAAGGTACCGTTTTTTTGTTTTTTCAATTCAGTAGCTTCAGTATTCCACTCGTTAAAGCTTCCAACGACTGCTACATTTTTTGCCTCTTTTGCAGGAACAGAAAATGTTACTTTACAAACAGGCTTAGACTTTAAATACTGTTTTTTAATTGCCATAATAATAAATTTAAATAATTACGCGACAAAAGTATAAAAGTTAAATGCAAAAAAAAGCGATTAAATACCTAAAAATTAAAGAATTATCATTTTCTTAAAATAGTAATTCGTTTTCATTTAAGAATGTAATATTTAAAGACTTATTTTGTGGTTTTAACAACATTACAATCAATTGCTTGATGTCTGATTATCAGCGACATCGTTTTCGGTAAGTCTCATAGTATAAAGTCAGCAGCTTACGATAACGATTTAGTAAAAAACTAGTATCTTTAACTTATTAAATTACGGTTATGTTTGGTAAGAAAAAACAAGTCACAACTATAGATAAAGAGCAACTAGAGCTCATTGAAAATGCGCAAAAACGCATTAAGCAAAAGAAGCGCTTGTATATTCATTTTGTGGTGTTTTTAATCGGTTCTGTCTTTTTTATCGTGGCGAATAATTTTTTAGCTATTGGTGAAAAATATGTTTTAGGAGGACAAGGTTGGTGGTTTTATCTTGTGTTGGCATGGTTATTACTTCTTATTTATCATTTTGTAAGTGTCTTTATTACCAACAAATTTATGGGTAAGGCGTGGGAAAAACAGCAACTCGATAAATTGGTAAATCAACAGCAAACACGAATAGAAAAATTAAAAAAGAACTTTCTAAAAGAAGAAACAAAAATTGCACAAACCCAAGCATACACCGAAGCTAAGGAAAAGCCTATGGAATTAGAAAAAAAAAAGAGTTCTGAATTAACAATCATAGTTGCAGCAGGCGAAAATAATGCCATCGGAAAAGACAATGATTTAATATGGCATTTAAGTGACGATCTTAAACGTTTTAAGTCGCTAACAAATGGACATCATATCATTATGGGACGCAAAACGTTCGAAAGTTTTCCAAAACCCTTACCAAATCGCACACATATCGTTATAACACGGCAAAGCAATTACCAAGCGCCTGAAGGAGTTATTATTGTGAATACTCTAGACGATGCTATTGATGCCGCAAAATCAGACCATCAACCTTTTGTAATAGGTGGTGGTGAAATCTACAAACAAGCGATGCCTTTGGTAGATAAATTAGAAATCACCAGAGTACATGCCGATTTTGAAAATGCAGATACCTATTTCCCAGAAATAGATGAAACACAATGGCAAGAAGTGAACAGAACAACACATGATGCTGATGAAAAGCATGCGCATGCGTTTTCGTTTATTACGTATTTGAAAAAATAATTGGTAGTAAGGTTGAGGAGCTTAATTTAGAAATAGGCAAGTCCTTGTTGATATGTTTTAGTCTTTTAAGATATAAACAACTAAACCAGCTAAAAGAAAAAACACCTTCACTAAATTTTAGTTAGGGTGTTTTTTTGTTATACGGTCTTAAACTTTTAATAATTTGTAAGAGCCTAATTTTACTTCTGATTACCTTTCTTTTGGACAGGCTTAGGGATGATCTTATTAAATATCAAAAGCAGTCTTCACTTTATCCACATAATCCAACTTTTCCCAAGTAAACAATTCTACATCTAAAGTTATAGGTTCACCATTAGGTTGCTCAAATGTTTTGTTTACAACTTCGTGATCTCTTCCCATGTGTCCGTAAGCTGCAGTTTCGCTATACATTGGCTGACGTAATTTTAAACGACTCTCAATAGCTGCAGGTCGCATATCAAATAGTTTTTCAACGGTTTTAGCAATTTCACCATCGGTTAAGTTAAAATGGCAAGTGCCGTAGGTATCGATAAAAATTCCCATAGGTTCTACCACACCAATCGCATAAGAGACTTGTACCAATACTTCGTCACACAAACCTGCGGCAACTAAGTTTTTAGCAATATGTCTGGTCGCATACGCAGCACTACGATCTACTTTACTTGGATCTTTACCTGAAAATGCTCCACCACCATGTGCGCCTTTTCCACCGTAAGTATCTACAATAATTTTACGTCCTGTTAAACCTGTATCTCCATGTGGTCCACCAATTACAAATTTCCCTGTTGGGTTAATGTGATATGTGATATCGTCGTTAAACAAGTCTTGAATATGTTTTGGCAATTTAGCAACCACTCTAGGAATCAAAATCTCTACAATTTCTTTTCTAATGGTGGCTAACATCTTTTCTTCTGCATCAAAATCATCGTGTTGTGTAGAAACCACAATAGAATCAATGCGCTGAGGTGTGTTGTCGTCACTATATTCTATAGTTACTTGACTTTTAGAATCTGGTCGTAAATACGTAATCTCCTTGTTTTCGCGACGTAATTCTGCTAGTTCTTTTAAAATGCGATGAGACAAATCTAAAGCTAAAGGCATATAGTTTTCAGTCTCATTGGTAGCGTAACCAAACATCATTCCTTGGTCACCAGCACCTTGTTCTTCTTTAGTGGCTCTATCGACACCACGATTAATGTCTTCCGACTGCTCATGTATGGCAGAAAATACTCCACAAGAATTGCCATCAAACATATACGCACTTTTAGTGTAGCCTATTTTGTTAATGGTATCTCTTGCAATTTTTTGCACGTCGAGGTAGGTGTTCGATTTTACTTCACCAGCAAGTACAACTTGACCAGTAGTAACTAAGGTTTCACAAGCAACTTTCGACTCACTATCAAAGGCTAAAAAATTATCTATTAAAGCATCACTAATTTGATCAGCTACTTTATCTGGA
>NZ_JBGCDQ010000038.1:0-19571 GCF_045105575.1 Winogradskyella sp. | reverse complement strand
GTTAATTACTTTAGCAACTTTAGCTAATACTTCATTTGCTCTATCAGTTACAACATAACTTCCGCTTTTAAATAATAGTTTATCAGCAATAGATATAAAAACTACTCCTTTTTCTACATTTACTTCTATATCTGGATCGTTAATTCCTACTTCTTTTTTAAGGCTTGTTACAATCGCTAACGTCACACTATCCTTTTTAGTCAGTGCATCTTGTAATCTTGTGATTTTTAAATCGCGTTCTTTTAAACTCTCTAAAGATTTTTCTAGGTTTTCAGATCCTTGTTTAGTTAAAGTTGTTAAATCACCTTTTGTATCAATTAAATCTTGATTAGATTTTCTTAAATCCGCCAATTGATCTTTCATGGTCTCAACACGAGCCATTGCAGCTGCTTTGTCTGATAAACAACTGTTTAATTTAACGGTTGCCGTATTTAATAAATCTTGAGTTTCTTGATATTTTTCCTGAAGTGCCAAATGTTCTTTCTTCGCAACACATGATGCCAAAAAGACCATAGAACAAACACTTAACAACATTAATTTTTTCATAATTGAATTTTAGTTTTACTTGTTATTAATAACATATCAAAATTATAGAAAAGAAAAGCGCGTAGGACATGGATTAACAAAAACTTTAACAGTTTTATAAACAATTAAAAATGGGTTCGTTTTTTTATAAAATAAGACCAAACAATAGACTTGGTTTCAAAGTAATTTGGTCGTTTAGGAAGTTGTTTTCTTTCTTTTAAAAGTCGATTTAAATTTTTGTAAAAAGAAAGATGCGCTTTAAATATAGCAAAGAAGTAATGTGGTTTTAGTTGTAACAGAAATCGAACAGCAGCAATGCCATCTAATTTCATACGAATGACAGTTCTAAGGAATACATTTGAGTCTATATTTTTTACTAAAGTGAATAAGCTGTTTCTAAAATTGAGATAAGTTTTCTTAGGATTGGTATTGCTTAGTGTTGCACCACCAACATGATAAACAGTAGAATTGCCAACATATTTTGTATTATAATTACTGTTAAAAGCGCGCCAGCACAGATCAATCTCTTCCATGTGTGCAAAATAGCTTTCATCAAAGCCAATTAATGTCTTAAAAACTGAATTCCTAATAAATAAACAAGCACCAGAGGCCCAAAAAATAGTTTTGGTAGCGTTATATTGACCGTTGTCTTCTTCTATGGTATCAAAAATACGACCTCTACAATATGGATAACCATATTTATCTATAAATCCACCAGCAGCACCAGCATACTCAAAGTGAGATTTGTTTTTATAATCTAAAATTTTTGGTTGAATGATTGCTGTATTAGCATCTGTATTAAATTCCAGAACAATTGGTTGAAGCCAATTTTTAGTCACTTCAATATCGTTATTCAATAAGCAGAGTAGTGGTTCTTCAACTTGTTTTAGCGCATCATTATAGCCTTTTGCATAACCACCATTCTCAGTATTCTGAATTAGTTTTACTGTTGGAAAATGTTCAGCTATAAAATTAACAGAATTGTCAGTAGAAGCGTTGTCTGCTACATAGATGACTGCATCATTAGAATATTTTAAAACAGAAGGTAAAAATTGCTCGAGCAAAGTTTTTCCATTCCAGTTTAAAATGACGACAGCTATGTCTTTGGTTTGTAGCATTTAATTGGCTTTATAATCTGGAATAGTTTCTAAAAACGAATACCTTTCATTTTCCATATCCATTTCGCAATAATAATGATTTAAACCGTTAGTCACCATTAAATACGTGGCATTTAAGACTAAATTATAACGTGCAATTTGGTCAAAAGTAGTTTGGTCTATTTTTATGTTGTGCGATTTACATTCTACAATCAAGTGAATACTGCCATCTGAGTTAAAAATTACAATATCATAGCGTTTTTTTAAGCCATTTATAGTCAGCTCTTTTTCGACACTAATTAATGATTTTGGGTAGTTTTTGTCAGTAATTAAATAATGAACACAATGCTGTCTTACCCATTCTTCGGGTTGAAGAATGATGAATTTTTTCCGAATCACATCAAAAATAGAAACTTTATTTTCTGTACTTTTGAAACGGTATTCAAACTTTGGAAAGTTGAGATCTTGCAACACTGTAAAATCATATTTTGTTCAAAGTTAACGCAAATACTACAAATCACAATTTTCAAAATCCAAAATCCAGAATAGAGCCTTTCTCTAATGGTATATCCTTTGGAATTTGGAATTTAGTTATTGAAATTTATAAAGTTTTGGACGACGTAAAACAATTAGTAGCGACTATTAAAAAGGGAGACCTTAAGCCCATTTATTTTTTGATGGGTGAGGAAGCGTATTATATTGATAAAATTTCAGATTACATTGAAGACAACGTTTTAGATGAAGCCGAAAAAGGTTTTAACCAAATGGTACTTTATGGAAGAGATGTAACGATAGATGATATTGTTAGCAATGCCAAGCGTTACCCAATGATGGCTGAGCGCCAAGTAGTCATTGTAAAAGAAGCCCAAGATTTAAGTCGAAGTATTGAGAAATTAGCACAATATGCAGCTAATCCACAACCTTCAACCGTTTTAGTGCTCAATTATAAATACAAAAAAATTGATAAGCGTAAAGCTTTATACAAAGCTATTAATAAAGTCGGAGTTGTTTTTGAGAGTAAAAAAATGTACGAAAACCAAGTCTCTGATTGGATTAGACGTGTTTTAGCTGGTCAGAATTATAATATTTCGCCAAAAGCCTCACAAATGTTGGTTGAGTTTTTAGGAACAGATTTGGGTAAAATTGATAACGAACTTAATAAATTGAAAATTGTTTTACCAGAAGGTACACAAATTACTCCAGAGCATATTGAAGAAAATATAGGCATCAGTAAGGATTATAATAATTTTGAATTACGAAAAGCCGTTGGCCAACGTAACGTTGTAAAAGCGCATAAAATCGCGAAGTATTTTGCAGATAATCCTAAGGATAATCCGATGGTGGTAACGGTTGCGTTACTGTTTAATTTCTTTTCGCAATTATTGCATCTTCATGGCATGTCTGATCGTAATCCGAGAAGTGTAGCGTCAGCTCTAAAAGTGAATCCATATTTTGTAAATGAATATTTAGATGCAGCCAGAAACTACCCAATGAAAAAAGTGAGTTACGTCATTGGTGTTTTGCGTGAATTTGATGTAAAAAGTAAAGGTGTTGGTGCTAATGCAGTACCTCAAGGAGATTTACTTAAGGAATTGTTGGTGAAGGTGTTGGGTTAAGTTGCTTTTATATTCCTTAATTATAGTGTCTTTTTTCAAGCGTTATTAAATGTACATTTTTTTAGTTTGATTTTTGACTATATGCATTAGAGACATTAAAATGTACACGACATTTTAATAGTGTTTAACGTTTCAATTTAACCTGGTTTTAATTGATAATTAATTTTTTTATAGTCGTTTCTGTTTTCGCTGTGGACTGTATTTTAACGATATAGATTCCTGTTGCCATATCGGAGATATCTATAGTTTTGTTGCTAGACCTTTTTATTAATTTTCCCGTGATACTATATATTTGTGTTATGCAATAATTTGGACTTACGGTAATACTATCACTTGCAGGATTTGGATAAAATGAAGCCTTGTCAGTATTTAAAGTTTCAATATGCAATGTAGATGCATTAAAACTATATAAACCAGATAGCGTAGATGCTACTGCTTCGGCAGAAACGTAATACGTATCCGCATTAATAGCAATAATACCTTCAATTTGTGGTGAGTAATTTGTGGGTACATTAACAAATATCTTTTCTAATGTGCCATTTGAAAATAGCCCAGAATGAAAATCTTTTAGATGTATAAAAAAAGGACCACTATTACCGTAACCAATCAGCATAATACTGTTATCTATAGGATTAAATGTTGCGCCAGAAATTAAACCTTCTGTATTTATGGTATCCATAGCAGAAAGGCTGTAGGTGCCAATAGTTTTGGGAAGTTCATAAATATCGGTGTGACCATTTAGCCAGTTTTTCGAGAAAATATAGAGTTTGTTGTTTATATGAATAAGACCTTCGGCATCAAAGTTTGTGGCTAAAGGACTTGGAGTAAAACTAGTCTGACTGCTGTAACTGAAATTAATGACTTCTGCCGTTACAGACGTACTCGAAAAATAGTCCGATATTAAAATACGATAGACTCTAAGGTCAGTTCTACTGGCATCAAAATTACCGAAATCACCAATGTAGATATACGTATCGTCATGTGTAAGATCTTCCCAATCGCCATTAGTAGCATTAGTTATGGTCACAGTACGTGTTACATTTCCTGTGACGACATCAATATCGTAAAGTTGATTGGTGTTTGCAGAATCGTTATGCGTAATGAGTGTGTTATTAAGAAATAATATGCCAGAAGTTTCGTGGACTAAAGGATCTAAAGGTGTTTCTAATGTGAGTTCTTGGGAGCCTAAGCTAAAGTTTAGACAAAGTGTAAAGACTATAAAAGGTACGTATTTCATGCAGCAAATCTGTAGATACTAGCAAATATAATTATTCTTAGGTTTTGGGTATGAAAAACTATGCGTAGGAGATGTTATTTAGGTTGAAGTGTAGAAATCATATAACTAAAACGCTCTAATTTCTAAAACGTCTTTTTTTTGAGATCTTTTTTTTACATTTGATTATAAAAAATCACCTAATTTTTATGTAGGCGGTATTTGATTTTTGGTATTATATATGTTCTAACATAAGGCTGATTAGACTTATGACTAATTAAACCAAACCGCATAACCTTCGCGTCGTAATTCTAAAGCAATTTGTTCTTCAGCTTTTAACGCTTCCGCTCTCGTAAAAAAAGGATCGATATGATTAAAAAGACTGGGTCGTAAATACGTGCCATATTTCTCAACGATATTTGACGACAATTTATGACCTTTCTTATTTCTATAACCTGTTTTGTGTTGCATAAAACGTTCTTTAGGTGTTTTGCTCGTCATGCCAACATACAAACATTCTACAACGCCATTAAACTGCGGATTTGCATTTCTGAACTTGGCGTTTTCGGTATAAACGCGTTTGGAAAGTTCTATTACGTATATGGTGTATAGGGTTTTTGGCATGAGTCTAAATTAGTGAAATCTAAATGTTTTTATTATAGTATGAAGTAATCCAACTTTTTGCGATATCAAATATATGTCGAATACGTTATCTGCAAACAAATATTTGTTTTTCTGAAGAAGCACAAAAGGTATCTTCTTCAAAATTGCCAAATTTATTTATAATTTCGAAACCATTCCACTTGATATAGGCATCTAATTCCTGTGGAAAAAACAGTCGCATATCTAAATTTTGAATAGAGTGAAATTTGCTATTGATGTAATAATGCCAATCTATTCGGTTGATTTGCGTTTTGTTTTCATAGTGCATTATTTGTTTTATTAAAACCTTTCGTCCATCAGTAGTGGTATATTGGGCAATTTCATTTTCTTTTTTTTCGGCTTCAACAATAAATTGAAGATTTGGATTAAAGCAATCGAATAAAAATAAACCGTCTTGTTTAAGATGTTTTTTAACAGCTTTAAAAGCCTTAAATAAATCTTCATTTGAATATAAATGATGAATTGAATTGAAAGGAATAAAAATAAAATCGTAGGTTTCGGATAAATCTAAAGTTCTGATATCTGCTTCAATAAAGGGAATGCTTACATTCTCTTTTGCTGCTTTCGATTTTGCTTGTTTCAGCATTGATGAGGTAAAATCTATACCAGTAATGTCATACCCTTCTTTTGCGATAGGAATTGTAAGTCTTCCGGTACCACAGCAAAGTTCAAGGATACGTGCATTTTTATTTTTTGGCAACCATTTTTTATAAAATTTTAAATCCACAAGGTTGGTATTCATGCCATCATAAATATCAGCATCGTAGATTAAATCGCCAACTTTATAGTTGCTGTGTGGTTTGTTTTTCAAAATTTATGAATTCTATTTTCGTTTTTCAATTTAAATTTATAACTATTATTTTAAATCTAAACTCTGCTATTTACATTATTTTCAATTTTATGTTTTGATCAGTTTAATAGGTGCAAAAAGTTTTAAAGCTATTCACGTTGTAAAATTTCACTAATGGCGTAGTACTTTAATCAATTTTTATTTGAAGAACAATTCACCCGATTATTCTTTGACAAAACCCAATTGTAGGCCCATATTAAGGTTTTTAAAACCTCTGTAATCTTCTATAGAAAAATAGTAAATAAATTATTTCAACAAAAAACCCTTCAATTCTTCATAAGAATTTATAACAGTAGCCACTTTTTCTTTATTCATAACCGCTGCAATTTGAGGTGGAAGCGGTACCGTTTTTTCAATAACGCCTTCAACGACATCTAAAAATTTGGTAGGATGTGCCGTTTCTAAAAACACCACATGTGCGTTGTTGTGTTTTAAATAATCTTTGGCTCCCAAATACCCAACAGCTCCATGAGGATCTGCAACATAATTATACGCTTTATATAATTCTAAAAGTGCAGCTTTGGTTTCATTATCTGTATAACTATAAGATGATAGGTTAGCTTTTAAAGCTTCAAAATTATTATTATGTAATTCTTGAATGCGAATAAAATTACTCGGATTCCCAACATCCATAGCATTACTTATGGTTTGTACCGAAGGTTTTGGGTCGTAAATTTTTGTAGTCATGTAATTTACAACCGTATCATTGGCATTATTGGCAGCAATAAACTGTTTTACTGGTAAGCCTAGTTTTTGAGCGACCATGCCTGCGCAAATATTACCGAAGTTTCCACTAGGAATAGAGAAGGCTATATCTTTATGTTTTGCTTTTAGTTGCTTGTAAGCAAACAGATAGTAAAAGAGTTGTGGCAGCCAGCGTGCAATATTTATAGAGTTTGCAGACGTTAGTTGCATCTGGCTTGTCAATTCTTTATCTATAAAGGCTTGTTTTACCATATCTTGGCAATCATCAAATACACCATCGACTTCTAGAGCGGTAATGTTTTGTCCGAGTGTGGTCAATTGCTTTTCTTGAATATCACTTACTTTTCCGCTAGGATAAAGGATCACCACATTTACACCTTTTACGCCTAGAAATCCGTTAGCAACAGCACCTCCTGTGTCACCAGAAGTTGCTACTAAAACTGTTACTTCATTGGTGTTGTTTTTGTTAAAATAGCCTAAACAACGTGCCATAAAACGTGCACCAACATCTTTAAATGCCATGGTTGGGCCGTGAAACAATTCGAGTGTAGAAATATGGTCATTGATTTCCACGACAGGAAAATCAAAATTTAAAGTTTCTTCAACAATTGTTTTTAAAACAGTTTCAGGAATTTCAGGAACAATGAATTGCTTAATGGCTTCAAACGCAATTTCGGCATTTGTTTTATCTTCAATAGTTTCAAAAAAAGACGCCTCTAAAGGTGTAATCGATTCAGGAAAATATAAACCTCTATCAGGTGCTAATCCTCTTATTACGGCATCTGCGAAGGTTGTGTTTGGAGCTTTTTTGTTTAGACTGTAGTAATTCATTTGATATTTTGAATTTTGACCCAAGATAGATGACGGCAATCCGATGGTCGTTTTTATTTTATGTTTCTTTTGAATGCTGCCATTTTGTTCATTAAATGGAAAGCAGAATTGTATAATGCTTTAAATGTTTCTTCTGAGGTATAATTTCTTCTTTTCGCTTTGAATAAACAAGTGACAACTTCAGCTAAAGAGCGAATAGAATATCCAATGAATTTCCGTTGTTCTGGATTTGATTGACCTATTGACCCTTCAGAAATATTAAGTGCTACAGAATCTACAGCTCTCATAATTTACGATGTTAAATTAAATTTTTCTTTATCTGGAAATCCTTGTGAAACTTCATTTACAGCTTCTGCGTAATCCATGGCATCTTGCCAAATAATCAATTTTTCAAATTTGAATTTATTCATAAATCTTGATTGTTTACGTTTTTTATCTTCCATCTTCCATCTTCCATCTTCCATCTTCCATCTTCCATCTTCCATCTTCCATCTTCCATCTTCCGTCTTCTGTCATCCGTCAAATAACACGTATCCCTTCCGTATTAATTTTAGAAACATAGGTTTCGAATAGAATATCTGTTTTTGAATAAACGTTTTTCATGGCTTCTTCAACACTTTTAGCAGTCGCTTTACTTTTACTTAGCGCAAAAATAGAAGGTCCAGAACCAGAAATAGCACAACCCAAAGCACCAGCTTTTAAAACGGCTGTTTTCACTGCATCAAAATGTGGAATGAGTTGTTTTCTGAAGCGCTCAATAATGACGTCGTTTAAGGAATCTTTAATTAAATCGTAATCCGACGTATGCAAAGCATGCACCAAACTCCCAACATTAGCCCATTGAATTATAGCGTTCTGTAACGGAACAGCTTCTGGCAGAATTGCTCTAGAATCCGCTGTTTTAATTTCAATTTGTGGATGAATTAAAGTAGCATATAAATCTGTTGGAGTAGGAAGCTCTAAAATTTGTAAAGGCTTAACAGATTTTACTAAGGTAAAGCCACCAAAAATAGCAGGTGCCAAATTATCTGCATGTTCGCATTGGCTTGCTAAAGCTTCACCTTTCATAGCGAAATAGGTCAGTTGTGTTTTATTTAATGGCTGTCCTAATAGTACATTCATTCCAAAAACACTGCCTGCAGCACTTGCCGAACTACTGCCAATACCACTACCAGGTTTTATGCGCTTGTAAATTTCAATTTCGAATCCACAATCGGGCTGTAAATCATTGTACATGGCTAAAGCCGATACTCCTGCGACATTTTGTTCTGCTTCGTATGGTAAATTGTAGCCTTCAATCTTTGTGATTCTAATGCCTTTATGGTCTGTTTTTCTGATGACCATTTCGTCTCCAATAGTATCTAAACAAAAGCCAAGTACATCAAATCCACAAGCGACATTGGCTACGGTTGCTGGTGAAAATATTCTGATTTCTTTCATAAGTGCGGTATTGGGTTAATGAGTTACTAAATGATTAAGGGTTTGTGCCTAATTAACTTAGTAATTCAATAACTTCTTTTCCTTCAATCTAGTTATTAGCAATTCGAATGATATCAGCAAACAAACCAGAAGCCGTAACATCTGCACCAGCTCCAGCTCCTTTAATAATCATAGGTTGCTCAGGATAGCGTTGTGTGTAAAACATCACAATATTATCTTTTCCTTTTAGATTATAGAACGGATGACCCTCAGGAATTTCTTGCAAACCAACTTTTGCGTTTCCATTATTAAATTCGGCCACAAATTTTAACTGACAATTTTTATCTTCTGCTGATTTGAAAAGGCCTTGGTAATAGGCTTCATCTTTAATTAAGGTATCGAAAAAATCTGAGACTGATGCAGCGTTCATTGCGGAGTCAGTTAAGAAATTATCAGTTTTAAGATCCGATAATTCAAGTGCATAACCACTTTCTCGTGCTAAAATTAAAACTTTTCGAGCCACATCAATGCCGCTTAAATCAATTCTAGGATCTGGTTCTGTATAGCCTTCTTCTTGCGCTTGTTTTACCACATCATGAAAGGTGGTTTCTGCATTAAAATTATTGAATATAAAGTTCAAACTTCCTGATAAAACCGCTTTAATGGTATGGACTTTATCACCAGATGTAATTAAGTGACCTAAAGTGTCAATAACAGGTAAACCAGCACCAACATTAGTTTCAAACAAAAGAGACGCGCTATATTGTCTTGATAATTGTTTCAATTCGTTATAATACGTAATCGGTCCAGAACAGGCAATTTTATTGCAAGCAACAACAGCAATACTTTCTTTTAAGTAGTTGGCATAACAGTTTGCAACAGCTTCATTTGCTGTAATATCTATGAAAATAGAATTTCTTAAATTAAGTGTTTTGGCATGTTGAAAAAACCCTTCTAAACTGGCTTTTTCTCCGTGTTGTAGCGCTTGTTTCCAGTCTTTTAAATTAATACCATCATCGTTGACGACCATGGTTCTAGAATTTGACAAACCAGCAATTCTCAAGTTGATTTTAAAATTTTCTTTAACGTACGCTTTTTGCTGTTTTATTTGTTCAATAAGACGTTCGCCAACATTACCAACACCTGTAATAAACAAATTGATTTGCTTGGTTTTAATTTCAAAAAACTGTTCGTGTAAACTATTTAACGCTTTTTTGACGTCATTTTTATGAATGACTGCTGAAATATTACGTTCGGAAGCTCCTTGTGCAATCGCCCTAATATTAACATTGTTTTTTCCTAAGGTGCTAAACATTTTACCGCTAATGCCTTGATGACTTTTCATTTTATCACCAATGACAGCAATGATAGATAAATCGGTTTCTACAACAATTGGGTCTATTTTTTGAAGTGCAATTTCATATTCAAACACCGCATCAATTACTTCTTTAGCACGTTGCGCATCGGTATTTGAAATTCCAAAACAAATAGAATGCTCCGAAGAGGATTGTGTAATTAATATAATATTGATTTTCTCTTGGGCTAAGGTTTCAAACAAACGTTTACTAAATCCTGGCACACCAACCATACCATTACCTTGAAGGGTAAGTAAGGCAATATCTTCAATATTGCTAATCCCTTTAACAGGCGAATCTCCGTTAGATTTTATATTTTGAGTAATTGTAGTGCCAATAGCTTCAGGATCCATCGTGTTTTTTATAACAATTGGGATTTTCTTTTTTAGCACAGGCATTACCGTTGGCGGATATAATACTTTAGCACCAAAATGTGATAATTCTACAGCTTCTTGATAAGATAATTCTACAATAGGCGCGGCTTGTTTCACCAATTTAGGGTTCGTTGTATACATACCACTAACGTCTGTCCATATTTGTAATTCTTCCACATCTAAAGCCGCAGCGATGATGGCAGCCGTATAATCTGAACCTCCACGACCTAAAGTCGTCATATCGCCATTTACAGATTTTGAAACAAACCCAGGAAGCAGCACAATGGCATTGGTATTTGAGTTAAAAAATGTTGAAATATTGGCATTGGTCAATTCAAAATTAACAGTCGCATTATTAAAGTTAGCGTCTGTTATGATGAGCTCTTGCGAATTTTTTAATGTCGTACTGAGTTGTCGTGAAATAAGTGTGTGATATATAATTGTAGACGATAATATTTCTCCATAACTCAATAGTTTATCCTTTGTTTTTGGCGAGAGTTCGTTGATAAGATAAATGCCATTTAAGAGGCTTTTTAATGCTTCTAGCTTATCTGAAATTAATTCATGCAATTCATCGTGTTGTTTTTGCAGGGTTTTATCATTTTCTGGATTTAAAAACAAACCTTCAATTACTGCATTATGAATAGACCAAATTTTATTGTAAGTCTGTTTATAATCTAAATTTTTGTCACAGGCTAAGTTAGCCGCTTCTAGTAGTTTATCTGTAATACCACCAACAGCTGAAACCACTACAGCAATTGTTGTTTGTTTAGATTGTTGATCTAAAATTGAAATGACTTTATTTATATTTTCGGCTGAACCAACTGAGGTACCTCCAAATTTGAGAACTTTCATAGTGTATATAGTTTTAGAGAAATAAAATGTCTAAAAAGACAAAAAGGAACGGAGGGCATATTACGAAATAACCCAAAGGGTAAAAATCGTTGAAATGAAAAACATAGTCATGGTTGTGCAGTTAGTGTTAACTATTATATGAGATGCTATGGTTTGCGAGTGCTTCATTACCTTTCAAAAGTATTATTTTTACAACAATAAAAAAACTTAATGCGGCTTTTTAGTGAATTAGCAGAAAAGGCCTTGTCTTTTTATGAAAATGAAAACAAATAAGCCTTATATCTAATTTACACTATTGAATATAAGTGATATTGTTTATTTTAGTCTTTTGATCTCATCTTTTTGATAACTTAATTTTGAAATAAATTTTAAGATATAGATCGTTTGAATGAGCAAAGTTTAGAAGAATTTCTCAAGTTGTAAGAAATTAAAGCATAGAGAAATATACATGAAATCACTATGCTAAAATTTTGATTACCAAAAGGGAATAATGGATAGGGAACAGGTTCTGATAGTTATAAGAACGTCCGCTAAAAAAATAATAGATATAAACACATGAAATTATTTTCAAAAGAACAAATTTACGAAGGTGATAAATTAACCACAGAACGTCAAAAAATAGCATCAACAGATTTAATGGAGCGTGCTGGCACCCAAATTTTTAATTGGATGCACATGCGTATGCAAGGAGCTCAAGTTCCTATTCATGTGTTTTGTGGTATCGGAAATAATGGTGGCGATGGTTTGGTTTTAGCCAGACATTTAATAACCCATGGTTATAATGTCATTACATATATTGTGAATTGTAGTGATAAGCGTTCTAAAGATTTTTTAATTAATTACGACCGCATTAAAAATGTCACTAAAAAATGGCCTGAAATGTTGGCTTGTAAAACAGACTTTAATGACATTGTTATAGGTGTAGATGATATCATTGTAGATGCTGTTTTTGGTATCGGATTAAATAGACCACCAAATGAATGGGTACAACAATTATTTCAAAAATTCAAAGCATCTAAGGCTTTTACTTTAGCTATTGATGTGCCTTCGGGATTGTATACTGATCGCGTTGTTGAAGACGAAAATGCCGTGGTACATGCCAACTATACCTTAAGTTTTCAATCTCCAAAATTGGTGTTTTTTCTGCCAGAAACTGCAAAATATACGGTACAATGGGAAGTGTTAGATATTGGTATTGACCGTGATTATTTAAAGGAAACTGAAACCGAAGCCGAGCTCATTTCTAAACATGAAGTATTACCGCTCTATAAATCGAGAGATAAATTTGCACACAAAGGTGATTTCGGACATGTATTAATTTTAGGAGGTAGTTACGGTAAAATTGGTGCTGTAAATTTAGCAAGTAGAGCAGCCTTAAGTTCTGGTGCAGGTTTGGTGACTGCTTATACACCAAAATGTGGTTATCACAGTTTGCAAGCTTCTATACCAGAGGTTATGGTCATTACTGACGAGAATGAAACCCATATTTCTAATATTAAGTTGAACAAAGAACCAACAGTCATTGGAGTAGGAGTAGGCCTCGGTACAGCAACAGAAACCGCAACAACGTTCGAAACATTTTTAAAACAAAATAAAACACCTTTAGTGATCGATGCGGACGGTTTAAATTTGCTATCTGAAAATAAAGGTTTATTAAAATTGTTGCCAGAAGAAACCATCTTAACACCACATCCTAAAGAATTAGAACGTTTGGTAGGTAAGTGGTCTGATGATTTTGAAAAACTAAAAAAAGTAAAAGCGTTTTCAAAAAAATACAAGCTTATTGTTCTCATAAAAGGCGCACATTCCATTACCGTTTTTAAGGATAAGTATTACATCAATACCACAGGCAATCCAGGAATGGCAACGGCAGGAAGTGGAGATGTTTTAACAGGAATTATTTCTGGATTAGTAGCACAAACTTACGAGCCACTATCAGCAACTATTTTTGGTGTCTATTTACATGGAAAAGCAGCAGATATTGCTTTAGAAGATTATGGGTATCAAAGTTTAATAGCTAGCCATATGATTGAAGCGATTGGAGATGCGTATATCGATTTGTTTAAACAGCCAGAACAACCGCAACAAGAAGCAGAACCTAATCAACAAGAACAACAATAATAAAACAGAAATCAAAAAAGCCTGTCTCATTTTATAAAGACAGGCTTTTTACTTTGCAACTATAAATCTATAGTCCCAATTCAGTTAACATACTAATTAATGCTGGGTTTGAAGGTCTAGGCGCATCACCACTGACGATATTCCCTTCTGGATCAACCAGAATAAATCTTGGAATCCCACTGATTTTGTAATTCTGAATAAAGTCGGAATTAAACCCTTGGTCAGCCATTAATTGAATACCACCCAAGTTTTTATCAGCCACCATTTTTTTCCAACCTTCGTAAGCTGCGGCAGCATCTCCTTTATAGCCTCTTCCTTCATCGATAGAGATACTTACAAATTCAATATTTTTACCATCAAATTGCTTTTCAATTTTCTGAAGCGATGGAATCTCTCTAATGCAAGGACCGCACCAAGTAGCCCAAATATCCATATACACATATTTACCTTTTAAATCGGATAAGGACATATTTCCGCCAGCGTAATTTTCGTAATTTTCAAAAACAGGAGATGGAGCTCCTTTAGGAAACGCTGAACGCATGGCTATCTTTGGTGCCATAAATTTATTAACCTGCTGAATAGTCATGTCTACATTTTTGTCCATATTAGCAACACGCGTAGAATCTAATTCTGTATAATCAGTTTTTAATGTTTCATAAGCAGATTTATAATTTTTTAGAGCTGCTTCAACATCTTCTTTAGTACCAGAGGATATTAATGCCTCAGTAAAAAAATCTTTACCAATTAAAGACGACTGAACAGCAAAGTTGTTGATATCTGCTGCATCTCCTTTAAATATAATCGCATCTACAAAAGTGTCGTAATTGGTTTCAAAAGACGTGACGTTATTGTTCTTTAAATAAATTTGCCCATACTCTTTTCCATGCTGAAAATTGTAATCACCTTCTTCTACTTTTAAGGTGTCTTTAAACGTTCCGTCGTCATTAATGGTAACTACTTTTTCATAAGTTCTACCTTTAAAAATTCTTAGTGTTTTACTTTCATCAGGGTTTTCTATTTTTCCAGAAAGGGTCGCATAGTCTTTAGGTGGCTCTTCTTTACAATTAAATATAAGCGTCGCTAAGCAAAGTACTAATAATCTTTTCATAAATGTCATTTTAGTCAAGCGCAAAAATAAACATTAAAAAGCAAACATAAAGTTGGCATGAATTATTAACAAAACCTTGTAGAGTGCAAAAATATTCTCACTTTTGATAACGATTAAAACTACACTGAATGGACAATTATCATATCATTTCATCTGATGCTTTAGACATCGTAACGATTTACAATATTTTTCATAAAAAGAAAAAACTAAAATTATCAGAATCAGCCGTAACTAAAATAAAGAAATGTAAGACCTATTTAGATGCTAAATTGGCAAATGAAAAGCAACCGATGTATGGAATTAATACAGGTTTTGGATCGTTATATAATGTCAAAATTTCTAACACAGATTTAAGTCAGCTTCAAGAAAATTTGGTGATGTCTCATGCTTGTGGTACTGGTGATCGTGTACCAGAATCTGTCGTAAAAGTGATGTTGCTTTTAAAAATTCAGTCCTTAAGTTATGGTCATAGTGGTGTTCAGTTAGATACGGTTAACCGATTGATAGATTTTTTTAATAATGATATTTTTCCGTTTGTTTTTACGCAAGGGTCTTTAGGAGCTTCGGGTGATTTAGCACCTTTAGCACATTTGGCTTTACCACTATTAGGAAAAGGAAAAGTAGTGCATAATAATGAAGTTTATGATGCGGATGCACTATTAAAAGAATTTAATTGGAAGCCCATAAGATTAGAAGCAAAAGAAGGATTAGCCTTATTGAACGGTACACAATTTATGAGCGCTTATGGTGTTTATTTATTATTAATGTCTCATAAAACATCGTATTTAGCAGATATTATTGCCAGTATTTCGTTAGATGCTTTTGATGGACGTTTAGATCCGTTTCATGATTTAGTGCATGCCGTGAGACCACATCCAGGACAACGAAAAGTGGCACGACGTTTTAATGAATTTTTAAAAGGAAGTGAATTGATTACGCGCGAAAAAGAGCATGTGCAAGATCCGTATTCGTTTCGTTGTATTCCTCAGGTGCATGGAGCTACAAAAGATACTTTAGATTTTGTTGAAAAAGTTGTGTTAACTGAGATCAATTCGGTTACGGATAATCCTAATATTTTTCCTGATGAAGATTTAATTATTTCTGGTGGAAATTTTCACGGACAACCCTTAGCATTAGCACTAGATTATTTGAAAATAGCCATGGCTGAAATTGGAAATATTTCTGAACGTCGGGTGTTTCAATTAGTATCTGGACTCAGAGGATTGCCAGCGTTTTTAGTTGATAATCCTGGTTTAAATTCGGGATTTATGATTCCACAATACACAGCTGCAAGTATTGTAAGTGCTAATAAACAGATGGCATCTCCTGCCAGTATAGATAGCATTGTGTCTAGTAATGGACAAGAAGATCATGTGAGTATGGGAGCCAATGCTGCCACACAAGCCTATACCTTAGTTACAAATGTAGAACGTGTTATTGCTATAGAATTGATGAATGCATCACAGGCTTTAGAATTTAGAAGACCTTTAAAAACATCTCCATTATTAGAATCGTTTTTAGAGCAATACAGAAAAGTAGTGCCGTTTATGAAAGTTGATGAAGTATTACACGATTCTATTGAAGCTTCTATTCAATTTTTAAAAGATGTTGATATTGAAATTGAAGAGCTGTTTTTGAATTCTTATGATTTGAAATGAGTTATTTAAGACGCTAGACGCTAGTCATTTTTTTTAGATTTTAAGGACTTAAAAATAAGGAGATACTTCTAAAGTTAAATTTTAGGATATCTATTTTTTCAATAGATCACCAGCCCAAGAAACGGCTTCGTCTAATTCAGTGAAAATTTGGAACGGTTTTTTGAAGAACATTTGTTCTATTTTAGCATTCACTTTAGCTTTATAATTGCTGGATACTACTGCAAAACCTTTTAAGTTTTCAATTTTAGAGGTTTCAAAATAAATTTGAGGGTCAACAGAATACGAATTTACCCGATGTGTAATATATACAAAAGGTCGATCTGCGAAATGCTTTTCTGTAACTTCAACTAGCACGTCGTTATGACTTGGTGTAATGTCAATACCTTCATTTATAACCACAATCAAATAATGATCGTAAATCGACATTTTACAAAAATCAAACGTTAGTACTTCTTTCATTGTTGCCTCTTAGGTTGTCATAAGATAAAAAAAAACCCCTTCATACCGAAGGAGTTTTAATTAAAAAGTATCAATAGCTTAAGATTCTGTGGTTTTACCTGACGTTTTAATCTTAATTGTAAGCGCATCATTTTTTTCATCTAAGTCCATAGTGATGGTATCACCTTCATGGATTTTGGAGTTAATGATTTCTTCAGCTAAAGCATCTTCAACATATTTCTGAATCGCTCTGTTAAGAGGTCTCGCTCCATATTGTTTATCAAATCCTTTTTCAGCAATATAATCTTTCGCTTTATCAGTTAATTTAAGTTCGTAATTTAAATCTTTAATACGGTTGATGAGTTTCACCAATTCAATATCAATAATTTTATTAATATCTTCTTTTTCCAAAGGATTAAAAACAATGACATCATCAATTCTATTTAAAAATTCTGGTGCAAATGCTTTTTTAAGAGCATTTTCAATGACGGCTTTAGCATGATCAGATTCTTGGGCTACTGCAGCAGCAGTTCCAAAACCAACTCCGCTTCCAAAGTCTTTTAATTTTCTGGCACCTATGTTAGATGTCATTATAATAATAGTATTTCTAAAATCGATTTTACGACCTAGGCTATCTGTTAAAAATCCATCGTCTAAAACTTGTAATAACATATTAAAGACATCTGGATGCGCTTTTTCAATTTCATCTAAAAGTACAACAGCATAAGGCTTACGTCTTATTTTTTCAGTGAGCTGACCTCCTTCTTCATAACCAACATAACCTGGAGGTGCACCAACTAAACGAGAGATGGCAAATTTCTCCATGTATTCACTCATATCAATACGAACCAAGGCATCGTCACTATCAAATAACTCGTGTGCCAATACTTTAGCCAGTTGTGTTTTTCCGACACCTGTTTGTCCTAAAAATATAAATGACCCAATCGGTTTGTTAGGATCTTTAAGTCCGGCTCTGTTCCTTTGAATCGCTTTTACAACCTTAGCGACAGCTTCATTTTGTCCAATAACCTTACCTTTTATTTGATTAGGTAATTGCGATAATTTACTGATTTCTTTCTGTGCAATTTTATTTACAGGAATTCCCGTCATCATAGAAACAACGTCAGCAACGTTATCTTCGGTAACCACTTCACGATGCTGTTTGGTATCTTCTTCCCATTTTTCTTGTGCATCTGTGAGTTCTTTTTCTAGTCGTTTTTCATCATCTCTCAGTTTTGCCGCCTCTTCATACTTTTGCTTTTTAACAACACTGTTTTTAGTTTCTTTAACTTCTTCGAGTTTCTGTTCTAATTCAAGAATCTGCTTCGGTACTTCAATATTGGTGATATGAACTCTAGAACCTGCTTCATCTAATGCATCAATGGCTTTATCTGGAAGAAAACGTTCCGTCATATAACGATTCGTCAATTTTACACAAGCTTCAATAGCTTCATCTGTATAATTCACATTGTGATGTTCTTCATACTTCCCTTTAATATTATTAAGTATTTCGATGGTTTCATCAACAGAAGTCGGTTCAACAATGACTTTTTGAAAACGACGCTCTAAAGCACCATCTTTCTCAATATATTGTCGGTATTCATCTAGAGTTGTAGCACCAATACATTGTATTTCACCTCTTGCTAAGGCAGGTTTAAACATGTTGGACGCATCTAAACTTCCTGTTGCTCCACCAGCACCAACAATGGTATGTATTTCGTCAATAAAGAGAATAATATCATCGTTTTTTTCAAGCTCGTTCATCACGGCTTTCATACGTTCTTCAAACTGTCCTCTATATTTTGTGCCAGCCACTAAGCTTGCTAAATCTAAAGTCACCACACGTTTGTTAAATAAGGTACGTGATACTTTACGTTTTACGATTCTTAAAGCAAGGCCTTCTGCTATGGCAGATTTACCAACACCAGGCTCACCTATTAATAGAGGGTTGTTTTTCTTTCTTCGACTTAAAATTTGAGATACACGTTGTATTTCTTTTTCTCGACCTACAACAGGATCTAATTTTCCTTCTTCTGCAAATGAAGTAAGGTCTCTTCCAAAATTATCTAAAACAGGCGTCTTAGATTTTTTGTTTGTTTTACTTGATTGACCACCAAAAGGATTTTGTTTTGCCTCTTCCTCGTCGTTCATATTGTCATCAGAAAAAGATTCTGCTTTTGGAGGGTCTAAATAATCATCTTCGCTCGTTGCCATAGATTTAAATTCTTCTTTTACGTTATCATAGTCTACTTTAAGCTTGTTTAATAGCTTTGTGGTAGGGTCATTTTCATTTCTTAAGATACACAACAGTAAATGTGCTGTATTTATAGACGTGCTTTGAAACAATTTGGCTTCTAAAAACGTTGTTTTTAAAGCGCGTTCTGCTTGCCTAGTTAGGTGTAAGTTCTTTTTTTCGTTAGATGTGGTTACAATATTTGGGTTAGCCGGACTTAGAATCTCTACTTTGCGTCTTAAGTGATTAAGATCAACATCGAGAGCACTAAGTATATCTATCGCTTTACCATTGCCATCTCTTAAAAGCCCAAGCATTAAATGCTCAGTACCAATAAAATCATGACCTAGTCGTAAAGCTTCTTCTTTACTGTAAGCTATAACATCTTTAACTCTTGGGGAAAAATTATCATCCATACTATATTCCTTTCTGCTTTAAAAATAATAAAAACATATTATTAGTAGGTCAAAAACTATACCTTA
The DNA here is from genome assembly GCF_045105575.1 of Winogradskyella sp. Classification (GTDB taxonomy): domain Bacteria; phylum Bacteroidota; class Bacteroidia; order Flavobacteriales; family Flavobacteriaceae; genus Winogradskyella. The sequence continues at coordinate 28 of NZ_JBGCDQ010000038.1, read as the reverse complement.
TTTAAAACCTAAAATAAAATGTGCAAAC
>NZ_JBGCDQ010000037.1:0-21726 GCF_045105575.1 Winogradskyella sp. | reverse complement strand
CCTCTTAAAAGTATTGCTACTCTTGAAGCTAAGCGACCTAAAGTTTGTCCTTCAGCATCAACTAAAACCCACTCCTTATTAACGGTAGCTTTGTTAGCTGAAACTGTTTTGTAGCTTAATGTATCCACACTAATTTGATTTGTAACTGCGATTTAAAGCGCAATTGATTAAACATTTCTCTCTAAAAAAGAGTTTGCAAATTTACGATAAACTATCGGATTACCAAACCTAGGTTAAGGTTTTTTTAGTCTGAAAATCAGAGGGTTTTAAGTTTCTGTTTTATATTTAGGATTTTGTAGCTCTAGAAAGCCTATCGTTTATAGATTTACCAAGTCCATAATTAGGAAATTGCTCTGCAATAATTACATCGAGTTCCGCTTTATCTAATTGATGTAAAGCATGATATAGGTTTGAGGCTGCTTCGGTTAAATCACCAGTTTTAGATAAGACAATTTGTGCTTTAATAGTGTTGGTTTTAATTTCATTCTGAAATACTAAAACTCCAACACGTTTCTGACGATGCTGCTTTAGCGTTTCAGAAACATTATGCGTTAAAATAGTTTTAGTCTTTGGTGCATAATGACGCGCTAACATACCTGGAGCATTTGGTGAAATTTCTTTTTGACTTCGACTCATTTCGACTTCGCTCAATGACCCTCCTTCAGTCACGGTATTCTTAATTTCAATGGTTCCAACCACAGCTTCAATAGCTTCAATAGACGTTGAGCCTAAACGGTAAATAATAGGTGCATCGTTTTCAAAACCAATGATGGTAGATTCAATACCACTTTTGCAAGGTCCACCATCTAAAACCATTTTAATAGTATCCTTAAAATAATCTTCGACATGTTGAGCTGTTGTTGGGCTAATACTGCTAAACGGATTGGCGCTTGGTGCTGCTAACGGAAATGGTAATTGTTTTAAGAGCTCTAAAGTTGTCGCGTGATTTGGAACACGAACAGCGACCGTATCTTTTCCAGCCGTAATTAAATCTGGAATTATAGTTTTCTTCTTTAACACCAAAGTAATTGGTCCTGGCCAAAAGGCATCTGCTAATAATTGTGCTTTTTCAGGAATATAATCTACAATATCATTAAGTAGATCTACTGAAGGTATATGAACAATCAAAGGATTAAAAAACGGACGTTTCTTAGTTTCAAAAATAGCTTTTATGGCTTTTTCGCTATAGATGTTACCAGCCAAACCATAAACCGTTTCGGTTGGTATAGCCACTAATTCCTCATTAGTTAAAAGTGCAACTGCTTTAGATATGTCTTTTGAAATGATGCTCATAATTATCTACAGGCTGCAATATTACTTCAAAAAAATGAAAGATTTATGCGATATTAAATTCGGATTGAAGTTTTACGGTCGGGTTGAGTGCAGTCGAAACCGTTATTATTAGGTTCTGTAAAAGACCTTTCGTATAGCTACGCAATGTACTTTCAAAAAAATATATTTTGTCTTTAGTAATGCTCAAGGAGATAATCTAATATACTATTGACTTCTATTTAAAAATTATATTTTTTTATTTTCGAACTTCGGTTTTTAGTAGTTTTGCGCCATTAAAATATCAAGTATGATTTCAGTAGATAATTTAGCCGTAGAATTTAGTGGTCACACCCTTTTTAGTGAGGTGTCTTTTACCATAAATGCAGATGATAAAATTGCCTTAATGGGTAAGAATGGAGCCGGAAAATCTACCATGATGAAAATTATTGCTGGTGTTCAAAATGCCACACGTGGTCATGTGCGTTGTCCTAAAGAAGCCGTTATTGCCTACTTACCACAGCATTTATTAACGGAAGATGATACTACGGTTTTTGATGAAGCCTCAAAAGCATTTAAACATGTGTTTGAAATGCGTGACGAGATGGAAGGCCTCAACAAACAATTAGAAACCCGAACGGATTACGAATCTGATGAATACATGAAAATCATTGAGCGTGTTTCTGATTTAGGCGAACTGTATTATGCTTTAGAAGATGTTAACTATGATGCTGAAGTAGAAAAAGCATTAAAAGGCTTAGGGTTTAAACAAGAAGACTTTACTAGACAAACCAATGAATTTTCTGGTGGTTGGCGCATGCGTATTGAATTGGTTAAAATTCTACTTCAAAAACCAGATCTTATCCTGTTAGATGAGCCTACTAACCATATCGATATTGAATCTGTAATTTGGTTAGAAGATTTTTTATTGAATAAAGCCAATGCTGTCGTGGTAATTTCTCACGATCGTGCTTTTGTAGATAACATCACAAATAGAACGATCGAAGTTACAATGGGTCGTATTTACGACTATAAAGCTAACTATACGCATTACCTTCAGTTACGAGAAAACCGACGTGTGCACCAAATAAAAGCCTACCAAGAACAGCAGAAGTTGATTGCAGATAATATGCAGTTTATTGAGCGTTTTAAAGGCACATATTCCAAAACCAATCAAGTCACATCGCGAGAGCGCATGCTCGAAAAGTTGAAAATTATAGAAATTGATGATGTAGATACATCAGCTCTGAAGTTGCGTTTTCCGCCAACGAATCGTTCTGGTGATTATCCAGTAACGGTTAAAGAGGTGTCTAAATCTTATGGTGAACATACCGTGTTTAAAAATGCGAATATGTCTATTGCAAGAGGTGAGAAGGTGTGTTTTGTTGGTCGTAATGGGGAAGGAAAATCGACCATGATAAAAGCCATTTTAGGCGAAATTGATGTGGAAGGGACTTGTAGTTTAGGACATAATGTTAAAGTGGGTTATTTTGCACAAAATCAAGCGGCTTTGCTAGACGAAAGTTTAACAATTTTTCAAACGGTAGATGAGGTGGCGCAAGGCGATGTGCGTACACAGATTAAAAACATTTTAGGTCGTTTTATGTTTAAAGGAGACGATATCGATAAAAAAGTCAGTGTATTATCTGGTGGTGAAAAAACCAGATTAGCCATGGTAAAACTCTTATTAGAACCAGCCAACTTATTGATTCTCGATGAGCCAACAAATCATTTAGATTTAAAATCTAAAGATGTCTTAAAAGAAGCGCTTCAAAGTTTTGATGGCACATTGATACTCGTGTCTCATGATCGCGATTTTCTGCAAGGTTTATCGAACAAAGTTTTCGAATTTAAAGAAAAACGGGTCATTGAACATTTTGAAACTATTGATGATTTTTTAGTGCGTAATCGTGTTGAAAGTTTAAAAGGTTTGGATTTGTAGTGTTTTGTTATTTCGGATTGAATGCGAAGAATCTCAATTTTGAAGTGATAGTACTTTAAAATATGAGACGCTCTATTTTATTCACCTAAAGTCTGCTCAACGGATTTTTTTTCAAAAGCGAAAAGTTATGAAACTATATAAATAGTCTTACTTTTTTCTCCAGTTTTATAAAACAAATTCATTTCAATTCCTTTTTTTAAATCTCTACTAGCAGTAGCAGTAGAAATATCTTTAAAAACAGTCATATAATCTTTTCGAGAGAATGTCGTTTTATCTAAAGTTATAAAGTGTTCTAAACGATCTGTTGCTGTGAATGTTCTATTACTAAAATTAAGTAGATCATCTATAGATCTATTAATAATAGACAACATATAGACAATGAATTTAGTAGAGTTACCTAATTTATCGCAGTCGCCCAAAACTTTATAATAATCGTCTTGATTTTTACTAATGGAAATTTCAAACGGTATGTATTCAAAAATCGGATAAGCAGTCATTAGTATTACGGTCTGCCACAAGCGTCCCATTCTGCCATTACCATCTGTAAACGGATGAATAAATTCGAGTTCATAATGAAAAACACAGCTTTTTATCAGCGCTATTTCTTCGTATTCTTTTAGGTAATCAAAAAGATTCTTCATTAAAAATGGTACGTTTTTGTAAGGTGGAGCAATATGCGTTACAGTATCATTTTTTGCAATTCCGACACTTTCAGTTCTGTAGGTTCCGGGCTTACTGAGTAATCCATGCATTAAAGTTTTGTGCGCTTTTAAAAAGGACGCTTCGCTATGAGGTTTGTAGTTGCCTAGGGTATTATAGACTGAAATAGCATTTAAAACTTCAAGCACATCTTTTTTTGGACCTACAACCGTTTTGTTTTCAAGTAATGCAGTTATTTGAGTTTCGCTTAGTGTATTACCTTCAATTTTAAGTGAAGCGTGAATGGTTTTAATTTTATTCTGTTTTCTTAAAACTGTAGTTGGTTTATTTATATAATTTGAATTAATAGCACCAATTTTTTCTGAAATTTCGCTTGTTAATTTTAAAATCTCACTCGTGATTTCATAAGGTGGTTTTTGCACAATAGTATCATTTGATAGTATCAAATATAGTAAAATTTATAAGTTAATACGAAATATCCTTTGACTTAAGCTTTAGCAATTCGTCAATAATGAGAGCCTGAAATGAGGGATTTACTAAAAGCCTTATCTAATAAAGTTTTCGAATTTAAAGAAAAACGGGTCATTGAACATTTCGAAACGATTGATGATTTCTTAGCGCGTAATCGTGTTGAAAGTTTAAAAGGTTTGGATTTGTAGTGTTTTGACTTTTAGAGCGAATATGTCATTCAGAGCAAAGCGAAGAATCTCAATTAGGAGAAACGGAATGTTTTAAAATATTAGACTTTAGGGGTGTTATTTACGAAATAAACCAAAACTAATTCTGTTACATCATATTCTACACTAGTTACAGCAATTTTTAACTACTTTTGCATTGTGAAGCGACAATTACAACTTTCAGATTGGTTACCTACCACAAACAAAGAGGTGAAGATTCGCGGATGGGAATACCTAGATGTCATTCTATTTAGTGGAGATGCCTATGTAGATCATCCAACGTTTGGTCCTGCAGTAATCGGACGTCTTTTAGAAAGTATGGGCTTGCGTGTTGCCATTGTGCCACAACCGAGTGTAACCGATAATCTTCAAGATTTTGTTAAATTAGGAAAGCCGAGATTATTTTTTGGAGTGACAGGTGGCTGCATGGATCCGATGATTAGTAATTACAATGCTAATAAAAAACGCCGTGATAAAGATGCCTACACACCAAATGGAGATATAGGATTTCGTCCAGATTATGCGACATCTGTATATTCTAAAATATTAAAAGAGAAATGGCCAGAGACACCTATTTTACTTGGTGGTATTGAAGCCTCGTTACGTCGTGTAACACATTACGACTATTGGAGCGATACACTAATGCCAACAATTTTAGAAACCTCTAAAGCAGATATGTTGGTTTACGGCATGGGAGAACAACCCTTGCGCGAAGTGGTACGTTTGTTACAAAAAGGAGTGCCTTTTAGTAGCATTACCACCGTAAAACAAACGGCTGTATTATTAAATGAAGATGCAAAAGTTCCTAAAAATGCGAATTGGGAAGATGTAGAAATAGCATCACATAAAGTATGTTTAAGCGATAAGAAAAAATACGCATCTAACTTTAAGGTCATTGAGCAAGAATCTAATAAGTTAGCAGCAAGACGTATTTTTCAGAAAGTAGAGGATAAGTTATTGATGATAAATCCGCCTTATCCTACCATGACGGAAGCAGAGATTGATGCCTCTTTCGATTTGCCATATACACGTTTACCACATCCAAAATATAACAAACGTGGACCGATACCAGCGTTTGAAATGATTAAAACCTCAATTAACATTCACCGTGGGTGTTTTGGTGGCTGTAGTTTTTGTACCATATCGGCACACCAAGGAAAATTTATAGCATCGCGAAGTAAAGAGTCTATTTTAAGAGAAGTCGATAAAGTGGCAAACATGCCAGATTTTAAGGGCTATTTATCTGATATTGGTGGACCAAGTGCCAACATGTATCAAATGAAAGGCAAAGTACAGTCTATCTGCGATAAGTGTGTAGCTCCGAGTTGTATTTCGCCAGTGATCTGTAGTAATTTAGATACGTCTCACAAACCTTTAACGGAATTATACCAAGCGGTAGATAATCATCCTAAGGTAAAGAAGTCATTTATAGGTTCTGGGATTAGACATGATATGTTGGTGCCAGAATTTAATAAAAATGCAGACCCAAAAGAGTTAGATGATTATACGGAAGAAGTGATGACGAAGCACGTTTCTGGTCGACTTAAAGTCGCGCCAGAACATACCAGTGATCCTGTTTTAAAATTGATGCGGAAGCCCTCGTTTACCTACTTCCATAAGTTTAAAGAACGTTTCGATAAGATTAATATTAAGAAAGGTTTAAAGCTACAATTGATCCCTTATTTTATTTCTAATCATCCGGCTTGCGAAGTTGAGGATATGGCTAATTTGGCTGCCGAAACCAAAGATATGGGCTTTCAGTTAGAACAAGTACAAGGCTTTACACCAACACCAATGACGGTTGCAACTGTGATTTATTACAGCGGTTATCATCCTTACACGCTTAAAAAAGTAAATACGCCCAAAACCAGAAAAGAAAAAGATGAGCAACATCGTTTTTTCTTTTGGTATAAAGACGAAAATAAAGCATGGATTAAAAAGACCTTGAATAAAGTAGGACGACCAGATTTATTAAAAGTATTACTCCCAGAGAAAACTGAAAAATGGCGTAAAAACAAACCTAGCGGTGAAGCTAAGAATACCTTTAATGATGCTGTGCCTACTCCCGCAGTGCCTTTTAATAGACGAAAAGCTAAGGATAAGGTGAAGTTTAAGAGTAAGAAGAATCGGAGATAAATCTATTAAGAATAGTAAGACTCTAATATAGATTCTATTTCATTTACGACTTTTAAAGCATTCTCTTTTGTAAAACACAAAGGAGGTTTTGTTTTAATCACACTATCATAAGGGCCATCAGTACTAATTAATATGTAACGATGTCTTAATTCATTTTTTATATGATGTGCTAATTCTGTATTAGCTTCTATAGAATTTTCTTTTACTATTTCTACACCAATAAATAAGCCTGAACCTCTAACATCACCAATACAATTGTACTTTTCTTTTAGTTGTTTGAATAGTGATTGGTAATAATCACCAACCTCTTTTGCGTTTTGTTGTAGTTGGCTCGTTTCAATTTCATTTAAAACGGTAAGTGCTATTTTACACGAAACCGGATTGCCTCCAAAAGAGCTAAAAAACTCAACACCTTTACTAAACGATTCTGCAATTGCTTTAGTAGTAACAATGGCTCCCATTGGATGTCCATTTGCAATTGGCTTACCTAATATCACTATGTCTGGAGTAACGTTTTGAGCTTCAAAACCCCAAAAATAATCACCCAAACGCCCAAAACCAGTTTGTACTTCGTCACTAATGCAGACACCTCCTTGCTTTCTAATGGCTGGATAAATTTCTTTTAAATACCCTTTTGCTAATGGCACCTGTCCACCACATCCTACAATAGGTTCAGTGATAAAAGCAGAAATTGGTAGGTTAGTATTTTCAATTTGTGCAATCGCATCTTTAGCATAAGCTTTGCCAGCATTACCATCATTATTTGTGTATTTCCCTCTATAAGTATCTGGAATAGCGGTTTTAAGAATATGATTTTTTTGACCTTGACCTTTTTTATTATTGTACTTATAATGACTAATATCTATAGACGCCTGTGTGTTACCATGGTAACCATGTTCCATTACCATGATTGTATTATGTTTAGTATGCGCATGCGCAAGTCTTATAGCTAAATCACTTGCAGCACTGCCAGAATTTACAAAGAAAACAGTGTCTAAAGATTTAGGGAATTTTGACAATAAAGTTTCGGCATATTCGGAAAATTCATCAAATAAATATCGTGTATTAGTATTTAAAGTTGCTATTTGTTTTGTTGCGTTTTTGGTAATCTCTGGATGTGAATGTCCAATGTGCGGAATGTTATTATACGCATCTAAAAATGTATTACCATAAGCATCATACATGTACTGAAATGCAGAACCAACCATATAAATAGGATCATGATAACTTAACGATAATATTGGACTAGACACATTATGACGGTTTGTAATTAAATCAGTTGTAGACTTCGGTGTTTCAATCTTAAAACTTAGCGCTTTATAAAATTGGTTTTTCGCTTGTATTGGATTTATCGTTATCCATTTATGCAGCATTTTCAATTCATTTTTTTCGCTACTGGAAGCATAACTGTTTTCAGGATCTGCTTTTTTTGCGTGAGCTGAATTACATAGACTTGTACATAATTGTCCTGCGATGAGGTAGTATAAAATGTCTAATTCTTTTTTCTCCAATGGGAGTATTTTATGATACCCTTTTAAGAAATGAATTGCCCATTCTAACGGTTTATCTTTATCATAACACGCATACGTTATAGCTATGGCGACTTCGTTAATTACATATGAATGTGCTAAATCGCCAAAATCGATAAGTCCAGAAATTGCATTGTCTTTAACTAAAATATTCCACTCATTAACATCGTTATGGATAATGGATTTTCTTAATTCTGGAAGCTTAGGATTTACATGTAATTCATATTGCTGGAAGAAATAAGAGACTAAGTTTCTGTTACTTGAATCTTCAATATCTGGAATATACTTTTTATTGAGCTGTAAATATTGTAAATCCCATTCCCATTGTCTTGCTTTTAAAACATAGTTATTGATTTTTAAAAGTTGAAGATTCATCTGAGCAGTAAAAGCACCTATAGATTCTACCAAATTAGGTGTGTGATTAACATCTCCTAAAAAATCACCATCTAAAAATGTAAGTAATCTACAGATCGTTTTAGTGTTGTCTATGTCTGTTATTTTAATGAAATTACCATCTTTAAAAGCGATAGGTTCTGGAAAAGACTGGTCTTTTTTGAGTGTGTTTAGTATACTATTTTCTGCTTCAATTAAAGCCAACATGTCTTCTGAAAACTTGTAAGTTTTGAAGATAAATTTGTCTGTCTCAGTTTTTAATAAATAGTTGACGTTGTCGTAACCATTAAGTTTTTTTAATTCTATAATGTTAAAGTCAAACCAGTTCTTAATAGTATTGATCATTTGATAAATTTATTAATGCGCCTCCAACCAATTCAAACCAATATCCATTTCAACATCTAAAGGCACTTCCATCACATAAGCATTTTCCATTTCAGATTTAATGAGTGTTTTTAGTTCTTCAAGTTCCGGTTTGTAAATATCAAACACCAATTCATCATGCACTTGTAAGAGCATTTTAGATTTATAATTGCCTTCTTGTAGTTTATTATAAATATTAATCATGGCAATTTTAATTATATCTGCTGCGCTACCTTGTATGGGCGCATTTACGGCATTTCGTTCTGCACCACTGCGCACCATAGCATTACGAGAATCAATATCTTTTAAATAACGACGACGACCCAATACGGTTTGTACATAACCGTTATCTCTCGCAAAATCAACTTGCGCACTCATATAGGCTTTTAATTTTGGATAGGTTTCGTAATAGGTGTCAATCAATTCTTTGGCTTCACCACGCGATAAATCGGTTTGGTTACTTAGACCAAAAGCAGACACACCATAGACGATACCGAAATTAACCGTTTTTGCATTGCTACGTTGTTCTCTCGTCACGTCGTCTAGTGGCACATTAAATACTTTTGAAGCGGTTGAGGCATGAATATCCTCACCATTTTTAAAAGCTTCAATCATGGTTTCTTCCTCACTTAAAGCGGCAATAATTCGTAATTCTATTTGCGAATAATCGGCAGCTAATAACGTATACTCATCATTACGTGGCACAAAGGCTTTGCGGACTTGGCGACCACGTTCTGTTCTGATTGGAATATTCTGTAAATTAGGATTGTTACTACTTAAACGTCCTGTTGCTGCAACGGTTTGCATATAATCGGTATGTACTCTGCCTGTACTTTCTTCCACTTGTAATGGCAACGCATCGACATAGGTGCTTTTTAATTTTGCCAAGCCTCTATACTCTAAAACTTGTCGAATAATGTCGTGATCTTTTGCTAAATACGATAAGATATCTTCACTTGTTTTATATTGTCCTGTTTTTGTTTTCTTAGGCTTATCTACCAAATTTAGTTTCTCAAATAAAATGATACCCAATTGCTTTGGTGATGCAATGTTGAATTCTTCTCCTGCAGCTTCGTAAATGCTTTTTTCGAGATTAAGGATATCTGTATTTAAATCTTCAGATAATGAGTTTAAGAAGTCTTTATCTAAGTTGATGCCTTCTAATTCCATGGCTGCCAAAACTCTTAAAAGTGGCACTTCAATATCATCGAATAATTTTTGCGTGTTGGCTTCGCCGAGTTCTTTTTCGAAATGTTCTTTGAGTTGAAGTGTAATGTCTGCATCCTCGACTGCATATTCGGTTTGCTTTTCTAATGGCACCTCTCGCATCGACAACTGATTCTTTCCTTTTTTACCAATGAGTTCTGTAATAGAAATCGAAGTATAGTTGAGGTAGGTTTCTGCTAAAACATCCATATTGTGTCGCATATCCGGATTAATCAAATAATGCGCTAACATAGTATCGAACAGTTTGCCTTTAACATCGATATTATATTTAGCTAAGACTTTGATATCGTATTTTAAATTCTGACCAATTTTCTCGATAGAAAAAAAAAAAAAAAACGGTCTTAAAATTTCAATCAAGGCTTGTGCTTCGGTTTTATCTTCTGGAAATGGTACATAAAAGCCTTTACCAACTTCCCAAGAAAATGCGATGCCAACTAGCTCGGCAGTCAAAGGATTTAAACCTGTCGTTTCTGTATCGAAACACACTGAGGTTTTACTCATTAAATTCTTAACAAACAATTTGGTGGCCATACCAGGTGCAATACTCTGATAGAAATGAGAACTCGTTTCAGACGTTCTTCTCGTGTTTTCAGATATAGTTTCTGCATTTGTACTTACTTCACCACCGAAAAGTGAAAATTGACCTTCTCCAGCAGAAGAACTTGAAGCTGAACTTGACTTCTCGACTGCGCTCGAAGTGACAGCTGAAGATGAATTGGAAGTCGCTGGAGCAGGGTTAGCCGAAAAGGTTTTATTAAAATTATCAATAAGACGTCTAAATTCTAACTCTTGAAAAATTTCTGTGACTTTAGGAACGTCTGGTTCGGACATTTCAAAATCCTTCGCATCAAATTCTACAGGCACATCGAGCATAATCGTCGCTAATTTCTTAGAAAGCAACCCTAACTCGCCATTGGCTTCAATCTTTTCTTTCATTTTGCCTTTTAGCTGATCGGTATTGGCCAATAAGCCTTCCATGCTGCCAAACTGAGTGATGAATTTCTTTGCGGTTTTTTCACCAACACCTGGTAATCCAGGAATATTATCAGACGCATCTCCCATCATCCCTAAATAATCAATGACTTGTAATGGATCTGTAACTTCAAACTTTTTCTGAACTTCAGGAATTCCCCAAGTTTCATAGCCACCACCAAACATTGGTCGGTACATAAAAATGTTCTCAGAAACGAGTTGTGCAAAATCTTTATCTGGAGTGACCATGAAGGTCTGGTAACCTTCTTTTTCTGCTTTTTTAGCAAGCGTACCAATCACATCATCAGCTTCATAACCTTCTTTTACCATAATAGGAATATGCATCGCTTTTAAAATCTCGTAGATATAGGGAATGGCTGTTTTTATTCCTTCTGGAGTTTCGTCTCTATTGGCTTTGTAAGCTTCAAACATCTCAACACGGTCTGTGCTTCCACCTTTATCAAAACAAACCGCCAAATGATCTGGTCGTTCACGTTTAATCACATCTAAAAGTGAATTCATAAAACCCATTATAGCTGAAACATCTTCGCCTTTAGAATTGATTCTTGGATTTTTTATAAAAGCGTAATAGCCTCTGAAGATTAAAGCAAAAGCATCAACTAGAAAAAGGCGTTTTTGGTCTGACATTGGTGATTAATTTTGAAAATAAGTTACTGTCCGTTCGAGCGCAGTCGAGAACTTCCTTTTGCAGAATTAAAACCTCTTGACTGCGCTCGAGGAGACAAAAGAAATTTGAACTGCAAATTACAAAAACTTAAGGGTTTATTTGAAAAGCAATTCGTAATTTTCCACAATCAAAATATAGATATGCAAACATTTTCAATAGCCATCCACGGAGGCGCAGGCACTTTAGTAAAAGGCTTAATGACTCAAGAATTAGAAGCGCAGTACAAGGAGGCGTTAAAAATTGCACGAGATCTGGGTTACGATATTTTGAAACAGGGAGGATCTGCGTTAGATGCTGTTGAGGTTTCTGTAAAATCGCTCGAAGATTCACCTTTGTTTAACGCAGGAAAAGGTGCTGTATTTACAGCAGAAGGCACTCATGAAATGGATGCAGCCATCATGGAAGGAAAACACCTTGAAGCTGGTGCTGTATCATTAATTACTGGAATTAAAAATCCGGTGACATTAGCGCGCGATGTTATGGAAAAAAGTTACCATGTGTTTTTGGCAGGAGAAGGAGCGATGCAATTTGCAAAAGGTTTGGACTATAAGGTGGAGAATCCAGATTATTTTTATGACGACGTACGCTACCAACAATGGCAAGGCATAAAGGATAGCGATACTTTTCAATTAGATCATTCTGTAAAAAAAGACGGGAAATTCGGAACCGTTGGAGCCGTAGCTTGCGATCAACACGGCACTGTAGCAGCGGCTACATCAACAGGTGGTATGACGAATAAAAAATGGGGTCGTGTTGGCGATTCTCCCATGATTGGAGCAGGAAATTATGCGAATAATAAAACTTGTGCTGTGAGTTGTACAGGTAGTGGTGAGTTTTTTATTAGAGGCGTGGTTGCTTACGATGTGTCTTGTTTAATGGAGCACAAAGATATGAGCGTGGAAGACGCATCAAACGAAGTGATTCATAAACGTATTCTCGAAATTAATGGAGATGGTGGCCTAATTGCTGTGGATGCTCAAGGCAATATAGCAATGCCTTTTAATACAGAAGGGATGTATCGTGCTTCTAAATCTTCAAATGGAGATGAAGAGATTTCGATTTATAAATAAATCCCTTTGAAAAAAGGTGTCTCACAAATTTGTAATATAAAGACAGACTGCTTGTCAATTTATCCACGTTAAGGATAGAAACGGCATCCTTTTTTATTTTTCTTAAAAAAGATATAGTGTATAGCCTAACCTTTTGCAATCCTGCTAGGTTTCTTTTAACCTCGTAAATATGAGCAAAAGGTAACGTCCAAATGAAGTTTGTTATATAAAAGGCGCCTCAATAGCCAAAACCTTCACTTTTTTCTTATCGATATGAAAACGATCTCCATTAGACAAAATATGAGTGCGCATGCCAGTTAACGACATTGGTGTACCTTCTTTTAAAATCTTATGATTGTTGTGCCTGATGCGTCTTCCATCAAAGATAATTACCATTCCAGAACCAATAACACGACACTTATTATTTTTAATAATCATACCAGTATCTTCGGCTAAACCAATACCAATTAATTCAGGAAATTGAGCTACAGCCTCAGAAATTCTGCCAAAACGACCACGTTTAATAAAGTGTGTATCTATGATTAATCCTGGAACTAAACCAAGACCTTTATACATGTTTACAGCTCCTTTGATAAAGGATTCTGTTGCACTTCCACCAGCGATCATTTCTTGAGACATCATCATCGCTCCAGCACTTGTACCAGCAACAACAAAGCCTTTTTCATTTTTATAACGAAACTTTATGATTTCGTGAATTTCGGTGCCTCCAATTTTATCAGTAATCTTAGATTGGTCACCTCCAGAAAACATAACGCAATTTGCAGATTTTATGAAGTCTATAGATTCCTGTTTTTCCGAATCTTCTTTGCTTCTAATATCTAAAACCGTTACATTTTTGCAACCTAGCGTAGAAAAGGCTTCTAAATAATTTTCGCCAACTTCAACAGGAATGCTAGATGCTGTTGGAATTACGACAATTTTAGCGTCAGTACCACCAGCCTCTCTAACGACATGAAATAAAATGCCTTCATCAATAAACTCTAAAGTATATTGTTCGTTCTCTTCTATTCCTTTATCCTCATTTCCACCAATTGGAATTAAAGTGCCTTTATTCGTCAACATAAATTCTTCTTCTAGTTTAAATATTGCGCAAAAATAAGTCAATTTTTCTCTTGAAAAATACTATATTTAGAATCTTTCACTAATTAAACCTAACTAACAAAAATGACGATACGCGAGATAAATGCCATGAGAGGCCCAAATTTTTGGTCGATACGAAGACACAAATTAATTGTAATGGTTTTAGACCTCGAAGAGATGGAGGAATTACCATCTAATAAAATTGAAGGGTTTCCGGAACGCTTAAAAGCCATGTTTCCTAGTATGTATTCACACCGTTGCTCAGAAGGTTGCGAAGGCGGCTTTTTTATGCGCGTCGATGAAGGGACTTGGATGGGTCATATTATTGAGCATATTGCTTTAGAAATTCAGACGTTAGCAGGTATGGACACTGGTTTTGGACGCACACGAGGTTATGGGGAAGAAGGAGTGTATAGCGTGGTGTTTTCATATATGGAAGAATCTGTAGGACGCTTTGCAGCAAAAGCGGCGGTAAGAATATGTGAAGCGCTTATTGCAGGAGAAGATTATGATATGTCTGATGATATACAGGAAATGAGAGAGCTTCGCGAGGCAGATCGACTAGGGCCAAGTACAGGATCGATTGTTGCTGAGGCAGAATCTAGAGGAATTCCTTGGATAAGACTCAATAAATATTCGCTCGTTCAATTAGGTTATGGAGCCAATCAAAAACGAATTCAAGCAACTGTAACAAGTGAAACAAGTAGTATTGGAGTAGAATTAGCATGTGATAAAGAAGATACCAAGTATTTATTAGAGCAGGCCGAGGTGGACGTGCCAAGAGGAGATATCATTAGAAGAGAACGCAGTTTAGAAGAAGCCTGTCGTTATGTTGGTTATCCATTAGTTATTAAACCCATCGACGGCAATCATGGACGTGGCATAACGGTTAATATTCAAAATTATGAGGATGCTGTAGTGGCGTTTCATCATGCAAAAGAAAGTTCTAAAAGTGGAGCAATTATCGTAGAGAAATTTATTGTAGGTGAAGATTATAGGTTGTTGGTCATTAATAATCAGCTCGTGGCAGGTGCTATTAGAACTCCGGCTCATGTTATAGGTGACGGTAAATCAACTGTTCAAGAATTAATAGATAAAGTGAATAGTGATCCAAGACGTGGTTTTGGACATGAAAATGTGTTAACAAAAATCACAACAAACGAATTAACACAGACTATTATTAAAGATGCAGGTTATACGTTACAATCGGTAATAGCCGAAGGTGAACGTTTAATTTTAAAAGACACCGCAAATTTAAGTACAGGCGGAACTGCTGAAGATATCACAGATATTATTCACCCAGCAAATATTGCAATGGCGGAGCGTATTTCAAAAATAATTGATTTGGATATTTGCGGTATTGATATCATGACCACAGATATTTCGAAACCTTTGTCTGAAACAGGAGGTGCTGTTTTAGAAGTCAATGCTGGTCCAGGATTTAGAATGCACTTAGCACCAACCTCTGGATTACCAAGAAATGTAGCAGCTCCAGTTATTGATAAGTTATTTCCAATAAAAGGGGAAACGGGACGTATTCCTATAATTGCAACGTCAGGAACTAATGGAAAAACAACTACCACACGCTTAATTGCACATATTGCTAAAATGAATGGCCATCGTGTCGGTTATACGACTAGTGATGGTGTTTATATTCAGAACCGTTTATTAATGACAGGAGATTGTACAGGTCCTGCAAGTGCTGAGTTTGTACTTAAAGATCCAACCGTAAATTTTGCGGTTTTAGAAAGTGCTAGAGGTGGTTTATTAAGAGCTGGTCTTGGATTTAAAAAGTGCGATGTTGCTGTGGTTACTAATGTAGCTGCAGATCATTTAGGTCTAAAAGGCATTCATACTATTGAACAATTGGCTAAAGTAAAAGCGGTTGTGCCAGAAACAGTCTTACCAGATGGTTATGCCATATTAAATGCAGATGATGATTTGGTGTATGATATGCGACGCAATCTAAATTGCAATGTAGCCCTATTTTCTATGGATGAAAATAATCCGCATGTTAAGGCTTTACAACGCATGAATGGGATTACAGCCGTTTATGAAAATGGCTATGTTACCATTTGCCGAGGTGAGTGGAAAATGCGTTTAATGCAGGCCGAACATATTCCATTAACTTATGGTGGAAAGGCTAAATTTATGATTCAAAATGTCTTGGCAGCTGTTCTTGCCACGCATGTACAAGGTATTAGTATAGAAGATATGAAAGCGGGATTAGAAACCTTTATTCCGTCTGCCGCACAGACACCAGGACGTTTAAACTTGTTTGAATTTAAGGACTTTAGTATTTTATTAGATTATGCCCACAATCCTGCCGGAATGAGAGCACTACAGAAGTTTACTGACGAGCTTGACGCCACAGTTAAAGTTGGTATTATTGCAGGTATTGGCGATAGAAGAGAAGAAGATAATAATGAAATGGGTGCGATTGCAGCAGATATGTTTGATGAAATTATTATTAGACAAGACAAGCGTTTAAGAGGAAAGACAGAAGAAGAATTAATTAAGATGCTAAACGACGGGATTAAGAAAAGAGATCCTAACAAAAAGACGACGATTATTCCTTCGGAAAAAGAAGCCATTACATTTGCTGTAAAGAATGCCGTAAAAGGCTCTCTTATTATATTGTGTAGCGATGTGATACCTGATGCTTTAGATTTAGTAAAGAAGTTTAAGGAGCAAGAAGCCAACGGACAACTGAATTTTAGCGATTAGCAACTATAAAGTTTTAAGACCTTTCTAATATTTAATCTGGAAAGGTTTTAAACACTTAGAAGCGATACTTATGTATAGCGCACAAAAAAGCCGAAACTTTCGTTTCGGCTTTTTTAAATATATATGGTTAATAGCGTCTTTTTAACAAAGCTTAATCGTCTTCACTTTTATTTGAAGACTTTTTCTGTAAGCTTTAATACTGATAATTTCATTACTCTTCTTGCGATTCAATTTTAAAACTTTCGCTTTAACCTCTGCAGAAATAGCAGCGTTAGAAGCTTCAACTTTAACTTCTTCAGATGTTTCAACAATTTCAACATTGTCATCAGCAGTAACATTTGCCTCTTGTTGAGCAAATCCTGTTAAGGACATTGTTAAAAATAATATGAAGATTAAAGCGGTTTTCATAATTGTTTGAAGTTATATTTGTTTTAACTTCGAGTCAAAGAAACATAACATCTCTCTTGTGGCTCAAAATTTTAGATGAAACAGGTCGATAAATAGATAACAGGAAGGCAGATGTAAAAAACTTCGATGAAATACATGATTAAAGTTGTTAGCCCTTTAAAAGTCACATGTTCAGGGATAAAAAGTCTAGTTTTCAGGATAAAAAACAGGTCTTACTTAAACACATCGATGAAATACATAGAATTAACTAGAAAAGGCTGTAAATAGATCTATATTTTATGAATAATCATAGTGGTAATAACTTTTCAGAACTGTTTTTGAAACAGCAGAAAAACCAATATATAATTGGGAATACGACTTATAAAGAGCGGCTTAAGAAGTTGAATGCGCTTCAAGATGCTATAGCAAACAAATACAGAACACAAATTCAAGAGGCCTTACAAAAAGACTTAGGTAAACCTGTTGTGGAAACAGAGTTGACCGAAATCTATGCAATTATTGGTGATATTAAGTATGCTAAAAAACATTTGCGTCAATGGATGAAGAAGCAAAGGGTGGACACGCCATTATCCATGTTAGGATCTAGTTCATATATCATATACGAGCCTAAAGGGGTTTGTTTAATTATGTCTCCGTGGAACTTTCCATTTAACTTAACGTTTAGTCCATTGGTATCTGCAATTGCTGCTGGTAACACGGCAATTATTAAGCCATCAGATATGACACCAAATTCTTCTGCCTTAATGGCGAAAATTGTTTCAGATCTTTTTGGTGCTGAAGAAGTGGCCTTAGTTCAAGGTGAAGTTGAAGTTTCTACAGAATTATTAAAGCTACCTTTTAATCATATCTTTTTTACAGGGTCACCTCAGGTTGGAAAAATTATTATGGAAGCTGCTTCTAAACATTTAGCTTCGGTGACATTAGAACTTGGAGGAAAATCTCCGACGCTTATAGATAAAACCGCCAATATAGATAAAGCGGCAAAGAAAATAATGTGGGCAAGGTTTCTCAATTGCGGACAAGTATGTGTGGCGCCAGATTATGTGTTAATAGATGAAAACATAAAACCACAATTTATAGCGTTATGTAAAAAATGGCTCAAAGTTTTTTTTACCGATAATCCGAAAGCATCAGATTCCTTTGGAAGAATTGTCTCAGATAAACATTTTGATCGTTTAAGTGGTTATCTCGAAAATGCGAAAGCGCTCAATGCTACATTTGAAGTTGGTGGTGAAACCGAGAGGACTTCAAAATATATAGAACCAACCCTTATTTCAGATTTAAAACTTGAATCAGAATTGTTAGAAGAAGAAATATTTGGTCCTATTTTACCAATTATAACCTATGAGCATTTAGATGAAGCCATCGCTTTTGTCAATTCAAAACCAAGACCATTAGCACTTTATGTGTACAGTAAAAATAAAGTTAACACAAATAAAATTATAAATAATACCAGAGCAGGTGGTACATGCATTAATAATTGTATAATTCACTATGCTAACCATAATTTACCATTTGGTGGTGTTAATAATAGTGGCATTGGCAAAAGTCATGGCTTCTATGGGTTTAAAGCGTTCAGCAATGCGCGTGCGGTTTTAAAGCAGCATACGTTTGGAGTTACGGGGTTGTTACTTCCTCCATATTCGGGTTTTAAAGAGACCTTGGCTCGGTTGACTGTGAAGTGGTTTTAAGAAAATAAAAAAGTAGTTTTAGATGGTAGATTTAAAATACTTGGTTTTAAGGCAAAAACTATCGCTTTATTTTAGACTTTATTAAAATAATCAGATTGAATCTGCTCATTAACTCCATCTTGAAACTTTGTCATACTAAACCATTGGTGAATAGAGTAACTTCCAGTTTCACCGCTTTTATTAACAGCAATATAACCCACTTGAAAATTCTTGTAATCGCTATTTGGTTTATTAACGATTCTGCTAATCGCTTCCTCGCAGGCGTCCTGAGGAGATTTTCCTTGTCGCATGAGTTCTACAACTAAAAAACTACCAACAGTTTTAACTACTTCTTCACCTAAACCAGTAGCAACACAAGCTCCAATTTCATTATCTACAAACAATCCAGAACCAATTATGGGCGAATCACCAACACGACCTCCTAGTTTATAAGCCAATCCGCTAGTAGTACAAGCACCAGAAATATCACCATGCTTATCGATGGCGAGCATGCCAATGGTATCGTGATTTTCGATATTGATGATGGGTTTGTATTTAGCTTCAACTTTCCATTTTTCCCAAGCTTTTTTTGAAGTCTCAGTTAATAAATCTTCTACTTTAAATCCTTTTGAAATAGCAAATTGCTTTGCGCCTTCACCAGCCAGCATTACATGTGGTGTATCTTCCATAACTTTTCGCGCCACTGAGACTGCATGAGTAATATTTTGAAGATACACTACCGAGCCACAATTGCCATGCTTATCCATAATACAAGCATCTAAGGTGACATTTCCATCACGATCCGGCAAACCACCTTTACCAACAGATTGCCCTTTTTCATTGGCTTCTTCAATTTTACAACCTTGTTCAACAGCATCAAGTGAATTTCCGCCAGCTTGCAAAACCTCCATGGCTTTGGCTGTAGCATTCTTAACATCCCAAGTCGCAATAACTAAAGGTAAATTTACTTTAGATGGGTTGGCGATTATTTTTCCTTTTTCAAGATTTTCTTTTGAATTACCATCAGCACAATTTACTAATGAGTTGCCTACGGCCAAACCAACACCAGTCAACGATGCATTTTTTATAAATTTTCTTCTATTCATTTCATCCTGAATTTATTTCAGGATCTTTTTAAAGATGTCCTGAATATTTTTTTCTTAAAATAAGTTAGCAAGCCAACCCTAAATAATTAATAAGTGACTCCTTGTTTGTCTAAAACCGTTTTAGTCCTAAAAGCATAAAACAATAAATAGGCAAAACATGCTACAGCCATCCAATACGACGATTGAATTGTGAATACATCTGCTAACTTTCCTTGTACTGGTGGAATAATACCACCTCCCAAAATCATCATGACTAAAAATGCCGAGCCTTGAGATGTGTATTTTCCTAAACCTGCGATACTCAAAGTAAAAATACATGGCCACATGATTGAACAAAATAATCCACCAGATAAGAAGGCGAATAAGGCCACATTTCCAGACGAGAATAAACCGATTAACATTCCCATTATTCCAAGGAAACTAAATATTTTAAGGGTTTTAACAGGACTATCTTTTGCTAAAAAGAAACCACCAATTTGTACTGCAATACAAATAGCGAAAAATAATATTTCATTAGTTGTAAAACTATATTTTATTGAATTCACCAAAATTATGACTCCAAAGGCAACATAGGGTACAATAATAAGCAGTACTTTCTTCAAGCCTTTACTCGGATTAAAAACGGTGATGGCACCAACCCAACGGCCAATCATAAGTCCGCCCCAATACAATGAAATATAAGAGCCTAATTCTGAATCATTGAGTACAGGAAGTCCAAGTGCATTTAAACCTGTGTCTCCCATACCTTGTTTTAATAATTCACCTAAATTACTTCCAATGGTCACTTCAACTCCAACATAAGTAAAGATAGCAAGCATACCCAATACCAATTGTGGATATTTCATGGCTCCCCAGCCTTCAGCGTTTTTATTGGCACTTGTATTGGCATAAAATACAGAAGCTATAACTGCAAAAAGTGCTACGAATAGTAAAATGAGTCGCACGTTTTCTACATCTTCGGTAGCTGTTTCAGATCCCATATAGGTACTAAAAATATATCCAAAACAAGCGATGATAATTACTGTTAAGCCTAAAAGCAAGTTACGTGCTTTATTAGCAGGCTCAAAAGCCGTTTCAGATTTTAAAGCAGGTAATTTTTTTGAAAAATGAAAGAGTGCTGCTGCTGCTAAAAAGAGGACTCCAACAGCTAAGTAGAGTTTCTGAACAGTAATTAATGTGATTACATTATTGTCAATCATTTGGGCGAGTTCGTCTGTACTCCAAGAGGCAGAACCAAAGATGACGAGACTTACAACTACAGGTCCAATAGTTGTACCGAATGAGTTAATACCACCTGTTAAGTTTAAACGATGCGAACCTGTTTTAGGATCGCCAAGTGCAACTGTGAAAGGATTTGCTGCGGTTTGCTGCAGTGAAAACCCTAATGCCACAATAAAAAAGGCAATAAGCACTAAATAAAAGACTCCAGTTTGTCCTTGTTCTGCACCAGCTGTTACTGGGTACATTAGAAAAGCTCCAATAGCCGAAAGTAATAAGCCATAAACAATACCATTTTTATAACCCCAATTATTAAGAATATCCCGCTTTATAATGCTTGAAGTCACAAAAAGAGCGAGTGCTCCAATATAATAGGCTCCATAGAATGCGAAATCCACCAATTGCGATTGAAATTGATCAATATTAAAATAGGTTTTGCAAAAGGGAATAAAGACACTGTTAGAGGCAGCAATAAATCCCCAGAAAAAGAAGACGGTACAAAGCGTCGCTAATGCCGACTTGTTGTTTTGATTACTCATGTATTGATTTAGTTAGTTAGTTAGTTAGTTAGTTAGTTAGTTAGTTAGTTTT
>NZ_JBGCDQ010000036.1:0-127096 GCF_045105575.1 Winogradskyella sp. | reverse complement strand
CGCTAATGACCATTCCTAAAGTGGAAGATAACACCGACCAAATTGAAGCCTTACAGCGTAAAATTGATTCGTTGAAGGCAACCAATAAGTAATAATAGGTTGAGATAGTATAGACATAAGTACACACGTTAAAGTTTTTTTAGTTGTAGTAGGTTTCCTTAATTTTGCAGGAAACTGAGCCTCTTATAAACAACCCGATCAATTTTAAGGTGTTAGAAAAACAACGACCATTACCACAAACGCAACTCGCAGATACAGATAAATTTATTTACTGTTTAGAAGGTGTTCATGATGTAGAAACAGCCCAAGTTACCGAGACCCAAAAACATCTAGAAGACTTGGCTTTGCAATATGGCGTAACCAGTATTTATAATACTTGCGACACTATTGAAGGCTTAGACACCTGTTTAAGTACCTTGGTCATGGACGACCATTACTTTACAGACTACGAAATCATTTACCTAGTACTCACAGGCGAAGCCAACAGCATTTGTTTAAATGATTACTACTACAGTTTACAAGAAATTGCCGAACTGTTCGAAGGCTAACTCACCGATAAAATTTTACATTTCTCCAATGCCAAAGTGCTAGATTTAGACCAAGAAGAAGCACAGTATTTTTTAGACATCACAGGTGCAAAAGCCATTTCTGGCTATGGCTATGCCTTTAATGGTATCAGCAGCATCAATTTAGATAAAGCCTTCTTTAACCTCTTTAAAGAAGATGAAAACATACGCGATGTGGTAGAAGCCTTGCACCAACGCCATTATAAGGTCTGTAAAGTGTTGGATTTTCGGTTGTATTATTAGTAGAGTAATGACAGCACGTATTTAAGTAATGATGAATAGCTGCTTTAATGACCATTTTAATAGTTGAAGACAATACCGACGTGACTAATACTTTAAGGTGTCAGATTGACTCTTTGAAGGTTATTGGTGAAAAATAAAAGTTGACCTGTTATTTAATATGACCTTTTGGTTAAAAGCCAGTGTTAACTGATTGGTTTATTTATTCTAAAATGTTTTTTTACTCAAATAATTACATTGAGGTATGAAATACATATACTTTTTCTAAAACAATTAAAATTTATGAATAAATGTGTTTGGAATAGTTCTATATTAAATGTTAATAATATCTAATAAAATGGTTGTTTTAATATAATATAAAACGCTAAAAGTCAGTACTTTTATTTTCTATTTGAATATTAAAAACAAACACGAAAAATTGCTTAATCACAGGATCTACGATTTTAAATTACTATGGGAGTTTAAACATAAAATAGAAGGCTTAAAACTTAAGTTTAACATTTTTAAGTTTAAAGCTAGGAAGAAGTATCTGTTTGAAAGGGAGAAACTATCAGTTCAAAAGATTTATTTATTTGAAATATCGAAAAATATATTAATAGCTGTTTTAGTTGTTCTTTTATTATATCTTGTAGAGTATTATTCACAATTAATTTACTCAAATCATATAGAGAATTCCTCTAGTTGGATTAAGACTGTAACAGATATTATACCTAAACCCAGTTATCCTGAAGGCAGAGATTCTGTTAATAGTTTTATATCATTATTGGCAAGTATTTCAGGTGTCCTTTTAGCTTTGTTTTATCCAATTTTGGCTACAATTGCTAGTTCTGGATATGCAAAAGTAAATTCTAGCATTAGGAATTTATTATTCCTAGAACCCATTACTCAAAACTATTTAAGAAAATTAGCTTTTTTAACAGCATATTCTGTTTGTGTTTTATTATTTGCAACTTTCGGATATTACCCTGGAAATCTCATTCTTATTTTTTTATCGATTTTAAGTCTTATTAGTTTATTTAATCTATTAAAAATTGGAGCTGGAGTTTATAGTCTTTTTGAACCAGAAACTTTAGCTAGAATCGCAAACAAACAAATTGTTGATAACATCAACAATGTAACAATACAAAGTGCTTATTGGAACAATGCAAATTTTCAAGTTTTTTTTAGAAGGCAAGTTGAAAAAGATATAGAAATTTTAAGATTGCTAAACACAATTAGTATAGAAGGAGTTCCAATTAATAGAACATCCTTTCTGAATACTGTTAATCAAACACTAGGTCTCTTAGAGTATTATTTAAATAAAAAAAGAAGTATACCATTAAAGAGCAGCTGGTTTAAAAACAAAAGAACACATCAATCATATTTTGCAACAGATATGACCGGTAGGGAATTAGTAGTAAGTACAAGAACTTATATAATGCCAAAAGAAGTTTCAAACAACTTTTGGTTAGAAGAGCAAATTTTTAAAATATATAGTGAAATAGGAAAAAAAGTAGTTCTATTAGAAGATCAAGAAATACGCTATGAATACCTTTCTAATTCTGTTAGATCACTGCAATATTTTGGATATTCCTTAGAATTTGATTTAGCAAATCGATTACTTTCTGAAAATTTGAATATCACGACAAATTCATTAATTCATAATGAAAAAAATACCTACTCTAATTCTAAGACAAATTTAATTTTAATTGAAGCAATGATTTCTTCTTGTGTAAGAGACTTTCAAATTAGTTTTTTTCAGTCCATTGAATCCTTAGATAGAAACAATTTCAATGCAGAAATAGAAAAAATAAATTGGAATAAAAAATCTTCTTTGTACAAGCTGAAATTGCCATATGTGTTAAATACATTTTTTGAAGATTATTTTAAATTTATTAATAATGAGAAATTAGTTGAGGGTAAACAAATTACACCATTGTGGTACGTGATTCAACATATTTCAGCTGAGTATTTATTGTTAGTAGAAAGAAAATTTCAAAAAATCATAGAACAAATTGAGATTTTTGTAATTCCCTTAGTTGAAACCTGTAAAGAAAATAAAAACCATCTAGCTGTATCTTTTGCTTGCCATTGTGCATTAGAGCTTGTTGATAAGATAAAGTTTAGGATACCACGTATAAATCAAGTTATTGAAGGGTTTCAATCAAATAATATGCATATTGGTTCACATAAATGGACAAAAATTGATACTGAAAAGGCTTATACAAAGCTTAATAAATTGAATGATAAATTTGTTTTTGATATTGCTGATAGTATGCATAAAATTTGTGATTTGAAGTGGAATGATGATAATCCTGATATTTTTGCTCACTCATTTACCATAATTTCAAATGAGATAAATGAATGTTATATAAATAATGATTTAGAGAAGTTCAAAAAAATATATCCAAATTTTCTAGATAGCTCATTAGCATCTTTTTTTAGTTTATATAGAAGATATAAGGATAGATACTATCATCACTTAGAAATTATATATCAAGTACATATTGAATTAATTCAGATTTCGGGCTTGGGCTATATCTACACTGAACTATTAGAAACCCCTTTTTGGGAGGAAATTGTTAGGTCTTGGGATGAATTAAATTTAAGTAAAAATCAAATAGAACTAATTATGGCTTCTTATGATTTTTATAAAAATGATAAACATGGAACAGGCATTAATTTTACAGATAATTTTAATAGAGGAAGAAAGTTAATGGACTTAATTAGAAGAAAAAATATAAATATTAATGATTATAAAGATACAATCGTTAGAAGATATGTATCTGAAAGAATTATGGATAAAGATTATGAAGATATCTTCTTAGAGTTTTACTTGTTTACATTCATAGACGCAAAGGATAGTGTAAAGAGTATCAATCAAGGTCGTAGGTCTGTTTTCTTTGATATTAACAGAATAATAAAGAAGAAGTATGGGGAAAATTAAAGAAGGACAGCTATCTCTAGATTATGAGTCTCCTAGAAGTGATTTTCTATTGAAGTTTAACTCATCTATGTTTATACAGGATTTATCCATTTCAAAATATTCTATCAAGGACGAGTATTTATCCATTTCACTGGAATCAAAAAAGGAAGAAGAAATATCTGAGTTTTTAGCAAATAAAGTGACAACATTTCAATACAGAAATCAATATTGGATGAATAGTTCTAATCTTGAAGATGAAATATTACAATTAATAGAAACAATTTCAAATCAATTAACAAATAAAGGGCATTGTGTTTTTGAAAAAGTATATGATGAAGGAAAATTGAGTAGATTAAAAATTGTAACTGGTGAAGTTGAGGTTAAAATGAATAATGTAGTCCAGATTATTCCTGATGAAATTGCCTTAAAAAATGAATCTAAGAGTAGAATTTCAATCCCTAAAGAGAAATGTTTTATTATTGACTTCCCAAAAAGCATTTGTTCAAGAAAAGAGTATCTAAATATTTTGAAAAAAATGCATGAAATAGATTCAAAAAACCCTATTCATTCAATATTGAATCCAACAAGTTTAAATAAGGCAAATGGTTATGATATGATGAAACATAGAGATAAACTAGATATAATTTTAAAAAGGTCAACAAAAAATATATCATGGCATCATAGAGAACAATTTTCATCGAAAGAGAAATTTTCATCTTATTATTCTACATTAAGAAGTTTAAAATTTAGAAGGACAAAAATTATACTATTGAATCATATTTTTGATTTTATTAAGTTAATTATTGAAAATGTTTTTGATGAAACAAGTTTGAAAATATCATACAGTAAAACATTAGATGAAATTGACAATATCATTCTGGATTATGAAAAAGGCAAATTTACAAGAGAGCAAAATTTAAAAATCATAAAAGAATTCATGTGATTTATTATAACATGATAAAATTTTAAAAAGCCATTTATATATTTTACAAATGAGTTCAGAAGAAATACATGACAAAAGAGAATTAGGTAAAATAGGTCTATCAACCTATTTGGATGAAATAACATTAGCTCATCTTGATTCAATCACAGATAATTTATGTAAAGAACTAGAGGCAAATTTAGATAATTCATATAAAGAAATTTATCAATCTCATTTAAATAATGAACATTATAATTTTGAAGACACATACTACAAAGAAGAACAATTACTTGCTATTCAAGAGATTAAAATAATTCATCTATACAGAAATTTTGAAGTAATTATTAAAAAGCTATTACGTGCTGCGTATAATATTGATATTTCGAAAATGTATAGATGGAATAATGTTGAAGTCTTTTTAAGTGAGAAAAAAATAGATTATAAGAACATCCCTTATTATGAAGAAGTCAATAATTTAAGATTAGTAAATAACCATTTAAAGCATTGGGTAGATGGAGAAAAGTCCAAAATAGATCATATTAGTGAGCTAAATGGAAATGAAATACGACAAATAGATTTATTGAATTTTTATAATAATACAAAAGATAAACCCTTAATATGGTTTTTTAACCTCAGAGACAAAATCTATGATAATTTGTATGTCTTTGATGCCGATAGAATAAATAATATTTCAGAATATTTTGCTTTGAGGATGGATAAAGATACTGCTGACAAGTTTATCAAAAAGCTGTTAGAAAAATATTAACGATAGAGTTTGTTTTTATTCGACTTGACCTCATAAAATATTGCTTGATACAATAGGTTGGTAATTACATCTCATATTTTTATAACAACACCCAAAATGCTAAATACAAACCCAACACCCAAAATAAAACTTTTTTTACTATTTTGTAGTACTAACCAAAGTACCACCAAATGCCAAAACAAAAGGGCATCATAAAACTAAAAGGCACATTAAACGGCATGTGCTATTACCAGCTCAATGGCAAAGATGTTGTGCGCAAAGCCGTTGGGCCATCAAGAGAACGCATTAACACAGATCCTGCGTTTGCCAATGTAAAATCTAATAATCAAGAATTTGCAGCCGCATCAAAACTATCAAAAGCCATAAGGCAAGGGTTGGGTGCCAATGCCAAACAATTTAAAGACACTTATATGGCAAGCCGCTTAACAGGTGCCTGCCGTAAAATCATCCAAAAGGGGAGTGGCAACTTAGGGCAAAGAGACGCAAATGTCCATAACCATCCAGAAGCATTGGTCGGTTTTCAACTCAATAAAGCCATACCATTAACGCAATTATATACCGCAAAACCAGTAGTTAGTGCTAATAACCAACGCACAACAATTACCGTAAACATAGCCAAGAGCGCAGCACACCATCTCAAACAAAAACCAACAAAAGCCACACATGTGCAAATGACGGTAGCCTTAAGCACCGTATCAAGTTATCAATGGCAACCAGAAGAAAATAACTATAAGGCCACACACCCAGAGCAAAACGGTTTAGGCAGCACCAAACAAACACCACCATTAGCCTGCGCAACAGAACACAGCAACCTAAACCTACAACTACAAACACCAATCACCGAGAATAGTGAGGAAAACATAGCCATAACCGTATGGCTAGGCATCACCTATCTACAAGAACAAAACCACCAATATCTACCCATCCAAACACCACAAGCCATGCAATGCATCGCTGTAGTTTAATCTAAGCTTAAACTAGAGGTAAACACATCTAATATATTATAAATGAGCAAATTTTGGTCTGGTCGAGCACACGCATGTCACCGAAGCAATAGCATAATTACAGCAAAGACCTTAATACTATCCATAATTTCAATAAGTTAATAGTATAATATTTAAGCCTATCGATTACCATAGTACTAAACAACCAACAGCCAACAGCCAAAAGCCAAAAGCCAACAGCCAAAAGCCAACAACCAACAGCCAAAAGCCAACAACCACCCAAACGTTCACCCGTATCAACCTCGGGTCAACTCCGTATCTAAGCCATGTCAAACTCGGGTCAACATCATTGCATAACAATAGTTTATAAATACCATAGACACTACTTATAGCATTTGTTTTGAGATTAAGAAACCTAAGGTTATTTTTACCAGTACAGTATAAACCTTAAAAATTAACGATATATGAGGCAAAATTCCAAACTAACCTTCTGTTCAGAAACAGGACAAGAAACAGAAATTAAACCTTTAGTAGAAAAAGTATTAACTGCAGAAGAGCAGGCAAAATTAACACCAGATAGTGTCATTCAAAGTCTTAAAGAAGGCAATCACCGTTTTGTAAATAACGATTTAACGGCTAGAGATCATACGGCACAAATTAGAAAAGCAACAAACGGACAATACCCAAAAGCCGTTATCTTATCGTGTTTAGATAGTCGTATTCCTGTAGAGGATGTTTTTGATAAAGGTATTGGTGATTTATTTGTAGGTCGTGTGGCAGGTAACTTTGTAAACGAAGATATGTTAGGGAGTATGGAATTTGGCTGTAAAGTGGCTGGTTCTAAATTAATATTAGTTCTTGGTCATGAGCATTGTGGTGCTGTAAAAGCCGCTGTTGATAATGTAAAACTAGGAAACATCACAGCGATGCTTTCTAAAATAAGACCAGTAGTAGAAAAATTAAGTGCAGATTACGATGGTGATAAAACCTCTGCAAACGAAGAGTTTGTGCACATGGTTTGTGAGCATAACGTGATGAAAATCATTAACGACATTAGAGAAAACAGTCCTATCCTTAAAGAAATGGAAGATAATGGCGAAATAAAAATTGTAGGTGGAGTCTATGATATGGACACAGGACAAGTAGATTTCTTGTAGTATCCAGACTTTTACAATGTAGTTTAACGTTATTTCTTAATTATGATTTCAAAATTTTACGATGTAAAACACCTCAAAGGTGATCTTACAGGTGGCTTAGTGGCAGGTGTTGTAGCCTTGCCACTAGCATTGGCCTTTGGTGTACAATCTGGTTTAGGAGCTATTGCAGGTTTATACGGCGCAATAGCCGTTGGTGTTTTTGCCGCCATTTTTGGTGGTACGGCCACACAAGCCAGTGGTCCTACAGGTCCAATGACTGTAGTTTCTGCGGCTTTAGTAGCTGCGGCAATCGATATTGCTGGCAGTTTAGAAAGCGCCATGGGCATTATTGTACTCACGTTTCTGTTAGGTGGTTTACTTCAAATCGTATTTGGACTCATTAATATTGCGAGTTACGTTAAGTACTTCCCATATCCTGTAGTGTCTGGATTTATGAGTGGTGTCGGACTCATCATTGTTATACTTCAGTTATTTCCATTCTTCGGATTAACATCGGCGAAGTCCACATGGTTGGTCATGCAAGATTTACCACGCCTATTCACAGACTTAAATTGGCAAGCTTTGGCTTTAGGTCTTTTAACAGTGGCTATTTATTACCTATTTCCATTGATAACAAAAGTGATTCCAAGTGCCTTAGTCGCTTTAATAGTAGCGTCTATTGCAGGTTATTTTTTAGCTTGGGATGTACCAATTATTGGTGAAATACCTTCGGGTTTACCATCATTACAAGTCGATGGTTTATTCTCTATTGATGCAAGTGCCTATGCGCTCATTGCCGAATATGCCTTAGTTTTGGCAGTACTTGGGTCAATTGATTCGTTATTAACCTCTGTTATTGCAGATAATATGACCAAAACCAAACACAATAGTAACAGAGAATTAATCGGTCAAGGTATTGGTAATGCTATTGCTGCCATCTTTGGTGGTATTCCTGGTGCAGGAGCTACAAAAGGAACTGTAGTGAATATCAATTCTGGTGGACGCACTCGTGTATCAGGAACCATTCATGGTTTAGTACTGCTTGGTGTGCTTCTCGGTTTAGGCAAACTGGCTGGTTATATACCCTTGTCT
Organism: Winogradskyella sp.; assembly: GCF_045105575.1. GTDB lineage: Bacteria > Bacteroidota > Bacteroidia > Flavobacteriales > Flavobacteriaceae > Winogradskyella. Next base: position 118,525 of record NZ_JBGCDQ010000036.1, on the reverse strand, counting down.
GTTTTAGCAGGATTACTAATTCCTATTGCCTTCAAAATTGTAGATACCAAAGGGTTGAAACATTTATTAGCAGTGCCAAGAGCAGATGCCATTGTTTTAATTATTGTGCTGTTAATGACCACATTCGGTAGTTTAATACAAGCCGTAGCTGTAGGCTTATTATTAGCATCTTTATTATTTATGAAACGCGCCAGTGACATTGGTGAAGAAGGTATGAAAGTAGGAACTTTAGCTGGATTTGATGGTGAAAAACCATGGCAAGATGAATTAGAATTCTACGAGAATTATAAAGACAAAGTGTACATTAAGCATTTATATGGGCCTTTATTCTTCGGATTTACATCGCATTTTCAAAATGAAATGAAGAATGTACCTGAAGGTGTAAAAGCCTTAGTCATTCGTATGGATCGTGTACCATACATCGATCAGTCTGGATTGTATGCGCTTGAAAATGCCGTATTAGATCTACACACAAGAGGCATCAAAGTCATTTTAACAGCCGTACAAGAACAACCGAAAGACAAACTAATCTCTATTGATATCGTTCCAGACCTAATTCCTGAAGAACATTTGTTCGCAACAATCAATGATGGTTTTGAATATTTAGAATCGCATTATAATTTGTAAACGCATACTTTAGAAATGTTTCAAACCTCATAAGTGCATTAGATTTATGAGGTTTTTTGTTTAAGCAAGATAAGTTTGTAATTTATTCTAAAGGAAGAAGCATCTTTATATCTGCACGCTCATAAGGATTATCTCGTTCTAGCTTTAATTCTTCAAAACCGTATTTTCTATAGAGATAGATGGCATTTTCTAATTTGGTATTAGAGTAGAGTAGTAGCCCTTTTATATTTTGGCTTTTAGCAAAGTCAATACAATGCTGTAATAACTGTTGCCCAATATTTTGACCACGTTCTTTGGGTAAAACAGCCATTTTGGTCAGTTCTAAAACACCTGTTTCTTCAGTTGGCATTAATGCCACAGTGCCAACCACTTTATGGTCTTTCATGGCAAAGAAGATAAAACCACCTTTATTAATGATGTAGGTTTCGGGTTGACTTAAAACGGCTTCATCATAGGCTTCAACATAAAAGAATGTTTGAAGCCATTCAATATTTAAATCGTAAAAACTCTGCTTGTGTGTTGCATCAAAATCAATAATACTAATGGCCATGTGCTCTAATAAAATCAGTAATTAAATAAGTGATTAACTTTCCAACTTGAGTTGCTGTGGTGTCTGTTGGCGCAGCTTCACAAATATGCAAATAAGTAGCATGCTTGTGTTTTGCAAAATGATGTACAAATTGTCTTGCGTTTTTAACACTAAACCCACTTGGTGTCATGGCACTGCTTGGTATGTTTTTAATAGCATCGCAATCTACTTCTATGCCATATGGTCTAAGCGATACATGGTCTAAAGCATTTTTTAATTCCGACTTAAAATCGAGATCATTTCTAACTTCTAAAGCTTCATAGGTATTGTATTTGAGAGATTTTACTTTTTTCATCTTCTTTAATAAGCCATCAGACGTATAATTCTGGTGCAATCCAAAAATGAAATAATTCTTTAAAAAGCCTTCCGCATAAGCATAACTAAAACCATTACCACTATGTCTGCCTTCTTCGGCTCTAAAATCGGAATGTGCATCGAAATTCACCACATTAATCCGTTTGTTTTTAGCTAAGGCAGAACCTTTAATATTACCGTAAGCATTGTTATGACCTCCACCTATAATGATCGGAATTTTTCCTGCATTCACAATAGAGGCTACCACATTAGTAACATCTTTATCAATGGTTTCTACAAATTTTCGGGTTTTAGAAATTGTTTTCTTTTTAGAAAAATCTAAGGACATTAAGGTTTCTTGTTGTTCAGAATACTCTAAATGGCCTAAAATCAAAACACGTTTTGCTCTTGTAAAGCTGTTACTTTGTATATTTAACAAAACTTTTAGAGCGGCTTTCCAAGCGTTACAAGTGCCTGTATTTCCGAAGTTTGCGGAAACTCCTATATCTTCTTTTATACCAAAGACGACATAGTCAACATCTAAATTAACAATGTCATCGTATATGTTATTGAGATTAGGAATTAACTGAATATGTTCACCAAATTTTGTTTCACCTTTACGTTTCTTTAAAAGCTGTTGTTTTTCTTTTTCTGTAAATAACCGAAGATGTTGCATTTTTTGATAACTAATTAAAATAATAGATTAAAAGTACAGTTTTATTTAATTACTTTGATCTCTTAAAGGGATAAATAAACACAACAATTAACACTAATTAAAACAAATATTTATGGAAGGTTCACAAAAATCAAACACAGGATTAAAAGTAGGTTTAGCCATATTAGTCGTATTATTTTTAAGTACAGCTTTTTACACTTCAAAATTATATATTGAGAAGAAAGAGAGCGAAAACTTATTAATGAGCGAAAAGCAGCAAGTGATGAATGATCTTAACAATTTAGCTAAAGATTATGATGAAGCTATTGCAGAAAGTGAAGTACAGAATGACGAAATTATTGCAGCAAGAGCGCGTATTCAAGGCTTAATGGATTCGTTGAAAATATCTCAAAATAGTGTCGGTAGTTTATGGAGATACAAAAAGAAGTATTTAGCATTACAAGAAGAAATGGATATTTTATTAACTGAAAATGACCGTTTAAAAGTTGAAAATGAATATTTAGCGTCATCGTTAGATAGTACCAACGTGCAGTTAGCAGAGCGTACCATGTTTACGGATTCACTTTTAGTACAGAACACGCAATTAGCTGGTGTTGTTAAAGATGCCGCAGCCTTACAAACCGTTGGTTTATTAGGAATGGGAGTGATAGAGCGTAGTAGTGGAAAACAGATTCCTACAGAACGTGCAAGACGAAGCGATAAAATTAAAGTGTGTTTTACAGTCGCAAAAAACACGTTAACAGAGTCAGGTGATAAAGAATTGTATGTTCAGGTCATAGATCCATTAAACAATGTGTTGGGTTCTAACGACCAAGTTCAATTTGAAGATCAGGTATTAAACTACAGTTTAATTAGCCGTTTTAATTACGAAAACAGAAACTTAAATATTTGTGAATACATAGATGAATTGGAAGAGTCTAAATTTGAAAAAGGACGTTACCGAGTGAATGTCTTTAGTGATAAGGCATTGATTTCTTCATCAGAATTCACATTAAGATAACAGGTAGTATGTAATTGATTGATAGCCAAAATCCAGAAGTTCGCTTCTGGATTTTTTTTGTTATTAGTTGATATTTACTTAACTCTAACCATTTTTAATACAGTATAACTTGATAATTTAATTTTCTTAAACTTCCAACTTCCAACTTCCAACTTCCAACTTCCAACTTCCAACTTCCAACTTCCAACTTCCAACTTCCAACTTCAATAACTTATCCCAAAATCTGACCATTAATAATCACTTGCTCCACAGGATGATGCGCAAAAGCATAAGGGATTTCGCTGTAATGGTTCATCGGCTTTGTAATAATAAGATTTGCCTTTTTTCCTCTGGTAATACTCCCATACATATTACTTATTCCCATAGCATAGGCTCCGTTGATGGTAGCAGCATTGATGGCTTCTTCTGGAGTCATTTTTAGTTTTACACAAGCGGCACTGACTATAAAATTCATATTGCCACTAGGTGATGAACCAGGATTGTAATCCGTAGCAATGGCTAAAGGTAAACCTGCATCAATAAGTTGTCTAGCAGGAGTATAAGGAATACTTAAAAAATAAGAACAGCCAGGCAATGCCACAGGTATGGTATCACTTCCTTTTAAAGCGTTAACATCGCTATCGTTTAATTCTTCTAAGTGATCTACAGAAAGTGCGTTATGTTTTACACCAAGCGCAATGCCTCCAAGAACATTAAATTGATTGACATGAATTTTGGGTTGTAAGTTGTGTGTTTTACCCGCTTTTAAAATGGCTTCTGTATCTTCAATATTAAAATAGCCGTCTTCACAAAACACATCAATGTAATTGGTGATGTTGAGTGCTGCTGCCTTAGGAATTAATTCGTCAGTGATATAGGTAATATAGTCTTGCTTTTTAGACCTGAATGCTTCGGGAATCGCATGAGCAGCCAATAAAGTGGGAATAATTTTAGCCAAACTTTCCTGCTTCAAACGTTTTATAACACGAAGCATTTTTAATTCGGCTTCAACAGTTAATCCATAGCCCGTTTTTATTTCTACAGCACCAGTTCCCATGGCAATCAATTCATTTAAACGCTTTAAGGACTGTTGGTATAAATCTTCTTCGGATGTGTTTTGAAGTACTTTAGCAGAGTTTAGAATTCCACCGCCTTTGTTGGCGATTTCAGCATAGCTCAAACCATTAATCCGATCAACAAATTCGGACGTTCTATCTCCAGCATAAACGACATGCGTGTGCGAGTCGCACCAAGATGGTAGTACAATTTTACCTTCGGCATTAATAATTGTTTCAGCATCAAAACCTTCGCAATCTGCCATATTACCATATTCTATAATGGTATCATTTTCTATATAGAGATAAGCATTTTCTAATGTAGGTAGCGTTTTCATAGCACGTCCTTTAACAATGGTAATATTGGTTTCGTGTACTTGAAGCAACTGCTTAATATTGGTTATGAGTATAGACATCGTGGTTGGTGTTTTTGTAAAGATTACTAATTTTTTGAATAAAAAAAAATGCTTTCAAAATTTGAAAGCATTTTTAGGTGTATTTTTTTACGGTTTAAAACAATTTATAACCAAATCGTAAACCTAGAGTTGGCGATACAGCACCTTCGTTAAAATCGAAATCAGATAAGTAACCAAAACCTAAATGGAAATCGAAAATGAACCGCTTGCCAAGAGGTCTTTGAATTCCCCAATGCAGTTCTGTGAGTAAGGTATGGTTTAACTCGAATGTTTTATCACTACCAAAGCTATACTTGGTTTGAAGTCCTACATAGTTCCCAGAATTATTGAGTGCACTTCTGTTTTTTTTAAACCGTTTGTTACGATTGTATAAAAATTTTAATTCGGACGTAAAATAGGGAGCAGGTTCGGCAAGAATTAGTGTATAATTAGCACCACTAAGTACATATGATCCCATACCAATGCCTATACTATTTTCCCAAACAAAACTATTAGAGATTGGTAACTCATTGGTAAGTTCTAAACCGTGTAATCCTAAATTAACACGTGTAAACTGCTCAAGAGGCATTGGTGTGTCATTTTGACTAAAACCAATGAAACTCAACCAAAGAAGACCGATTAACAGGTAATTTTTCATTGAAATCTTCTAATTTTTAAGTAATTTCATAGTGATTGAATCATTAATTTTTAGAAGGTAAATGCCACTGACAAGGTTAGAAATATCAACACGATCTGAAACATTTACAGATTTAGTTAGCATTTGCTTTCCTAAAATATCATAGATTTCAATATCAATTGAATCGTTAAAACCTGTAAAGTAAATATGATTATTTGCAGGATTTGGATGTATTGAAATTTGACTTAATTCATTATCAGATAAGCTAAGTACAATCTTTTGGTTTTCAAAATAATTCAAATCATCTTGATTGTAAGCACAACTCGCAATATCTAAATCACCATCTGCATCAAAGTCAGTAATGGCATAAACAAAGGTCTGGCTTTGTGTAGCGTCAATAACCACTTCAGGATCAAAATCTCCACCACCATTATTTTTAAACCAAACTAAATCGTTACCAGATCCACTAGTCCCACTACTTAAAACAATATCATTTAAACCATCGTTATCTAAATCTCTAAATTGCGCAACAGACGGGTTGTTTATAGATGTTGTAAATACGGTTTCAGTAAAACCTGCACCATTATCTTCGTACCAATATAAATTTCCAGTTGGTCCGCCTCCAAAAGAGACTTCGGTTGCCAAAATATCTAAATTTGAATCTCCATCTAAATCTTCAAAGCTTGCATTAAACAAACCTACTTTTCCGGTTGCTACAGATGTTGGATCTTTTGTAAAAGCTACAGTACCACCTTGAATTAAATTATTTCTAAAAATTTCAAGAACATCACCACCATAAACAGCTGTTGCTACTAAAGCATCTAAATCACCATCACCATCTATATCGCTTAAATTTACAACGCCTGGTGCGCTTAAACTATCATCAATCTTTACAGTTTCTAAAGTAAACGTTCCTGTACCATCATTTGAAAACCAAACGACTTCATTACCGTCGTAAGCAGTTACAGCAATATCAATAAATGTATCGTTGTTAATATCACCTAAGGCAACTCCTGAAGCTCCTAATATGGTGCTTGATATGATATTCTCTGTTGTAAAATTTCCTAGCCCATCGTTAGGAAACCATGCTAAATGATCACTACCATAAGCGGTAGCCAAGATGTCTAAAAAACCATCAGCATTTAAATCTACTAACTTTAAACCACCAATACCAGTTAAGGTATTTGCAATTAAAGGTTGAATTGTAAACGTACCATCACCATTGTTTTTGTACCATTCCATGGTATTGCCTAAATACGTGCCAATTAGTAGGTCTGGTAAAGCATCACCATCAATTAAGTCGGCTGCAATGGTGTAAGGTGCATCTCCTGTACTTGTATTAATACCAACTTTTGGTAAAAATGTGGTCTGGGCAAATGCAAAACAGCTCAATAGCGTAAATGCGAAAAGTAGTTTTTGTTTCATAGGTATGCTTTTAAATTTGAATTAATTAGTGTAAATATAGGCAAAATCTTCTTTAAATCGTATTTCGTCGAATATTTTAAGCGTTTTGTCGTTATTTTAAACTACCCACCATATTTTCTGGTTTTACCCATTCGTCATAATCTTCGGCGGAAACATAACCTAAATTCACGGCTTCTTCTTTTAAAGTCGTACCATTTTTGTGGGCTGTATTGGCAATTTCAGCCGCTTTATAATAGCCAATTTTTGTGTTTAACGCGGTAACCAACATTAAAGAGTTGTTTAACAATTCTTTAATTACTTGATGGTTAGGTTCAATACCACTAGCACAATGTTCATCAAAACTTATGCAAGCATCACCTATGAGTTGTGCAGATTGTAAAATATTTGCAGCCATCATTGGTTTAAAAACATTAAGTTCATAATGCCCTTGTGTGCCACCTACAGAAATTGCCACATCGTTACCCATAACTTGTGCGCAAACCATGGTTAAGGCTTCACATTGAGTTGGGTTGACTTTACCTGGCATAATAGAACTTCCTGGCTCGTTTGCTGGAATGATAATTTCACCAATTCCCGAACGTGGACCAGAAGCCATCATTCTAATATCATTAGCAATTTTATTTAAAGAGACGGCTAATAATTTTAAAGCTCCATGTGTTTCCACAATGGCATCGTGTGCAGCTAAAGCTTCAAATTTATTTTCTGCGGTTATAAAAGGCAAGTCTGTAAACTCTGCAATATATTTTGCCACTAAAACATCGTAACCTTCTGGTGTGTTAAGTCCTGTGCCAACAGCTGTTCCGCCTAAAGCCAATTCACTTAAATGTGAAAGTGTTGCTTCTAAAGCTTTTAAACCATGGTCTAATTGCGAAACATAACCCGAAAATTCCTGTCCCAACGTTAATGGAGTCGCATCCATTAAATGTGTACGACCAATTTTAACTACATTTTTAAATTCAATTGATTTTTTATGTAAGGTGTTTCGTAATTGAATCACTCCAGGAATCGTCGTTTCCACTACTTTTTTGTAAGCAGCAATATGCATACCTGTTGGAAAGGTATCGTTGGACGATTGCGATTTATTAACATCATCGTTAGGTTGAATGGTTTTTTCGCCTTCACCAATGACTTGTCCTGCAATTTGATGTGCTCTGTTAGCCACCACTTCATTAACATTCATATTACTCTGTGTGCCAGAACCCGTTTGCCAAATGACTAACGGAAATTGGTCGTTGTGTTGGCCTTCTAAAATTTCATCACAAACTTGGGCAATTAAATCGCGCTTTTCTTTAGCTAAAACACCGAGTTCGCAATTGGTGTAGGCAGCTGCTTTTTTAAGATAGGCAAAGCCATAAACAATTTCTAAAGGCATGGATGCCGAAGCACCAATTTTAAAATTATTACGAGAACGCTCTGTTTGCGCTCCCCAAAGTTTGTCAGCAGGGACATTAACCTCGCCCATGGTATCTTTTTCTGTTCTGTAAGTCATGTGTAAAGTATTTATCTTATTACAAAATTAAAGGTTTTGTGGGTTTAATAAAGTCTTGAAAGGAGTTTAATGTGAACAGGTTTTTATCAAAAAAGTTAATAAGTTTTAGCCTGAATTTATCAAATAGTGCGCTTTGATAATTTTTACGGATATGCTAAATTTTTACACATTTTTATGTTTAATCTTTAGAAATACGATCAACATTAAGGCTTCTTTTTATAATCAGTATTAAAAGTGATGACTAGAGTTTGATTTTTTGATCCTATTTAATTTGTAAACGCTTAGTTGTCAATAACAAAAACATCATTTATTCTTCCGAATAGTGTACTTTTGCTAGCTTAAATTTAACAATCGTTTATAAATACATGAAAGAAGAACACTTCAAATGGTATTCGCCAACATTAAGTAAGGATATTGAAATGCTTGTTTTTGGACATGCTGGTTATCCAGTGGTTTTATTTCCTACCACCATGGGAAAACATAACGAATGCAGAGATATGGGATTAGTAGAATCAGCCAGATGGTTTGTAGAGCAAGGTTTGGTGCAGATTTATTGTCCGGATAGTATCAACGAATTAAGTTGGTATAATAAAAATATTCATCCTGCGCAACGTGCACAAAATCATGCCGTTTATGATGAATTTATTATGAATGAAATCGTCAATAAAATCAGCACAGAAAAAGGCTTGCAAAAAGTTTGCGTTGCTGGTCCAAGTTTTGGTGGCTACCAAGCGGCAAATTTTGCGTTTAGACATCCAGAACGTGTAAGCCATATGTTCAGTATGAGCGGTTCTTTTGATATCAAATCGTTTGTAGACGGCCATTACGACGATAACGTGTTTTTTAATAATCCTGTAGATTTTTTACCAGGAGCAGATCATCCGGATTTATGGAACATGAAGATTGTCCTTGGAGTAGGCGAATGGGATATTTGTTTAGACGCTAATAAAAAAATGGCTAGTATTTTATCGGAAAAAAACATACCTTTCTGGTATGATGAGCATAAATGGGCTGAGCACGATTGGCCACTATGGAACAAAATGTTTCCACATTACTTATCAAAATTATAAACGAACACTTAATTAAACCAACTAACTAATTTACTTTAGCATGAGAAAAATAGGTATATTATTCGGTCAAGAAGATACATTCCCTTGGGCATTTATTGACAGAGTTAACGAAAAAATTAAAGCACAAGGTATCAAGAATATGATGGCAGAAGCCGTTTCAATTGATACGGTTGAGCAAGCAAAATCTGATGAGTACGCTGTTATTATTGATAGAATTTCTCAAGATGTTCCTTTTTATAGAGCTTATTTAAAAAATGCAGCGATTACAGGAACCGCTGTGATTAATAATCCATTTTGGTGGAGTGCTGACGAAAAGTTTTTTAATAACGCTTTAGCAGAATCTATTGGTGTTCCTGTGCCAAAAACCTTCATTTTACCATCATCGCATAGACCAGAAGGTACGGATGAAAATTCTTTTAGAAACATGAAGTTTCCATTTGATTGGGAAAAAATGTTTAAAACTATCGGTTTTCCTGCTTACATGAAACCACACGATGGTGGAGGTTGGAAAAGTGTTTACCGTGTTGAAAGTCCTGAAGATTTATGGGCAAAACATGGTGAAACTGAGAATTTAGTGATGATGCTTCAAGAAGAAATTAACTTTACGGAGTATTTTAGATGTTACGCTTTAGGTACGGATCAAATACATATTATGCAGTACGAGCCGAGAAATCCGCATCATTTGCGTTATGTTTTAGATGGTCCTCCTGTGGATAAGAAAATTTTAGATTTAGTTGAAAGCTATTGTATTAAATTAAACAAAGCTTTGGGCTACGATTTTAATACGGTTGAGTTTGCTGTTAGAGATGGTGTGCCTTACGCGATTGATTTTTGTAATCCTGCGCCAGATGCAGATATTCATTCTGTAGGACAAGATAATTTTGATTGGATTGTTGAGAATGCAGCAGATATGGCTATTGCGAAAGCAAAACAATACAAAAAAGGCAAAATGAACCTAACTTGGGGAACTTTTGTAACCGACCAAATGGCTGCGCCAAAAGCTAAAACCAAGTCTGTTTCTAAAGCTAAGAAGACCAAAGGAAAAGCACCAGTAACAAAAGCGGTTGCTAAGAAGCCAGCAATTAAAAAAGTAGCGGCAAAAAAGACTCCTGTTAAAATGGTAGCGGCTAAAGAAGCAACAGCAACAAAAGCAGTTGTAAAAAAGACTCCAGCAAAGAAAGCACCAGTGAAGTCGGTCTCCGCTAAAGCTGCAAAGACCAAAGGAAAAACCGTTGCTAAAAAGTCGCCAGCTAAAAAAGCTACAGTGACTAAGAAAGCTGCTAAAAAATAGATGACTAAAATAGCCTGACTATTTTTTAATAGTCAGGCTTAATCTAATTCCCTCTCATATATGAAGTTTACTTTAGGTATTGAAGAAGAGTATCAAATTATTGATCCTGTTTCTAGAGAATTAATTTCTCACGATCAACGGATTGTAACCGAAGCAGCCAAACTTCTTAATGATCAGGTGAAAGCAGAAATGCATGAAGCGGTTGTAGAAGTAGGCACAAATATTTGCGAAGATATTACAGATGCTCGTGAACAAATTTCGCATTTACGAAAATCAATATCAGGAATTGCCAACGATTTGGGTTTTAAAATTGGTGCAGCTGGTACACATCCATTTTCAAAGTGGGAAAACCAGCGCATTACACCAAACCCACGTTATGATGAAATTATAACTGAATTACAAGACACGGCACGTTCTAATTTAATTTTCGGCTTGCATGTGCATGTTGGGATGGCAGATAAAGAAATGGCGATACATTTGGTAAATGCCATGCGTTATTTTTTACCGCATTTATATGCTTTATCAACAAATTCACCATTTTGGGAAGGCAGAAATACAGGTTTTAAATCCTTTAGATCTAAGGTGTTTGATAAATTTCCAAGAACAGGAATTCCAGGTGTTTTTGAAAATTATGCACACTACGAAAACTATGTCAATCTTTTAGTGAAGACGAATTGCATAGACAATCCAAAGAAAATTTGGTGGGATATTAGAGTGCATCCCTTTTTTCCAACCTTAGAGGTTCGGATTTGTGATGTGCCATTAACCGTAAATGAAACCATTTGTATCACGGCGATTATCCAGGCTTTGGTTGCTAAATTGTACGATTTAAGAACGCATAATCTTAATTTTATGAATTACCATCGTGCGTTAATTAACGAAAATAAATGGCGTGCAGGACGTTATGGTATTGATGGTAAAATGATTGATTTTGGCAAAGAAAGTGAAGTAGAAACAAGATCTTTGATGTTAGAATTACTAGATTTTATTGATGATGTCGTAGATGACTTAGGCTCGCGTAAAGAAATAGAATACATGCACCAAATGCTTAAAAATGGCACAGGTGCAGACCGTCAATTAGAAATTTTTAAACAAACGAATGACCTTACTAAGGTTGTGGATTATATTACAGAACAAACCATTTCAGGATTATAAAAACCTACTTATATAGTACAATGAAAGAGAAGTTAACACTAGCTATTCTAGACATGAATAACGATGAACCCAATCAAGGGTTGCGTTGTATTAAAGAAATTGTAAGCCTATTTCATAACGAAGTAGATTTTCAAATCTTCAATGTTAGAGCAAAACAAGAAATTCCGGATGCCTCATTTGATATTTATATTTCAAGCGGAGGACCAGGAAGCCCATTAGACGAAGGAGCTTGGCGCAAACCGTATCTCGAGTTGATGCAAGAGCTTTGGGATTATAACAAAACTTCGTATCATCAAAAGAAATCCGTCTTCTTTATTTGTTATTCATTTCAAGTGATTTGCGATTATTTTAAACTCGGAGAATTAAAACCAAGACGAAGTACATCTTTCGGAATTTTAAGAGTTCATAAAACAAAAGATGGACATAATGATCTTATTTTAAATGGTTTAGACGATCCGTTTTATGCGGTTGATTCGCGCGATTGGCAGTTAATTCAACCCAATCTTAAAGTTTTTAAAAGTCATGGTGCAACCATATTAAGTAAAGAAAAAATTAGAACGCACGTAGAGTTAGAGCGTGCTATCATGGCCGTTCGTTTTTCTGATGAGTTTGTAGGCACACAGTTTCATCCAGAAGCAGAGCCTGTTAGTATGGAGGCTTATTTTGGTGAAGAGGAAAATAAGAAGAAAGTGATCGACAGTTTTAGTGAGGAAAAATACAATGAAATGATGGATCGTATCGATGATCCTGAAAAAATTGAGCGTACCTATAATACCATTTTACCAAAATTTATAGAGAACGCTATTATTCAAATTAAGGAACCTTTAATGTCATAAGTTAGGATGATAAAACATATCAGAGACGCGTACAATAGTAATTTTTCAGATGAAAAGTATGACGCTTTTTTGAAAGATATTGACACGTCATTTAATTATAAGGTGAAGTTTAAAATTGCAGAAACACCTGCGTTTTTGCCAAAGGCCTTAAAAGAGAAATTGGTTGAAGCTTGTGACGATATTATGTCGGTTATCAATAAACCCAATTTTAAAGCTTTAACGGATGGTGCTTTTTTCGATGCTTCAACGATTGTTCCTAATGAAGATGAACATTCAAAATTCATTCAGTTAGATTTTGGAATTTGTAAAGATGAAGCTGGAGATTTAACTCCCAAGTTAATTGAATTGCAAGGCTTTCCATCCTTGTATTATTTTCAAGAATTACTAGGACGAAAGTACCGTGAGCATTTTGGTAATGTGATTCCAGAGCATTTTTCGCAGCATTTAAATGGCATGACTGCCACTGATTATTTAGACTTGCTCAAACAGGAAATTGTTGGAGACACGAATCCTAAAAACGTCATTTTACTAGAAATAGAACCCGAATTACAAGCTACAGCTATCGATTTTTATGCTACAGCTGCCAAGCTTGGTATAAAAGTGCTTTGTATTACGAATTTGAAAAAGCGCGGAAAAACACTCTTTTACTTAGATGAAAATGGCAATGAGATTGACGTTTTAAAAATATACAATCGTATTATTTTTGATGAACTACATCAGCGTACGGATCTTAAAACAGAATTTAGTTTTCAAGATGAAATAGATGCGCAATGGATTGGTCATCCCAATTGGTTTTACCGAATTAGTAAATATACCATGCCTTTATTAAAAGGAGATTATGTGCCAAAATCTTATTATTTAGATCAATTAGAGCACATTCCAACGGATTTAGAAAATTATGTTTTAAAGCCTTTATACTCATTTGCAGGAGCAGGAGTAGAGATTCATGTCACTAAAGCCATGATTGATAAGATTTCTAATAAATCGAACTACTTACTACAAGAAAAAGTAGCCTATGCACCAGTTATTGAAACGATGGATGTGCCAGCCAAATGCGAAATTAGAATGATGCTTTTGCATAACTCAAAAACTAATAAAACTGAAATTGTTAGTAATTTGATGCGTTTAAGTAAAGGCGAAATGGTAGGCGTAAAGTACAATAAGGATAAAACTTGGGTAGGAGGTAGCACTGGTTTTTTTGAGATTTAAAGAAAACTAAATTTGTCTTAATTGTCAGTGTAATACGACTCGTATCAATTTCCGATTTTTTTGTCTTTAGAAATTTAGCTAATTTAGGCGATAGTAAGATAGCGGTAAATCCGTTTTGAGCTTTCATTTTTATATACCCTTAAAACAATGCTTTTAAAAAAACTAGATGATTATAGAAAAGTCATCATGCCAAAAATCACGGATAATATTGGTAAATCTCATTATCACAAAAAAGTAAAAGGGACTAAAAAAACAGTTATTAAAAACGTGTTGATTTGTCGTCCTAATCAAAGACTAGGTAATTTAGTGTTACTTACTCCATTACTACAAGACGTGGTAGCTACCTTTCCAGAGGCCCAAATAGATCTGATTGTTAAAGGAGGTTTGGCACCTATAGTTTTTAAGGAATATCAAAATGTAAATGACATCAGAATATTACCTAGAAAACCCTTCAAAGAAAAACGAAACTATCTAAAAATCTTTTTTTCAGTTAAAACCAAAAAATATGACTTGGTTATCAATGGTGATAAAGGATCGTCATCTGGTAAAATCTTAACCTATTTGGCCAACGCCAAGTATAAAATATTCGGTACACTTGAGCCCGATCTACATTTTGAAGATTATAGGCACATGGCTAAAAATAGTGTTTATAATTTTAGGCAGTATATGAAACTCATAGGTCATGACGTACCTGAAACTACAATGCCAAATTTAGATATAAAGCTTACTGATATTGAAAAAGCTAACGGTGCAAAGGTTTTAAATGCCTTACTTGAGGATACAGAAAAGCCAACGATTGGTATTTTTACTTTTGCAACAGGTGCAAAACTTTACCCAAAATCATGGTGGCAAGACTGTTACACCAAACTAAAATCGCAGTACGAAGACCGTTTTAATATCATAGAAATTTTACCAAAAGAAAACGTGTCTCAAATCGATTTTGCAGCCACATCGTATTACAGTGATGATGTTAGAGAAATCGCAGCAGTAGCCGGCCAAATGAAATTATTAATAGTAGCAGATAGTGGTATTATGCATTTGTCAAGTGCTTCCAAAGCCACCACCTTAGGTTTGTTTTCAGTAACAGACATGACCAAATATGGGCCTTATAACGGATTGAGTCAACCCGTTAATACCAACGATACGTCTATAGACGAGCTTTTATTAATTGTCAATGAAAAGATTGATGAAATAATGGCGAAAAAAGAAATACAAGAATTTTAATGATATTGAACAGTGAAATAAGTCTGATTCCAAATACTAACTTATAAATTTATACAAGATAATTATTTACTCCGATTTATCAGGCGCAGGCAAACTTGCATGAAATTCCTTTCCAATACGTTCGGTATACTGATCTAACAATTCCAAAACACGGTCGCTAGAATCGGATACAACTATGAGTCCAATATGCCAAGCTTTATCCATGCGCCAAGCAATTTCTTTATCTGTAAAGCTCGAGGTGTCTGGATGTTCGAATCGGCTTAAAGAGACGACGATACCTGCATATTGATTATTTATTTTAGGTAGTTTGTAAGCTGTTTTTTTGAGGTTGGCAGATTCTACTTTTGCCCATTCTGCCCAAAGGTTGATACCTGAAGCATATTGTACCATTTCAGCTAAATTAGCACCTCCAACTCGCGATGATGTTTCTAAAAAGAAGAGTTCTCCTGTGGCTTTAGATTGTATAAACTCGGTGTGCGACGCTCCAAATTGCATTCCAAAGGCTTTCATCACTTGTTTGTTCATTTTTTGAAGGTCTTTTTCAATTTTAGAACCAATTTTACTAGAAGCGGATCTAAATATGCCTCCACCATGAGCCACTTCAAAAGGGGTATCTAAATACTTACTGACTCTGGCAAAAACCACTTTTCCATCCACGTTTAAACCATCGACATGAAAGACATCACCTGGTGCAAATTTCTCAACTAAATAATTATCGCGTTCATCACCTAAATCATTGACGACTTGCCATAATTCATCTTTTGAGTGAATTTTTTTAATACCAGTCGCAGAAGCCTCCATTCTTGGTTTTATTAACCAAGGAGGACTCACACGATCTGCATAGTCATTAATTGTATCGTTATTGAATAAATCGGTAAATTCTGGAACATTAACACCTTCGGCTTCAGCTTTTATGCGCATAGCGAGTTTATCTCTAAAGTAATGTGCTGTGGTGCGTCCCATACCAGGCATTCTAAAATGTTCACGGAGTAGTGCTACTTTTTCCACGTCAAAATCATCGAGTGCGACAAAACGATCGAATTTTATGGTTCTGAATTTATAAGCAATGCCTTTTGCCACATCGTCTTGATTCCATTCTTCGATATAAAAGGTATCATCAATAGAATCCCAAGGCCAAGGTTCTTGATCGTACTTTTTTTTGGTTAATAAATAGACATTATGACCTTCAGCTTTGCAGCTTTTTAAAAAATCTTCACCTTTAAAGTAAGTGGAAACACAGAGGAAATTTAGTGGTTTGTTGGACATGGTTATGTTTTTAGAATTAAGACCGCTTTGCTGCTAGAGCTAAGAATCAAGACTTAGTTAGTTGACTATTTAAAAAAATCATTAAGTTACTAAAAATATTCAGTTATTGAATCTGAGCGACCAAATTATTGGTGCTATTTTAAGACCTAAGACCTAAGACCTAAGAACTAAGAGCTAAGACCTAAGAGCTAATGAGTAATAAAGCCCTAATAATTAACAACGCAATAACCCAATAACTACTTAACAGCTTTAGACTTCACAAATTCCGTAATCAATTGAATACCATAACCAGAAGCACTTTTCATCTTAGCATAAGGCGAACTTCCAAAGGAAACGCCTGCAATATCTAAGTGCATCCAATTTTTATGATCTTCTATAAAAGATTCTAAGAATTGCGCAGCATTAGTAGCTCCTGCCAAAGGCTTACCACTAAAATTTCTTAAATCTGCAATATCACTATGTAAATCGCTTTTATATTCTTCAAACATTGGTAATTGCCAAACACGTTCGTGAACTTTATATCCAATATCAGACATGGTGCTTGCCATTACTTTATTATGTGTAAACATACCAGCCGCTTCATAGCCTAAAGTTCTTACCACACTTCCTGTTAAGGTGGCTAAATCAATTAAGTATTCCGGTTTTATGTGTTTAACAGCATAACTTAAACCATCAGCTAAAACCAAACGCCCTTCGGCATCTGTATCAATAATTTCAATGGTTTTACCAGAGTAGGAGTCAATAACGTCTCCTGGTCGGTAACTTTCTGAATCGACTGCATTTTCTGCAGAGCAAACGATACCAACAATATTAATATCGAGTTTCAATTTTGCAACCAATTCTACTGTGCCTAAAACAACAGCAGCACCTCCCATATCACTTTTCATGTAATGTAGGTTGGTAGATGGTTTTATGGATAATCCACCAGAATCGAAGGTAATCCCTTTTCCAACCAGGCAGATATCTACTTTTTTACTCTTTTTTGGTGTGTATTCGTTAATAATCACCACAGGTTTGTTGACGCTGCCTTTTCCTACGGATAAAACGGCTTCAAAACCTTGTTTTTTCAGTTCTTTGTGTTTTAAAACGGTACATTTATAATCGGCATCTTTCGCTGATTTTTCTGCCCATTTTCCTAAAAATTCAGGTGTTTTAATATTTGGTGGTGCATCAACTAAGGCTTTAATTCTATTAATAGTTTCACCTGTGTAATGGCCTTCGTTTAAAATGTTTTTAATGGCATTTGAAGACGCGACAGCAACCGTTCTTTTAATCCCTTTTTCTTTTTCAGATTTAAATTCGCCAATCTCATACTGTGCCATTTCTAATCCAATAATGGCTTTTTTAAGTTCGTCTTGGTTTAAATCTTCAGCATAAAGTTGCATGTTTTTATCCCAATGTTTCTGCGTTTCAAAAGCTAATTTTTGAAACGTTTTTTCAAGCTGCGCACTATGTTTTTCTTTTCCTAAACCAATAAGGTAGATGCGGTTACCATCCTTACCGTAAAGTAATTGATGAGTAGAGAAACTACCATCAAAATCAGGTTTGGCTATGGGTAAAAAATCTTTGATACGCTCTAATTGATCCTTTCTACAAGGTAGAATGAAATCTTTTGAAGTGTCTATGGTTTTAATGTGCTTGTACGTCATAAAAAAATTAGGAATTAAAATAAAGCCATTTTACGGCTTTTGGGAATTCTTCGCGCCAATGCATTTCGGCATGGCTGCCATGTTCATTAATTGAGAAATGAAAATCGATATGATAACCTCTAATCATTTTCTCTTTTATAATACTGCCTAAACGTTTGGCATTAGGTAAATGTTCGGCACTTTCTTGTCCACCAGAATATAAGTAAATACGTGATTCTTCTAAGGGTTTAAACGATTTTGTGTTTTTGAAAATACGGTTAGAAATCCATAAACTTGGTGAAAAAATCATCAGTTTGCCAAAAACACCTGGATTTGATAATCCTGCATGAAGACTTATCAAAGCTCCCATGGAACTGCCACCAATACCAGTATGTTCAAAATCAGTTAAGGTGCGATAATGCGAATTGATATAAGGAATCAACTTTTCTATCATAAACTGAATATAAAAATCGCCTTTACCTTCACCAAAACGCGGATGGTAATAGGGCAGATATTCACTAATACGTTCCTCATTACCATGATCTATGGCGATAATGATAAGATCTCCATTGCCTTCTTCTGCTAATTTTGCTAAGGATTTATCAATCGCCCAATCGCCATAAGGTGCAGCCGGATTAAATAAATTCTGACCATCTTGCAAATAGAGTACAGGATAGCGTTTATCTGTGGTATAGTAATCGTGTGGTAATACTGCCGAAATCTTTCGCGTGGCATTAAGATGTGGAATTTCGTAAGCTTCTTCTAAAACTTCTATTATCGGTGCGAACTCCGTCACTGTCATAACATTTAAATTTAGGTCAAGAACTTCGTTATAATAATTGCTTTTGTTATTTTGATTCGGGTTAAAGCAAAAAAATGAAACACAAGTTCTAAGCGAAAATACTATTTTATGAAGTGTGAAACCAACTTTATTTCAACAGATTTTAACAAATGGGTTAGAATTTATAACCAAACTTAAACCCTAAGGAAAAATTGAATAATTCCCGATTGTCAATGTCTTCGACATAACGATCGTCTATGCCAAAAAAATCATCACTACTGCGTCTTATAATATCTGTAGCTGGATTGAATTGATTATCAGAATTTTTAAATACAATTTGTCTAAATCCAAAGCCAGAATAGATATCTAAAAACAAACCAATTCCGATGGGAATATTGATGCCGTATTTCAAATTAAAAACATTGACCGCTTTATTTACGGCAACGCGCTCACGTACAGTAAAAGCAAACATATCGTTTTCAATGGAGTAAACTAGATTTTCGTTAAATTGTTCTCTAATAAAACGTGCTTCTAATCCAAAATATTCATTAACTCTAGGGTCGTTAAAGACACTTACTATGTTATAATATTTAAGCTCCGTTCTAAATTCATGCCCTTTATTTTTAACAAGTTTGTCTTCAATATTATCTCTAAGTCGTTCGGAATAAACATTAGCATATTCAGCACTAACACTAAAATTATCAAGCGGAAAGTACTCAACTCCTAAAGATGCCATTGGCTGTGTAAAAACATCTATGGCAAGTAAAGGAGAGGTGTAAACTAAGGTAGTATGTTGTTTAAATGGTGCAATTTTTTCTGTAATCGTCTGAAAGCTTTGGGTCGTTGAATCTATTTTGAAATATAAATTACGTTGGTATGTAAATCGGTTGTGATTAGTGAGATCTATTAAAGTACCTACTCCGTAATTGAAAGGCATAAAGAGATTTGCATATATCATGCCTGAAACTTTTCTTTTAAAGGCAAAATCTGTTGTAATACTATCGTTACGCAATGTCAACCGTAGTGAATCTTTTGATCGCTTTGGGAAAATTCTAGTTTCGTCTCGTTCTACAACCAATGTTTCATCATTATAGGTAACGGTTGTATTTTCTGGTGCATGAACTCTAACGACTGTATTTCTGCCGTTTAATATTGAAGCACATGAATTGAAGCATAGTGCAATAATTGCGAGTAGGAATATATTTTTCAAATTAATGATTTAGTTTATAAATCTAAGATGAAGAAAATGTAAAAGGGTTGCGTCTGTTTTCAAAATAAAAATACAACTTCATGTGAGATAAGAGACGATTAAAATTTTAAAAACTATTTTAGCTTTGTCTTTGTGTTATTAAAAGACAACCAAATTGAAAACATATGGCACACAATCAAGAGATTATCAATAAGTTGATTGAAAAACTAGAGCTGCTTTTTAAGAAGCAAGCCGAATTTTCTTCCGAGATAACTAGTTTAAAGGAGGAATTGTACCGTTTGCAATCTGGCACAAGTCTAGAAACCTCTAAGGAGATTAAAGAAGATGCTCCAGAACTGTTGTCACCTATCGAACAAGAAGCGCTTGTTGAGATATTACCTGAAACTGAAGCGTCTTTAGAACAAGAACAAGAAAAAGAACAAGTAAAAGAACCAGAACCAGAACCTGTTTTTGAAGCTCAGAAACCAGATGACGCTCAGCCCAAATCAGAACCTGTTTATGCTACAAAAACACCTAAAACAAAGTCGAGTTTAGAGGCTTTTATAGGTGAAAATATCTTAAATAAAATAGGCATTGTCATCACCATTATTGGTGTCGCTATTGGTGCTAAATATTCTATTGAAAATGATTTAATTAGTCCACTTACTCGAATCATATTAGGCTATCTTACAGCTATTGGCTTATTAAGTTTTGGTATTAAACTCAAACCGAAATACGAATCGTACAGTGCTGTTTTAGTCAGTGGAGCCATCGTTATCCTATATTTTATTACCTTTTTTGCATACAGCTTTTACGAACTTATTCCGCAATTACTAACCTTTGTGCTCATGGTTGTTTTTACTGCGTTTACCGTCGTTGCAGCCATAAGTTACAACCGACAAGTTATTGCACATATCGGTTTGGTAGGTGCTTACGCAGTACCATTTTTGTTGAGTGATGGTTCTGGTCAAGTAGAAATCATGTTCAGCTATATGGCCATTATTAATATTGGGATTTTAATTATATCCTTCAAAAAATACTGGAAATCACTTTACTATTCCGCCTTTATTTTCACATGGCTTATCTTTTCATTTTGGTACTTTTTCGATTATTACCAAGAAGCACATTACACGATAGGACTCACATTTTTAGCGGTATTTTTCTTAATATTTTATATCACATTTATTGCCTATAAACTATTGAAGAAGGAAGCCTTTAACTCTGGTGATGTGGTTTTGTTACTGCTAAATTCCTTTATATTTTATGGCTTTGGCTATGCTATTTTAATTGGTGACGATTTAGGCTCGCAATTATTAGGCTTGTTTACACTCGGTAATGCCGTTATTCATTTTATAGTTAGTGTCCTTTTTTACAAGTTAAAACTAGGCGACAAAAAGTTGTTTTACTTAGCCTCAGCGATGGTATTGGTATTTATCACCATCACGATTCCGGTACAATTAAATGGCAACTGGGTGACTTTATTGTGGGTAAGTGAGGCGGCTTTATTATTCTGGTTGGGTAGAACTAAGGGGATTTCGGTTTACGAAAAATTGTCTTACCCATTAATGGTATTAGCATTTCTGAGTATTCTCGAAGATTGGTCTAACGCTTACGGTTCTTATTATGATGTTGGTATAGCAGATGCGACGACGTCCATTTTCAATATTCATTTTCTCACCTCACTTTTATTTGTGGCAGCTTTTGGTAGTATTGTTTGGTTGAGCAGAAAGGAAGCCTATCCATCTGCATTTAAGACTGATTCTGTTTGGAATCGACTCTTCACTTATGCCATTCCGGCTGTATTTGTGTTTAGTGCCTACTACGCTTTCAGACTCGAAATTGAAATGTATTGGGATCAATTATTCTATACCACAGCAGTGGAAACGCTTAGTGAAACCAACTATAATAATACGGTTAAGAATTACGCTTTAAAAGATCTTAAAACCATTTGGGTTCTTAATTACTCATTAGTGTTTATGGCATTATTGTCTTATGTGAGTCTGTCTTTTATCAAAAATAAAATTCTAGAAACGATTGCGATAGGTCTTACTGTAGCTACTATTTTTATATTTTTAGTACAAGGTTTATACGTCCTTAGCGAATTAAGAGAAAGTTATTTATCTCCTTCAGAATATTTTGCGCAGAATAGCTTTTATTTAGGCATACGCTATGTGTCATTTGTGTTTTTAGCTTTGGCATTATTTACCTGTTATCGATTTATAAAGCGTGAAGGCATTTCCAAAGGCTTCAAAATTGCTTGCGATATTTTACTGCATGTTTCCATTATTTGGGTATTGAGCAGCGAACTTATTCATTGGATGGATATGTTTGACTCCAATCAATCTTACAAACTTGGTTTAAGCATACTTTGGGGAGTTTATGCATTCCTGTTAATAGCCTTTGGTATTTGGAAAGACAAAGCCTATTTGCGCATTGGAGGCATTATTTTCTTCGGTATTACCTTAGTAAAACTCTTTCTTTACGACATTTCGCACCTCAATACCATTTCAAAAACAATCGTCTTTGTTTCGCTTGGTGTGTTGCTGTTAATCATTTCATTTTTATACAATAAATTCAAAAATCAGATCACAGATGATGCTAAAGACTAAACTATTAATCGCCTTTTTTATTGGCTTTACGACGTTTTGTGTGGCACAAATAGACAGGTATAATTATAAGCGTTCCTTAAGTAATATTAATGAGGAGTGGCATCAACTCACCATTCCAAATGCCGTATTCGGAAAGTTGAATACCGATTTTTCTGACATCAGAATATTTGGTATTACACCTCAAAAAGATACCATACAAGCTCCTTATTTTCTGAATGAGTTGTTAGGAAAAGTGGTTCATAAAACCATTCCTTTCGCTATTATCAACAAAACCAAAGGCGCTGATGGCTATTATTTCACTTTTCAACTAGATGCTAATGAAAGTATCAATCAAATTAATTTGAATTTTAGTGACCAAAATTTTGATTGGAAAGTTGATTTACAAGGCAGTCAAAACCAACAAGAATGGTTCACGATTCTTGAAGAATATAGAATACTTTCTATTAAAAATGAATTGACTAATTTTAAATTTACCAAACTCAACTTTCCTGAAACCAAATACCGATTTTACAGACTTTTAGTAAAGCACGATGCACAGCCAGAATTAAATACGGCTCAACTTTCTAAACACGATTTTACCGAAGGGAATCACCAAACGCATCCGATTAAAACCATAAAAAACGTAACTGATAAAAAATTAAAAACCACAACGCTTCATTTAGAATTAGAAGAGCCATTGCCATTAAGTCAATTAGATATCGATGTAAGTAATACATTTGATTATTACAGACCTTTAAAAATTGAATATAAAAGCGATAGTGTACAAACCGAAAAAGGATGGAAGTACCGATATAAAACCATAACAAGCGGCACTTTAAACTCGCTCGAAGCCAATCGGTTTAAATTTACGAGTACTGTGGCAAAGCATTTAAAAATTACTATTTATAATGGAGATAATCAACCTTTATCTGTTACTGATGTTGCTGTAAAAGGATATCAATTTCAACTTATTGGACGGTTTACAGAACCTGCAAATTACATGTTGGTTTATGGTAAAACTTTAGATAGAATACCTAATTATGACATTGTAAAATTTGAATCAAAAGTACCTGAACAACTAAAAGCATTGCAAATAGGCGAGGAGCAGGTAATTATAAAGTCTGAATTAAAAAAAGCAGCACCTTTATTTGAAAATAGCTATTGGCTTTGGGGAATTATTGGTGTCGTGATTTTACTTTTGGGTGGGTTTACTTTAAGGATGCTGCGGAAGAGTTAGTTACTATTCTTCGTCAATTTCTCCCATTCGTTCGTTTATAAAATGGAAAAATTTTGTTTCTCCAGATATTTCCCATGTTTCGTGATCCCAATCGACTGTTGCGTTGCTATTGTTTTTGTAAAAGCATTGCGCATTTCCAGAACCATCGGGAAAGAATTCTAATAAGTCACTAAATTCATAACCTTCTGGGTTGGTATTGTTTTCTTTACTAATAGGATTCATTAGTTCTGCCATAATTTTTATTTCGGCATTTGACATAATATAATTAGCACCATAAATGTCTCCAAATCCATCATGAATGGTATAAAATGTTTTTAAATCCTCTGGAATATTCCATTTAAAATTGGCTAAATTAGTATTAGGACTTGGATTTAGAATAGGTGCTCTACCTGTATATATTTTAAAATATTCCCGATTATCATAGAGTTTCATATCTAATAGATAATGTAATTGCCAACAGTCTTCTTTTTTCTCTGCATATATAAACTGACAACGCGTTATCATTGCATCTATAAGGTCTGGAATGTTTTTTAAAATGGATTTAAAATTTGTTTTTATAAAACCTTCAACATTGTGATTATTTAAATAAAACCAAGGGGATTCTTTTGGAAACTCGCCAAGCTGAAAGTAATTAGAACTATTACTGCGTTCATAAATGAGTTTAATCGCTTCGAAACCGTATTGTGTTATTATTTTTTTCTCTAGGTTGGTTGTTCTAATATATTCAGTGTTAAAGTCTTTTGCCTTATCGCTTTGAAGTAGATTTTTGATTTCAATTTTTAATTCAGGTGTTAATTCATCATAATTACTTTTGTGATTATGCTGACTATTTCCCTTAAAAAATGACCAAATGCTCATAATTATAATGATATGGTTTATTAGTTGCTTCAATGTTCAAAAAAAATGCTTAAATCATAATCTTACCATCAACCATAGTCAGTTTTCGGTCTGCCATTGCGGCTAATTCTTGGTTGTGCGTTACAATCACAAAGGTCTGATTAAATTCATCTCTCAGTTTGAAGAATAAATTATGTAGTTGTTCGGCAGATTCGCTATCTAAATTACCAGAAGGTTCATCGGCAAAAATGATATTTGGTCTATTGATTAGAGCTCTTGCTACAGCAACACGTTGTTGTTCTCCGCCAGACATGCTGTTGGGCTTGTGGTGAATCCGTTCCTTTAAGCCTAAATAATCTAACAATTCTATGGCGCGTTTTTCGGCTTCTGCTTTTGGTGTGTTATTTATAAACGCAGGAATGCAGACATTTTCTAAAGCTGTAAACTCTGGCAATAACTGATGAAACTGAAATATAAAACCAATATTTTTATTTCTGAATTTCGCTAAGGCCTTGTCATTAAGACTTTTTATCGATTGATCGTTGATGACTAATGCGGTGTCTGACTCATAATCTGGCTTATCTAAAGTCCCTAAAATTTGAAGTAAGGTCGTTTTACCAGCACCAGAAGCGCCAACTATAGAAATAATTTCGCCCTCTAAAATGCTTAAATCAACACCTTTTAAAACTTGAAGATCGTTATAGGCTTTCTTAATCTGTGTTGCGGAAATAACAGTTTTATTCATACGCTGTGAAAATAAGACTTAATGTATGATTTTACAATACTAAGAGGCAGATTTGTTTTTACCAAATACAGACTGAATCCCTTTAAAATCTATAAAATATTGTAAACGCAGTGAAAAGGTATTTTGAACTGGCTGGTTAAACAGTAAATCTAAGCTCTCATTAAAGTTATCTTGTACATTTTCATCATTACTAAATAACTGATTACGATACAAAAAAGTTAAAAAACTGCCTTGTACAAATTGCCAAGAATAACTCAAATCAATATTCCAAGTACTAAAATTAATATTAGGATTATTGCTTACATTATTAATAGTGTAGCCAGCAGCCGTTGTTAAACGGCCATTATCTAATAAGGTAAACAGATCCGTATCATAATCTACCGTATCCCAATAATGTCTAAAACTTAGTGATAATGAATGGAAAGGATCAAAATTATAATTGCCAGAAAGCGTGTTGGTGATTCGTTGTCTGTTACGTTCACCAAAAATGGGTTCGTCATTTTCTCTTGTCGCAAAACCACGATCTCCATTTCTAAAATCGAAATTTAGGCCATAAACTAATAAGAGTTTATCACTGACTCTGACGCGTGGTTCAATTTCAAAATCATAGCGAAAGAAATCTCTTCCATCTTCAAAAAGTGCACCGACATTCGCTCTTAAATCTATGGCAAACACACGATTGTAGTTAGATGAGAACCAACCACCTGTACTTGCAAAATTTTCATAGATAAAGGCTCTGCCATCTCTCGATTCGAAAAAATCGTATTGTTTACCAGGCTCAATATTTAATCTAAATCCGAATGTATCGAGTGATCGCAGAGAAGCTCTGTAACCTCCACCAAAATTCATTTGCGAAAACACATTGGGATCAACAAGTCTACGATAGTTAACAAAACCATTAATTCTGTAGCTATTAAAATTACCGCTTGGCTCGAAGGTTTCATAGGAAATGTCAGATCCAAAATCATTTCGGTTATTTCTAAGATTAAGACCTAAATCGTTAATATCATATTTAGTATCTGCAAAGCGATGATCAAAACTGTATCTTAAATTACCATGAACTTTACCAACAAAGAGAAAACTACTAAACCCAGTTTCTAATTCTGAATTTTGGTCGTTGACGTTACTCATTCGTAATTCCGTATTTATTCGGTACGTATTACGTTTGTTAATAAGATCGGCCACTACAGCAGTCGCATTACCATCTCTAAACCCACCATTTCTTGTAACATTGGTATTTATTAAGCTAACTGAAGAATTACCATTAAACTGTTGATCGACGACTAAAACATTGTAGTTTGTTAATGGTTCTACAACAGTAGTCCTTTGATCTCCAGTTATTGTATCTGTTATGGTTGCTCTTGTTTTTTCGGTAATGGCATTAAAAAATCCAATACCAAGGCCTTCTTTAGTTCTACCAGAAACTTTTAGTGCGTTTAGTACTTTTGTCTCTCTTGGTGCGTTGCCTACTTCGTCCGTATCTAAATTTAAGGAACCACTTGGTGCATTTCCAATACGTCGCGAAAAGAATAAGCCTCCTTTAGAAAATAAATCAACACCTTCCGTAAAAAATTGCCGTTGTTCTCTGAAGGTCTGTTCAAAAGGACCAAGGTTAAGTACCACGTTATCAAAGCCAGCCTGACTAAAATCTGGTACCAACGTGGCATCGAGTGTAAAATTATCGGTAAGTCCGTATTTAACATCCATACCAAAAGTGAGATCGGTATCGGTATTTCCATTGAAATCATTTAATATCCCTGTAGAAAAAGGATATAGATTTAATCGGATTGGTGGTTTAATACCATCTAAACCCTTGAGTTCTCCATGATAAAGACCAATATTCCCTTTCGTAGGATCTATAGCATTCCATGTGTATTGTGCGCGTTCGCGTCTAAATTGTCTGTGCAATTGTAAACCCCAAGTTGGTTTTTCTTGATCTTCAAAACGCAAGGTTCTATAAGGAATTTCTATTTCTACAACCCAGCCGTCGTCTACAATTTTCACTGAACTTTGCCAAACGGCATTCCAGCCAAAATCCTCTCCAATACTCGGATTAGAAATGGCGTCTGCTTGCTGTCCTGAACTAAATACGAAAAAATTGGTGTCGTTTTGAGAGTCGTTATTTGGATTCAATACTACGGCAAAAAAATCGGCTTGTCCAAAATTATCACGAGCAGTTAGTTGCTTCATAATTAAATCTGGATCATCATATAAATGTGCACCAATATAAATGGCCTTATCGTCATAAGTGATTTTAACTTCGGTACGTTGATTTTTTGCTCTAATATTTCCAATTTCAGGTCTAAATTGCACAAAATCTGTGGCTATTTCTGCATCTGCCCAAACCGCTTCGTTTAAGACTCCATCTATTTTAGGTGCACGTTCAGCTCTTGTGATATTAAGATTTTTCTTAGCTTGAGCCGAAACTTGAGTAACAAGTATCTGAAGTGTAAATAGAAGAAATAGAGAACGTAAGTTCATAAGTATTTGATATCGAAAAGGCTATGTTTTTAATTCGGTTAATTAGGTGTGCTATTTTTACACAGTGCAAATCTACATAGCTCACGGAAGTCCTGCTCTTAATTAAACGTTAAATATATATGCAGTAGACGTTCTTTAAATCCGAGAATATGGCAGTACCTATCTTTTGGAATACTTATTGCTTTGTTTGAATTGATATTACATTCAGTTTTTTTTAAAGCTTCTGAAAAATTTATTAGAATAACATGAAAAAATACCAAAAATTAGGACTCAGCATTTTGTTTGATGCTTTAGGTTATGTCTCGTTTTTAATACCTGGCATAGGTGAGTTTTCAGATATTATCTGGGCACCAGCTTCTGCGTGGCTTATGACTAAACTTTATAAAGGTAAAATAGGAAAAATTGCAGCTGTCGTTACTTTCGTTGAGGAAGCCTTACCATTTGCAGATGTGCTGCCAACATTCACTCTTATGTGGTTTTATACTTATGTTTTTAAACGTGAAAATAATGAAAAAGCGGTTGAACGCTTAAAGTAATTTTCTAATCGCTATAAAAATAAAAATCATCACAGAATAGCCTATAAAAAACGGAATTATAAACTCTTTTAAACCTGCAACTAGCATAATAGCAATGATTAAGAGTTGAAAACCTAAACCAAAGGTAGAAATAGCTGTCATGAGCCATTTTGGTAATACTTTACCTTTTGAAGCACTTTGATCTAAGAAATAAATGGTTTTATCAAAGCCTCCATAGAGTACTTTGTAAATGCCAAATAAAACATTGACGTTCTTTTGCTTTTCACCTTTTAAAGCGATTGGAGTTTTATCCTCAAATACACGACTTGTGGTATCTCCATTAAATCGATTTCTTAAAATTACGTAGTAATAGTTGTATAATGTACCT
The DNA here is from genome assembly GCF_045105575.1 of Winogradskyella sp. GTDB lineage: Bacteria > Bacteroidota > Bacteroidia > Flavobacteriales > Flavobacteriaceae > Winogradskyella. The sequence continues at coordinate 89,919 of NZ_JBGCDQ010000036.1, read as the reverse complement.
TGTAATTGGATGCCTAAAAATGCCAGAATCGTATACCAAATATTAGCATCTGTGATGTACCATAAGGACAGAAAGATTATGGCATTAAGAATAATATCTGCAACAGAATCTAAATAGCGACCCGTGTAAGAAGGTGTTTCTTTAATACGCGCTAATTCGCCATCAGCAGCATCTAAAATAGATTTAAAGATGAGAAAAAAGGCAGCGAACCAATAATAACCGTTTAAAATGCAAGCCACAGCAATGAGTCCTGAGATAATAAACCATATGGTAACATCTACAGGAGTATATTTTGTGTCTTTTAATGCGGTTGAAATGACTCTGGCAACTGGTCTGCCGTAATCTGAAAGGTCAATAAATTTGTGTGCTTTTGGTAATTTAGACATGTAACTTTAACAGAATCAGTTATGCAGAAATATATCAATATTCAAAATCTGTTTTATGGGCTGCAATATAGTCAATTAATAGCATAATAATTGGGTCTTTGGAAGCAATAAGTTGAAATTCGAGATCAGACCAAACATCTTGTGCTTCTGTTTGTACGTCTTTTATAGCTTGCCTTCGCATTAAAATATCTTTGGCAACTGGTAATGTTTTAAAAACCCGAATGGCTTTGTCTATAATGGTTGCTGTATGGAAAGCCTTTATCGTTTGAAAAGCTTGTAATGCTTCATGTGCATACGCTCCAGAGGTATTATAAAAAAAACCAAACAAACCTTTGTTATTGATTTCACTTTCAAAAATATCAATAAATACGAAGGTCTGTTCGGCTTCAGATAGTTTAGTGAAATGCCCTTTTTCATTGGCTTTATTCCAAAGTACAGTGCCAACGAGTTCAATTTTATCGGTATCGTTTTCTTGTTTTAAGGCAAAATCAATTTCGGTCATAGTGCAAATTTACGAACTCTAATTGGTGTAATTAAAAAAGGCTACCTGTTAAAGTAGCCTTTTTTGAAATTAAGATGGTTATTTACTTATTGAATTTCAACACCAGTAAACGTAAGATTTAAATCTTGAGACCCACCAGTTACAGAACCAAATCCGTTAGAATCGTCTACAGATGTAGGCTCATGGATTAATACAATTTGAATATTTCCATTACTAGCTGCACCAGCTACCCAAGTTGTGTTAAGACCTAATTTACTACCGTTAGGCCCTTCAACATCATCACTATCTCTTGTCATATCTAAGTCGATACCGTTTACAGCATAGGTAAAGAAATGCTCATCTGCTTCAACAACAATATCGTCGTTTAAAATATCTTCTGCAGGATCTTCTGATCCGTTAAGCATTTCTAAGGATAATGCATAGGTTGCTCCAGCAGTAAAGAAACCTGTAATCTCTTCTGTAGATGTGCCATCTTGTCCATCTGGAGCATTACTATCTAAAACAATAGTATCACTAGCATCAGCTATATTAGTGAAGGTTAAGGTGACATCAGTTATTAACTCTTCTTCATTGATGATTATTGGAGTATCATCATCCTCACAAGATGTCATAAGGGTTAAGCAAAAAAGCGCACTGATAAAAAATTTACTTGTTTTCATAGCATTAAAATTTAAAGATTTGATTTTCATTGTTTTTAAATTTGAGTTATTGGTATTCATTTTTGTTTGTGTTTAATTTTAATAATTGAGTTGTACTTGTAAGGTTATATTTCGTCCTAAGTCATCAGCAAAAAAACGTAGACGATTTAAATAATTTCTATACAAAGTATTAAAAATGTTGTTAACAGCGAAGGCTACATTTAAGCTTGTGTTTTCGCTTAAAGCAAAGGTAGCTTCACTAAAAAAGTGCAATAGATGATAAGCTGGTGGAGGTGAACTGATATCTATCGGAATCCTTTCTTCTGTAAGTTGGTCTTCGACTTCAAAATTAAAATCTGGAAATTCGTTTTGTTCAAACACCCATTCCGATTTCAAACTTGCCATAAAACCGTTCCATTTTTCATTCTTATACGCAATTTGGTTTATGGTATTAAATGCTGGGATATCAATGAGTGGTAAATCAGTATTTAAATCATAACCTTTAATAAACGCGGTTTTATTTTGCCACTGAAACGCATCACTCAAATTATAAGTCATGGTAAGGTCAATACCAAACATTTGAGCGTCCGTTTGTTTGTATTCCCATATTGGAAAAGGGCCTCTGTTGGTAAGTATAAAACCTAAAGGTCTTAAGTAAATGAAATCTCTAATGTTATTATAGAACAGTTCCGTTGTAAAACTGAGTTGAGATGTACTATAAACATAGGTCGCAGACACTCTATTTGACACCTCTTGATTAAACCTTAAATCTCCAATTTCAAAACGAGCAGCAGAGTGGTGTAGGCCATCACTAAACAATTCTGAAACATTTGGTGGTCTGGTAGATAATGAATAATTACCAAGAATAGAACTGTGGTTATTAAATTGGTATTTTAAACCAGCAGCAGCGGAAATGTTGTGATAATCAAATACAGGGTTTGTTAATAATTGCGTTCCTAATTCTTCAAGAATAATATCAGAAAAGTCTGCATCATAACCACGTTCTTCCCAACGAGAATTTAAATAAAACTTTTTCGCGTCGATTCTGTTAAAATCATAGCGTATGCCTGCATCTACCAATAATCTGTCATTCAACCTCCATTCCGAAGTTATATACGTTCCAAAGTCGTACTTATTATAATCAGGTATTAAACGTCGCACACCAGTATCAGGACTTGCAAAATTATTTTGATAACGGCTCATTAGTCCAAAATTGACCTTTCTATCGAGATTGGTATCTAAATTAACATCGGCTAAAACCGAATGTGTTTGAAGTGTTAAATCCACCGCAGGAATATTACGTCTATCGCCAATTCTTCTGTCAAACTCTAAGCGTTGGTTATTCTGATAATCGTATTGTACGCTCACCTTACCAAAGTTTTTGAAACGTTTGTAATAACTCGCCTTGGCCAAATGATGTGTAACGTCTTGCTTTGGTGGATTGATATCATAGCTAAAATCTCTAATAAGCAACGGTTGTCCAGAATTTATGGCCTCATTAAGGTTAAAAATACTGCCAATGTGCGACGCACCTAAAATGCCAATTTCGTTATTTAAGTAACTATAATAGACTTCAAAACCCGATTCAAAATTTCGTTTACCAAATCGTGCAGATAACGCATTAGATACTAAACCTGTATTGGTAAGATTGTAATCTGGTGCTTCAAAATCACCATTGCGTTTATAAGAGCCTTGCAGTTGTGCAAACCAACCTGAACTGTAGTTTTTATTCAACACAGAAGACACATTGTAGCCTCTGCCATTGGTTTGTCCGCCGATACTCGTTTTTCCGTAAAGTGTATCTACTCTAATAATTCTACTCGGATTCACCACAATAACACCACCAATGGCATCACCACCAAAAGCTAAGGCACCAGAACCTTTAATTACTGAAATTTCTTCAGCAGAATTAATGTCGATATTTGGTGCATGCTCAATACCCCATTCTTGGTCTTGCAGTCTTACATTATTAGTTAAAATCAACAATCTGCTGCCTAGTAGGCCATTAATCATGGGTTTTACAATCGTACTACCTGTATTAATAGAACTCACTCCAGCAACTTCTTTTAGAGCATCTCCAAGACTCAAGGCACTGTATTTTTTTAAAGTCTTTGCTTTTAATACCGTTTCTTGGCTAGTTTGTGTTTCGTTTTTTGAAACATTACCTAAGAGCGCAACTTCATTTAATTCTTCCAAATGATGTTCTATTAGAATGGATTTAAATGTATCACCCAAAAGATCAAAACGCACGGTTTTAGTTTCACAACCCACATGCGAAATGGTTAAGGTAAGTATCCCTTTACAGAGGTTTTCAATTTTGAATTTTCCGTCTAAATCAGAAACCAAATATTTATTTTGTTCTGTTATAAATATCGTCGCTGACGTAATAGGCGTGCCATCATGAAAGTCTGTAAGTTCACCTAAAAAAGTATATGCGCAGTCTTGGCTATGGCTACATCCAAAAATGGATAACGCCAAAGCAACTAGTAAATGTTTCATTAATAGTGTTTCGTTAATGTGTGGTATAGGCGGACTATGACATTAACTGAGGTGGGCCACGAAGAAAACGTGTTAATTGCTGATGATTATTGAAAGAAATATAATACGATGACGCTAATTTTGAAGGGGTTTTGGGAGTAAGTGTCTCAGACTTAACAAGTTCAAAAAAATGCGTTTTTGTGAGTTTGAATTTATAAAACTCACACTCTAAATCTAATTCGTGAAAATGGGTGTCATGCTGGTTATCACTGTCACAAACCTCATGTTCATGGTGATTAAACGTGTGACTTAATTTTAGAACAGATGGTAACAACACCGTTAGGGCTAGCGTAAAAGCCAGCGCTCTAAACAAGGTTGCTATCAAAGGTTTAATGTTCAATCTAAAAAGCGTTTAAGTCCAAATCGTCTAAGCATTTTCTTTTCAAATTCCCAGAAAAATTTGAACTGCCCAAACAGCCATCCAAAGCTCACTAAAAGGATCTGATAGAAAATGAGCCCAATGATAATAAATAAAATCCAGTAGAGTAGTGGGTTTAAGTTTTCTTTAGTAATTCCTAATAATTTTATCACAGGTCTGCCAACGACTAAAGAGGATGAACCTGTAATGGCAAACACCATAAATACGCGGATCATTTCCCATTTATAATCGAGAATCCATTTTTTTTCTAATTTTTTAAATATGAATAAGATAAATTTTAACAAGACGAAAAACAGAATTAGCGTTACGATAATAATGAGAACGCTACTGTAGTCTTTAAACACGGCATTGGAAATTTTAAACGCTGAATAGCCTAAAATAAGCATACCAAAAAAGGGAAACAATAACTGCCAATTGTGTTGTATTTCCCAATGTTTTTTAAATTTTTCCATAGCGTATTTACCGTGCTGCGAAAGTAATGAATTTAAGCGTATTCTTAAACTAAATTCTCGGTAGAAAAGGTCCCAGTCGCTGCTTGTACGTTAATTGAAAATACACAAAGTAGTTGTAAAGTTTGTAATTAACTTCATAGCCGTAATCGGTACGTGTATCATAATCTATTCGCAATTGATAAAGATCAGGATTGAACTGCATAGGTTGCATATTTCGGATGTTCCATTCTTGTACTAAAATGGCATTTCGAGATTCTAACCAATCTTGAGAGTAATAACCTTCGGGTCTTGCTGTACCCAAAAGCCAAGCATTAAAACCAGGCTCTATAATAATGATTTCGTAGTCGGTTTCGTCACTGCTTATAGACACTGTATCACTTTCTACAAGGCTGTATTCATTTTCATTATTTATGGTTTGTGTGGTATTGTAAGATTTACAACTTGCAATTAAAATAAGGATAATAATAAAAGGTAGCATCTTTTTCATAAGGCATAAAGGTATTAAAAATTGTGGTTTTAATGTTGTTTTCATCATACAAAGCAACGTGAGAAAGCCGAAGTATAAAAGCACAAATATGTAAAGTATATGTATTGACGGGTAAACGCGTTTATTTTTAAAGTGAGGACGCGTTAAAATGAAAAAAGCAGCTCTAATTAAAGAACTGCTTTTGTTATATGAAACGAGCGTATTTTTATTTCCCGAATAAACCTCCTAAAAGACCACCAAGGCCTCCGCTACTTTTATTACTGCTACCTCCTAAAAGCATACCAGCAACATCATCAATAACGCTACCGTCACCATCTGCATCTAATATTTTTTCCAAGAAACTTTGTTCGTTTGCGGTTTCGTTACCACCAAGTAAACCTCCTAAAAGACCACTGATATCACTTTGTGAGCTTACGTTGTTCTGGCTAGCTTGTTTTCCTAAAACACCCATTAAAATTGGAGCAGCAACTTTAAGAATATTACCCACAGAACCAGCATCTAATCCTGCTTTTTGACTAATAACTTGTTCTACACCTTGTTGTTTGCTACCTAATACATGTCCAAGAATTTTTGATCCTTCATTTTTAACACTATCATCAACTCCGCCACCAAATAAACCACTAAGGTTATCTAAAATACTTCCGTCATGCTTGCTACTTAAAGCTCCCATCAGCCCTTGTGCTCCTTCTGGAGTAGATGCGTTACGTTCCATTGCTTTCATAAGCACAGGTAACGCCATTGTTAGTACGCTACTTGTTTTTCCTTGATCTGTTCCTGTAGAACCCGATACACCACTAATGATGCTTTTTCCTAAGTCACTGTTTAATAAATCTAAAATTCCTGCCATTTTGTTATGTGTAATTATGGTTAATAAATTCTCAATAATAATGTATATGTTATTATCTTATTGAAAGGTACAAAAAAAAGTCCCACGTTAGTAGGACTCACTTTATTTGATTTGGTCACATTTTTCGGTTTTACCCTAAAATGCTAATAATTTGTTCGGCTAATTCCGTACCAATTCTGTCTTGTGCTTCCTTGGTAGCTCCACCAGTATGCGGTGTTAAGGATAAGGCAGGATTCATAAGTAATTGAATTTCGGGTTGTGGTTCTTTCTCAAAAACATCTAATGCTGCACCTGCAACTTTTCCGCTTTCAATAGCTTTTACCAAAGCGATTTCATTTACCACACCACCACGTGCTACATTGGCAATGATGACTCCATCTTTCATTTGTGCGAATTCTTTTTCATCAATAACATACTCTTTTTGAGCAGGGACATGTAATGTTAAAAAATCGGCTTGCTTCAAAACCTCTTCCTTTGAAATGGTAGTAATTTCAAAATTTACGTTTTGGCCATCAAAGAAATCGAGTTCTAAATTTGCTTTTTCTAAAAAAGGGTCGAAGGCAACCACTTTCATTCCTGCACCAATCGCTACTTTTGCTGTCGCTTGTCCAATACGTCCAAAACCAAAGACACCTAAGGTTTTACCTTTGAGTTCTATGCCTTTTGCGTAGGCTTTCTTTAAATTTTTAAATTTAGAATCACCTTCTAAAGGCATATCACGATTTGAGTTATGCAAAAAACGCGCTAAGCCATAGAAATGACCAAACACTAATTCTGCTACAGATTGTGATGAAGCCGCAGGAGTATTAATGACATGTAAGCCTTTTTCGCGTGCATAAACCACATCAATATTATCCATACCAACACCACCACGACCAATAATCTTTAGGCTAGGGCAGTTGTCAATTAAATTTTTTCTTACGGTTGTTGCACTTCTTACCAATAAAACTGCAATCTCGTTTTTATTAATGTAGTTTTCTAATTGCTCTTGAGCAACTGTTGTTGTGATCACTTCGTAACCAGCAGCTTCTAAGGCGTTAATTCCGCTTTGTGATACTCCGTCGTTTGCTAATACTTTCATATTTCGATTCAAAATTTAAAGTTGAAAATTCAAAGTTGAGTAACATCGAATAGTAACTTATTTTTTAATATTTATTCATTGCTTTTAAGTGAGCAACTGTATACTGTGACTGAAAACTGCTTACTATATTAAGCCTTACTCTCTAAGTCACTCATTATTTCCACTAACGCTTTTACGCTATCTAGGGACAAGGCATTATACATAGATGCTCTATAACCACCAACACTTCTATGGCCATTTAAACCATTGATGCCAGCTTCTTTTACCATGGCTTCAAAAGTTTCCTTTAGGTTTTCATTTTCTAAAGTAAAGGTCGCATTCATAGTAGAACGGTCTTCTTTTACTGAGTAGCCTTTAAATAAAGGATTCAAATCAATTTCAGAATAAATAAAATCCGCTTTCTTTTGGTTTTCCTTCTCAATGGCTGCAATACCACCTAAATCTTTTAACCACTGCAAGGTTAACATGCACACATAAACAGGAAATACAGGAGGTGTATTAAACATACTGCCTTTACTGATATGTACTTTATAATCCATCATTGACGGAATTTTACGCGATACTTTTCCTAAGATATCCTCTTTTACAACGACCAATGTTGTGCCTGCAGGACCCATATTTTTTTGAGCACCAGCATAAATTAAATCGAATTTTGAAAAATCTAACTGACGTGAAAAAATATCACTACTCATGTCACAGACCATTGGTACTGGTGAGTTTGGAAAACTTTTCATCTGTGTTCCAAAAATGGTATTGTTAGAAGTGCAGTGAAAATAATCGTAATCCTCAGGAATATCATAACCTTTAGGAATGTAATTGAAGTTTGCCGCTTTAGAAGAGCCTACTTCGTAAACATCGTCATAAATTCTAGCTTCTTTAATCGCTTTGTCAGACCAAGTTCCTGTGTTTAAATAACCTGCTCTTTTTTCTAGTAAATTTAAAGCAACCATTAAGAACTGCGTACTTGCACCACCTTGTAGAAACAAAGCTTTGTAACCTTTACCTTCAAGACCTAACAATTCTAATGCTAAAGATCTTGCGTTTTCCATTACATCCACAAAAGGTTTGCTACGATGCGAAATTTCTAAAAGCGATAAGCCATCATCAAAGTCTAAAACTGCAGCAGCAGCTTGTTCCATTACTGATTTAGGTAAGATACAAGGGCCTGCACTAAAATTATGTTTTTTCATTTCATCCTGAATTTAGTTCAGGATCTTTTAAACTAATCCCGAATTATTATTTTTATTTACGATTTATCGAAAATTTATGTCAATTTTTAAGCATTACAAAGGTGCTAATTTATAACGTATAATTAATTGTGAATTCCATAAAATTTTCTTCAAATTTCTAACAAAAACTCAATAGTATCGACGTCGTCTGCATAATCCCAAAGATTCGGATTTTGAGTCTGTCCGAATGGAATTTCACGCGCTGTAAATCCATCTGCCACGACACATTGAATACGCTGAGCATCAGTCGCTATTTTTTTCTGCAAGTTTTCAGTACTGTCGTAAGACTCATAAAACAAAGTGGCAATAGGCGAGGCGTAGCTTTCATCTTCTTTTATCATTAGAAAACCATTTTCCAGCATATCAAATTCGCTCATTAAATACACCGCCTTGTTATAATCGTAGTTATTAGCGTATTTCGATTGATTGATAATAGGATGCCATTTGTACATGGCACCAAAGAAATTATCGAAATTATAAGCTTTAGGCACAAAGAATTTAGACACATTGCGGCAGCCTAAACCGTAATATCTAAAGATATCATCAGATAAGGCTTCGAGTTGGTCTTTGGTTTCATTACCAGTTAAAATGGCAACCGAATTCCGGTTCTTTCTTATAATAGACGGTTTATTTTTAAAGTAGTACTCAAAATAACGCGCTGTATTATCGCTTCCTGTGGCAATAACCGCATCAAAATGGTCGAGCTTTTCCTCGGTAAATGCAATTTTGCCTTTAAAATCAGGTTCAACAACTTCCAAATATTTGGCTAAAAAGGGTAACAAGTGTTTATCGTTAGACGATTGTTTTACCAATACCTTATGTCCAGACATAAGCACGCACAAAAAATCATGAAAGCCAACCAACGGAATATTTCCTGCCATAATAATAGCAACCGTTTGCGGATTTTTAGTATTAAAGCGATACTTGCCTAACCATTGGGTCATGTTTTTATGAGTCAGTGCTTTAGACCAATTCTCTAAACTAAAAATTACGTTTTCATTTGTAAACCAGCCATTGTATTCTTGGGCTAATTTCAGTTGGTGCTTAAAGCCATCAAAAAATAAATCATTTGCTTCAATCGTCTCGTTTTTAACGATTCCATTTTGTTGAAATTGACCTAAGAATCGCCCTAATTTTTCGAAAGCGTTAATTCTTTGTTGTAAATCCATAAAGAGTTTGGTTATGCGATGTTTTGGCTTTATTTTTGCACGTGCAAATTTACATAAACGAAATGAGCAACAAAAGGTTTGTGTTTATAATGAATTAAATTTTGAAAATTCAATCTGACCTTTAGAAAATTATAAACAAACAGATTACAAAAGAAAAAGAATATATAACTATGGCAATTATCATCACAGACGAATGTATTAATTGTGGAGCTTGTGAGCCAGAATGTCCAAATACTGCTATTTACGAAGGTGCTGATGATTGGCGCTATTCTGATGGTACAAGCTTAAAAGGAAAAGTGGTACTTCCAAACGGAAAGGAAGTTGATTCAGACGAAACACAAGAACCTATAAGTGACGAAGTTTACTACATCTCTCCAGACAAATGTACAGAATGTATGGGCTTCCATGAAGAACCACAATGTGCTGCAGTTTGCCCTGTAGACTGCTGCGTACCAGATGATAATGTGGTAGAAACGGAAGAAGAATTATTAGGTAAACAACGTTTTATGCATCCAGAAGGACACTAGACAATTTATAACTAAGAATTAATAAATAAAAATCCTTAGTCTTTGGCTTAGGATTTTTTTTTACACTTAGAATAATTAGATCAAACTATGACACAAGCTGAATTTTTAGAACTACATGTATTCAACAATTTAGAAAATTTAAATGACGGCTTTGATACCGAAATAACACATTGTTTTTCTGAAACAGATTTTGAAACCGTTTTAAAACGTACACAACACCTTGGTATTGGTTTATATACTATGAATGCCTACGCAGAAGGTGAGTCGTTTGATGTGGCTAGCCATGAGGCTTACAAAAAGAAAGCGACAGATGCCAAATGGTACACCAAAGCATTTTTCGATTTTAAGAAACGCCAAGACGGCCTTGTTTATGGTGCCACTTATAAAGTATCTAAGAAGCTTTTAGAACGTTCGTAAATGAATATTAAGCGAAAATAGTTTAATAGTTTTAATGATAACTATTGTATTTGATATTGGAATAAACGATGGTGTTTTTTATGTAATTTTTATTCCCTAACCTTCCCTTAAATAGGTTCGCTAGCAAAAATAATTTTAGAGGTTCTCTTTTGCTTATAAAGTTAACAAAATACTTAAAATTTCTGTTGTAAAATAGAGAGCTAAATGTACTATCTGTTGGTGGTTATCCTACCTGTAAACGTCTTAAATAATGTGCTTTAGTAGGTAAAGCTTCATATTATCTAAAAAAACCTCTTTAATTTTGAGGGTATTTTACTTTATAAGTGTTGTATATATAAAGGGAAAGAAACTTTAATCTTATTTTTAAATTTAAACTTACCTGTAATCGCTGTAAATACAATTATTATGAATTACAAAAATCACACTAGTTTATCTAAAAATCCTATTCGTAATAATTTTATTGGAGACTTCTTTTTAGGTCTAACGTTACGTGTCAGAGCGTCTACTCTAGTTTTTGCAACCTTATTTTACACGGTAGATGCGCAAATCGTTGAAGCAAGACGAACAGGCTTTGCATGGATAAATACAGAAAACGTTACAGACACGAGTTTTGGATCAGGTTTTACAATGTACAGTGCAGCTTGGCCAATATTTAAAAACTATCCAGGCGCATCTAATTTTCAAACAGGGCTTGGAAGTTCTTGGCTAACCACACAACGAACAGGTACAGAACCATCAGATTTCTATACTACAATAGAAGGTGGATTAGGTTGGTGGGGCGATACTAGATTTGCTACAGAAACGCCAAAATTTATAATGGGTGGTGTCTCTCATAATTTCTTTGCTTGGGCAAACGGAACAGGAGCAGGGCAAAGTGACATGTTACCCAACGGACAACGCGATTGGAGCACACCAGGAGGAAAATATGGTGTGGCGCAATTATCAAACCGATTATTGTGGGCTCCAGATGGTTTAAATATGGCACAAGGATTAAGCGGTGAATTATTAGGTTACGGCTACACTCCTTTACCAATTACCGATCCGATGACTGAAACCGCTGGAGTAACTATAGCAACAGGCAATCAATGTTGGACCTTATTTATGAACGCTACTAATTTTAAAGGACCAATAAATTTTTTCTTACCGACATTCTGGACAAAACCCGTATTGCAAAATCCATCGCTAGAAGGCTTGTATTTTGATACCAGACCTTCAGATCCAAACGTGGGTTTGGGTGTTGAGCAAGCCGATTTTCCTGCAATAATTTCTACAGATGCTAGTGGTAATCATTTCGCTAAAATTGAAAGAATACAGTTTCCTGAAAGCGGAAGTAATAATTCTTTTGTTATTAATCGAGTAACGGCATATTCTCAAAATGCTTTATGGAATGATATGAATGCTTGGTTTAGTGGTGGTGCAGCCGTGCAACCAGGAATTAATTCAACAGGTATCTTAAATCTCGATTTTGTTGATAATGGTGGTGCAATGATTGGTGAAATTTCGCAAGTTGCACCAGATGATTTAAATCATGAAATTGATTTAACTTATATAGAAAACGTACAACAGTCTAATGATGTCATGGGCTTTGAGTTTGATCTCAATATCGTTGAAAAAAGTAATGGCATTTTTACTTTACCAGAATATTTTAGGTTAGATACAGACAACAAATGGCGTCCAATTGATGAAGCAGCAGTGCCAACTTCAACCAATCTATTAACCACCAATGTACCAACCACTCCAAGAAGTGAAATCCCGTACCTCACACCAATGGAACCAGATTGTCTATTTCAAGACCCAAGTGGTCCGTGGCAAAGTCCTGGTCCAACGGCAGGTCCTTTTACAGCAGATTTAGGCGATGGCACTGCAGTAACCTATTATTGGTATCGGTTTATAGATCAGCCTGCTGTTATTCATGCTAATCTTCCTGAACCTATGCGTGCGGCTATGCAAGCTAGAGTAGAGTTAATTCATTCTAATTGGAGCCATACAGACGACTATTTGGCGCCACCAACTGTCGGAAACTTAGCAACTCTAGACCCTAAAATCATTATTGATCCACCTGCTGGTTTAGAGATTGGGTATGTGCCAATTGTAACGCGACAGCAGCAAACACCGCCTAAAGTGAGGGTTTTTATTTTAGCTGGACAGTCAAATATGCAAGGACAAGGAGCGGTTGTTGATCCAGAAAATGATCCAGGAGATTTAATTGATGTCATTCAAAATGACGTAAATGGTGATTGGTCGGACGTTGGATTAGCTGACAACTGGAATACCTTAAACAATGTCTATTTATATTATGAAGGCGATGAAGGCACCATTAAAGAAAGCGTTACGGTTGGTCAAGGCGCAAATTCTAATGCTTTTGGTCCCGAATTAATGTTTGCACACCAACTCGACAAATTTTACGATGATCCTATCGTAATTATTAAAACAGCTTGGGGAGGCACGACTTTGGCAGAAGATTTTCGTCCGCCTTCCGCTGGTGGAACAACAGGAGCATTCTACAATCAAATGATTCAAATTGTGCAAGATGTGACTCAAAATTTAAGTACAGAGTTTCCAGCTATTGGCATAACAGATTTCGAATTATCTGGTTTTGCATGGTTTCAAGGTTGGAATGATGGTGATAATACAGGATTTTTAAATGAATATGAAAGTAATTTAAATCACCTCGTCAATGATGTGAGAAATGATCTTGGAGTTGCCGAACTTCCATTTGTTATTGCAAGTTCTGGGCATGGAGGTTATACGCTTAGTAATGATCCTTGGGTGCAAGGTATTCAAAATGTAATTTCTGTAGCCCAAGAAAGTGTGGGCTGTGATGATGACACCTATGGTGGTCATGTAGGTTTTGTAGATACTAAACCATTTTATCGCGATACTTCAGTGTCTCCGTACGATGGTATATTTCATTTTAATAATAATGCGCTCACCTTCTTAAATATTGGAAAATCAATGGGAGATGAGATGATTAAATCTATTAATGAAATGGCTTTTTGTTATCAAGACTGTGGAGAAAATTTAGTTATTCCAGGAGTGGTGTCTATTGGAAACCGTGTTTGGAATGATCTCAATAGAGATGGCATTAACGATCCTGACGAACCTGGTATTGCAGGTGTGTCCGTTGTATTATGGAGTGATCCTGATGGTGATGGAAATCCGGATGTATTTAGCGGAGTGGAAGTTACAGATAGCGACGGTTATTATCAGTTTTCAGGTTTAACACCTGGTAATTATCTCCTTTTTGTTTGGAGTGTCGATAATTGGGAACTTGGCGAACCTTTACATGGTTTTGTATCAACAAATGGTTTTGTTGCAAACGCTAATAACGATGTTGATGGTGATAATAATGGTTTTGGAGAGCCCTTTACAGATATTATGTCTGGCATTCTAACGTTAACTACAGATGGTGAACCTTTAAACGACGGAGACCCTTTTGATTGTAATTTTAATTATGATCCTGCAGGTAACAACTCTGTCGATTTCGGTTTCTTTGATCCTTCAGTCGCGTTGAGTATCGATGATGTTAATACCGCTGTAATTCAAGTGTTTCCAAATCCGGTTATAAATGAATTAATAATTAAAGGTAATTTAAATCTAAATCAGATTAAAATAGTAGATATTTTAGGAAGGGTTCGTAAAACCATCAACCCAACGACAGAAACAGAAGTCATAAATGTGTCAACCTTGCCACAAGGACTTTATTTTATAAGGTTAGTAGATGAGAGGACTAATGTCTTTAAGGTTTACAAAATCATAAAACAATAAATCTGTAAGGGTTATAAACAGGCATTATATTTTTATTCAACATAAGTAAACAAAAACCTTGGTTTAAATCATGAGACGTATTTTTTTAACAACATCATAAAAAATAGTTTTAGTAAAGCGCTTAACTCAAAATTTAGTAATATTAGCCCTATTTATTTTAAGCGTATGACCTATCAAGATGTTTTTATGGAGTTCTGGGAGCAAGTTAAAGCAAGTATTGCTGCTGGCACGTTTGCAAAACTAACGATGGCAAAAACCATAGGTAAACCCGAATTAAAAAATATATTTTTAAGACCAATCTATGCCGAAGATGGCTTTACGGTAATGCTTAAATATAGTTTTAGACTCAGGGAAACCGAAGATATAGAAGAGGAGCTCACCTTAGAAGAAGCCTTACCTATTATAAAATCGCATTTAAAAACTCATTTTTTATCTGTGCTATTATTTACCACAACTAAAGATGTTACTTTTAAAGTGAATAAAAAAGGAATGGGCAGTATTACAGAAAATCACCCGACGTTTAAGAATGTAATACAAGCATAAAACTATTACTAAATGATAATTGTTTATTTAAAACCCTGAGTCTTTGGCTTGGGCTTTTTTACTTAAAATACGTAAAGTTACGTATTGAGATTGTGGTTTAGAACGGTTAACTTCGCTTAACACTTGATAAAAAACATTAAAACAATTTTTTATCAGAGATCATTAAGCGAACTCAATTTCCCAATATTAATTATTCCCAAAACTTTTAATTCAACTATTCCACGAATTAACTACATTTGCACTCGCAAAAAAGAGATTTCTGTTGTTACGGAAACCACCAAATAAATATACGCAATGAAAGCAGGCATCGTAGGATTACCAAACGTAGGAAAATCAACCTTATTTAACTGTTTATCTAATGCCAAAGCGCAAAGTGCCAACTTTCCGTTTTGTACCATAGAACCTAATATTGGTGTGGTGAATGTACCAGATCCAAGATTAGCAAAACTAGAAGCATTAGTCGTTCCTGAAAAAGTAGTGCCAGCAACGGTAGAAATCGTTGATATTGCAGGTTTGGTAAAAGGAGCTTCTAAAGGTGAAGGTTTAGGCAATCAGTTCTTAGCCAACATTAGAGAAACGGATGCGATTCTGCATGTGTTGCGTTGTTTTGATGATCCTAATATTATTCACGTTGATGGTAATATCAATCCGATAAGAGACAAAGAAACCATTGATATGGAATTGCAGCTCAAGGATTTAGAAACGGCTGAAAAGAAACTAGAGAAAGTAAAGCGTGCTGCCAAAACAGGCAATAAAGAAGCGCAGAAAGAAGAAGCAGTACTCAATAAAATAAAAGAAAACTTAGAAGCTGGTATTTCCGTTAGAGCTTTAGAATTTTCTGAAGAAGACTACGAAGATTACGTAAAGCCATCACAATTTATTACGGATAAGCCTGTAATGTATGTGTGTAATGTAGATGAAGGTGCGGCAACCTCTGGTAACGCTTACGTAGAACAAGTAAAAGAAGCTGTTAAAGACGAAAACGCAGAAGTGTTAGTCTTAGCGGTTGGTACAGAAGCAGATATTAACGAGTTAGACGACTACGAAGAACGCCAAATGTTCTTAGCAGATATTGGTTTAGAAGAGCCAGGTTCTGCAAAATTAATTCGTTCTGCCTACAAGTTATTAAACCAACAAACGTATTTCACAGCAGGAGTGAAAGAAGTTAGAGCATGGACGGTGACTATTGGTGCCACAGGACCACAAGCCGCAGGAGTGATTCATACTGATTTTGAAAAAGGCTTTATTAGAGCAGAAGTGATTGCCTACAATGATTATGTAGAGTATGGTAGCGAAGCCAAAGTAAAAGAAGCTGGTAAAATGCGTGTAGAAGGAAAGAATTACGTGGTTAAAGATGGTGATGTGATGCATTTCTTGTTTAATGTTTAGATTGACTGTTGACTGTTGACTGTTGACTGTTAGCTGTTGGTTGTTGGCTGTTGGTTGTTGGCTGTTAGCCTTTGGTCTTTAGCTGTTTGTCTGGTTGAGCGCAGTCGAAACCTATTTTTACTTAATGCTTAATAATAGACTAAAAGACCAAATAGAGCTTAGAGCCAAGACGTATTCTGTTCCATTTGGTTATTTGAATTAATTGTTCATCTTAAATCAAAAAGAGATGAGAAAAATAGTAGTTTTCTTCTTAATTATTCCGATGTTTATGTCGGCTCAGATTAATGAAAGTGATTCGCTTAAAGTTAAAGGAAGTCTTTCGTTTACTGGGTTTTGGCAAGATGGCAATGTGGAAACCTTAATTTTAAGAGGACGTACCGACTTTAGTGTCAGGCCTTTTGAAAAATGGGTTTTTAAAAATACAAATTCCTACATCTATCAAGAGTTTGGTAACATTAAAGCTGATGCTGATTTTTTGAGTCTTAACTTTCTGTATTTCAATCCAGAAAAACGCTTTTACCCACAAGTTTTAGGTTTTGTAAGCACCAATTTTAGAAGAGAAATTGATGTGCGTTATTTATTTGGTGCTGGTGCGACGTATAAGGTTTTGAATGAAAAAACGCATTGGCTAAAAGTATCATTAACGTTTGAATATGAAGAAACCCAGTTTGGTCGGAGTGTATTTAATGTAACCGATTATAATGGGCAAGATCATATTAGTACTCTAAGAGGTACCATTTGGTTGAACGGTAAGTACAATCTCTTCAAGAAAAAAATGGTTTTAACGCATGAAACCTATTTTCAACCGTCTTTAGCTGAAAGTAATAATTACCGTTGGCAGGCAGATGTTGGTGTTGAATTTCCGATTTGGAAGTATTTGAGTTTTAAAATCAATTATCGCCATGCGTTTGAGAGTATCGTCATTCAAAATCAACAAGAAGAAGATACCTTCTTAACCTTTGGTTTTACGGTAAAGAGTTTTTAGTTTTTGCAATAGCTTTTGGATTTATTGAAATTACACATTATAGAAAATCAGTAAAATCAGCATCAAACCATCCAACTTCGATTTCAACTTTATCGTCGCATTCAACTTCATCTTCGATTTCAACTTCATCTTCGTCTTCATCTTCATCTTCAACTTCGTCTTCGCATTCAACTTCAACCATTCTCATAACTTGTTAATTACTTTAGTCCAACGATATTTCATATTTTAAGCTATAGTCTTATATTTACCTTTCATCTAAAATTTTTTACAAGTCTTATGGCTGAACAGTCTAATTATACCGAAGATAACATACGCTCACTCGATTGGAAAGAACACATCCGAATGCGACCAGGTATGTATATCGGAAAATTAGGTGATGGCTCGTCGCCAGATGATGGTATTTACATTCTACTCAAAGAAGTTTTAGACAACTCTATCGATGAGTATGTGATGGGAGCTGGCAAAACCATTGAGATTTCTATACAAGGCGAACGTGTTATAGTTAGAGATTACGGTCGTGGTATTCCGTTAGGAAAAGTGGTGGACGTGGTGTCTAAGATGAATACTGGTGGAAAGTACGATTCTAAAGCCTTTAAAAAATCCGTTGGTTTAAATGGTGTTGGTACCAAGGCAGTAAACGCATTATCCTCTTATTTTAGAGTAGAATCGACCAGGGATGGCAGATCGGCTTCGGCAGAATTTGAACAAGGAAACCTTACCAATCAAGATTTATTAGACGATACGTCTCGTAGAAAAGGGACCAAGGTGAGTTTTATTCCAGATGAAATCATCTTCAAAAAATACAAGTATAGAAACGAGTATATCGTTAAGATGCTTAAAAACTATGTGTATTTAAATCCAGGATTAACCATTGTTTTTAATGGTGAAAAATACTTTAGTGAAAACGGCTTAAAGGATTTATTATCGGAAAATATTAATGAATCCGATATGCTGTATCCTATCATTCATCTTAAAGGTGATGATATCGAAATTGCGATTACACACAGTAAAACCCAATATAGCGAAGAATACCATTCGTTTGTAAATGGACAAAACACTACCCAAGGTGGAACACATTTAGCGGCTTACAGAGAATCTATCGTTAAAACGGTTAGAGAGTTTTATGGCAAAAGTTACGAAGCTTCAGATATTAGAAAGTCTGTAGTTACTGCCATTGCTATAAAAGTGATGGAGCCTGTTTTTGAGAGTCAGACCAAAACCAAATTAGGTTCTACAGATATGGGAGGCGAGTTGCCAACGGTGAGAACGTATATTAATGATTTTGTAAAGAAATATTTAGATAATTTTTTACATAAGAATCCGGATACCGCTGAGAAAATTCAACGTAAAATTTTGCAAGCTGAGCGCGAGCGAAAAGAATTGTCAGGCATTAGAAAATTAGCGAAAGACAGAGCAAAAAAAGCCAGTCTTCACAATAAAAAATTACGCGATTGTCGTGTGCACTTTGGAGATACTAAAAACGAACGGAATCTCGAAACGACTTTGTTTATTACAGAGGGAGATTCAGCTTCAGGAAGCATTACAAAATCACGTGATGTCAATACACAAGCGGTTTTTAGTTTGAAAGGAAAACCTTTAAACTGTTATGGTTTAAGTAAGAAGATTGTGTATGAGAATGAAGAATTCAATTTACTACAAGCGGCTTTAAATATTGAAGAATCGCTCGAAGATTTAAGATATAATAATGTGGTGATTGCTACGGATGCCGATGTTGATGGTATGCATATTCGGTTGTTACTGATCACCTTCTTTCTGCAATTCTTTCCAGAAGTCATCAAAGAAGGCCATTTATATATTTTACAGACGCCTTTGTTTAGAGTAAGAAATAAAAAGGAAACGATTTATTGTTATTCCGAAGAAGAACGACGCAATGCGATGGAAAAACTAAAGCCAAAACCAGAAATTACCCGATTTAAAGGTTTGGGTGAAATTTCGCCAGATGAGTTTGTGCATTTTATTGGTGAAGACATTCGTTTAGATCCTGTAATGTTAGATAAGGACATGTCTATTGAAGATTTATTATCGTTTTACATGGGAAAAAACACACCAACACGTCAAGAATTTATTATTGACAATCTTAAAGTTGAACTTGATGTTGTTGAAGAAGCTTTATGAGAACAGATAACAGAAACGTAAAAAATACCATTATTTCTATTTATTTTTTACTCGTGGTTTTAGCAGTGATGTTGGCAACGGTGTTTAATTCATTTCATATTTTTGAAGGAAGTTCATTGTTTGTTATCATTGGTTTACTCGTCGCTTTTGTAATTGTGCACTTTATAGCACGCTATTTTGAATACGATAGTGATGGTTCAAAATTGGTGATTACCAATAGTGGATTAATTTTAACGCAATTTCTTAACTATAGGGAAGATCAATTAGAGATTTCCAAAGATCAGTTGGTAGGTTTTAAAATTCATAATTATTACATCTACCGAACGTTGGTGGTTGCTGTACAAAGTAAAAATAAATCGATAAGAAAAGAACGTTTCAACATTACACTTTTAAGGCGAAAAAAACTAAAGTATGTGAAGCAGTCACTAAGAAAGATTCTAAAAGAAAACATAAAGCTTAAAGAAGGGATAGATGTCAGAAGAACATGAAGAGTTGTTAAATGAAGATAGCGGTAACCAAGAAACGATTGTTAAGGTTACTGGTATGTATAAAGAATGGTTTTTAGATTACGCATCTTATGTAATCTTAGAGCGTGCTGTACCTGCGATTGAAGATGGTTTTAAACCTGTGCAGCGACGTATTATGCACTCTATGAAAGATTTAGATGATGGTCGTTACAATAAAGTAGCTAATATTGTTGGACATACCATGCAATACCATCCACATGGTGATGCGAGTATCGCAGATGCCATGGTGCAAATCGGACAGAAAGATTTGCTGATTGATACCCAAGGAAACTGGGGAAATATACTTACAGGAGATCGTGCTGCAGCCTCGCGTTATATTGAAGCACGTTTATCTAAGTTTGCGCTTGATGTGGTCTATAATCCCAAAATCACAGAATGGCAAGCCTCTTATGATGGTCGTAGAAAAGAACCAATCAACCTTCCTGTGATGTTTCCTTTATTGTTAGCACAAGGAGGTGAAGGGATTGCAGTAGGTTTATCGACTAAAATATTACCACATAATTTTATTGAACTTATAGATGCTTCTATTAAGCACCTTAAAGGCAAACGATTTACCATTTTACCAGATTTCCCAACGGCTGGTATTGCAGATTTCACCAATTATAATGATGGATTACGAGGAGGAAAAGTACGTGTAAGAGCCTTGATTTCGCAACGTGATAAAAATAGCTTGGTCATTACTGAAATTCCGTTTGGTACTACAACGTCGTCACTTATAGATTCCATCCTTAAAGCGAATGATAAGGGGAAAATTAAGATTAAGAAAATTGAAGATAATACAGCAGCAAATGTTGAAATTTTAATTCATTTACCTTCAGGCTTATCACCAGATAAAACCATCGATGCACTTTATGCATTTACAAATTGCGAAACGTCCATTTCGCCACTAGGTTGTGTTATTGAAGACAACAAGCCTTATTTTGTTGGTGTTACGGAAATGTTACGTCGTTCTACAGATAATACGGTTCAGCTTTTAAAGAGCGAGTTAGAGATCCGCTTAGGCGAGTTTCAAGAACAATGGCATTTTGCCTCTTTAGAACGCATTTTTATTGAAAAGCGCATCTATCGCGATATTGAAGAAGAAGAAACTTGGGATGGTGTTATTAATGCCATCGACAAAGGACTGCAGCCACATATTAAACATTTAAAACGTGCAATTACGGTTGAAGATATTACGCGTTTAACTGAAATTAGAATTAAGCGTATTTCTAAATTTGATATCGATAAAGCACAACAAAAAATTGATGCTTTAGAAGATCAAATCGCTGAAGTAAAACATCACTTAGCTAACCTAATCGATTATGCCATAGCGTATTTCGAAAGATTAAAGAAAGAATACGGAGAAGGTAAGGAGCGTAAAACAGAAATCAGAATATTTGATGATGTAGATGCTACAAAAGTGATTATCCGTAACACAAAACTCTATGTGAATAGAGAAGAAGGATTTATAGGAACCGCATTAAAGCGTGATGAATACGTTTGCGATTGTAGTGATATTGACGATATCATTGTGTTTACAAATGATGGAAAAATGATGGTCACTAAAGTGGATTCTAAAACCTTTATAGGTAAGAATATCATTCACGTCGCTGTATTTAAGAAAAAAGATAAGCGTACCATTTATAATCTGATTTATCGTGATGGTAAAGGTGGTCCGTCTTACGTGAAACGATTCGCTGTGACGAGTATGACTAGAGATCGGGAATACGATTTAACCAACGGCAGTAAAGGCTCAGCGCTTTGGTATTTCTCTGCAAATCCGAATGGTGAAGCCGAAGTGGTAACTATTTTATTACGCCAAGTAGGAAGTATTAAGAAAATGAAGTGGGATTTAGACTTTGCCGATGTTTTGATTAAAGGTAGAACATCTAAAGGAAATCGTGTCACTAAACACGCGATTAAACGTGTGGAGCTTAAAGAAAAAGGAGTATCGACGCTTAAACCACGTAAAATTTGGTTTGATGATACCGTTCAACGCTTAAATGTTGACGAAAGAGGTGAGTTAATAGGAGAGTTTAGAGGTGAAGATCGTTTGTTGGTGATCACCCAATCTGGAATAGTGAAAACCATCATCCCAGAGTTAACCGCGCATTTTGATAATGACATGATTGTGTTAGAAAAATGGATTCCTAAAAAACCTATTTCTGCTATTTATTATGATGGAGAAAAAGAACGCTACTACGTAAAACGTTTTTTAATAGAGCAAGAAGGTAAAGAGGAAACATTTATATCAGATCATTCAGGTTCGCAATTAGAGATTGTATCTACCGATTGGCGACCAATGGCAGATGTAGAATTCACTAAAGAACGTGGTAAAGATCGTCAGCCTAATATGGAAGTTGATCTTGAAGCGTTTATTGCAATAAAAGGAATTACAGCTCAAGGCAATCAGTTGACTAAGGATAAAATTAATCAAGTTAGCTTATTAGAATCTTTGCCTTATGAAGCGCCTGAGGAAGTGCATGCAGATGAAATAGAGGTGGTCGATGAAGAGGCTGTTGAGATTTCAGATTCTGAAACTAAGACTAAAACGGACGATGCAATACCGTCTAAAGACGAAAGTAATTCGGGCGATGAGGATGGTTTAGATATTGATGATAAGGGTCAGGTGACTTTGTTTTGAACCTATTAGAAGCTAACTGTTACTTGTTTTTAAACCCGTAATTTTTAGTTGTTTTATAAAGCAACAAGTATCTTTTGCTGAGCAACTAGGTTGTAATTTTAAATGCAATAATGGAACTGCTGATTATATTTGCTGCTTCATCACTCTTACCGCAATCCCTTTTTCTGTATTTGTAGGTTTGTTAGGGCGTTTTGCTGCTAATTTATATTCAAATAGATAAGAATCTTCTGTGGTTGACAATATTTTGATATGAATGGCATCTTTTTCACCATTGGTCGTAGGGTGTAATTTTTTCAGTACAAACTCACAATCATTGATCCAACGCAGTGAGGAAGAATCTGCCTTACCTTCATTATAATCGATATTATAGTTTTCAGTGCGTTTAAAACGTGAGGTTTGCTCAACACCATCTAATTGATAGGTAAATTCAAAAGTTCCAGTTTTAAAATCTGAACAATTACGCTCAACCGTGTAGCAACTTGTGAGCAATAATAAGCCGAGTAATGCAAGACATACCTTCATATCAATCTTTTTTGCAAAGATAATACATAGCCTAATAATTATTAAGGCTTATAACTTTTAAAAGTACCGTTTTTGTAAAAGATGACGATTTTTTCGATTTCAGAATCAGACATCGTATCTAAAGCAGAATCCAATATGGCGCTCGGCTTCGGAATTTGAGATTTTTGAATTTTCTTTTCAATATTAGAATTTGGAGATTTGGAAATTTTTGCATCATTCGGAAATTGACCTTTGCCATTCATAAGCCAATACAATTCCACCTCAGGATAGGAGTGGAGTACCTTCATTACAAAATCTAAACTTGGCTTGTTTCTGCCACTTAAAATATGCGAAATACTAGAGCGTTGTACTCCAATTTTTTCTGCAAAACTAGAGGCTGTTTCATTGTGAAAATCAATCACTTTTTGAAGGCGCTTTGTAAAATCAACAGAGTTTATCATTGTAAACTTAAAATTTGGTGCTTTAGTGTTACAAATGTAGCACAATTCTGTGTTGAATCTATTATGAGCTTTGTTTTATTTAAACATATATTAAACTAATAGTTTGATTTTTTAATTTAAAATATTGATAATAAGTATTTTATTTAAATTTTTATATTCGTATTGAATTATCTGTAAATCCCATATCATAAAATCTATTTTTTCTGGGTATCCATGTTTAACATTGTAACAAATGTGATGAATTCTGCTGTTTACAAATGTAAAAAATCAAATGATTACATTTGTAACCACTAAAAAAAGCATATGGATTTAGAGTTTATGAATAGCGTTTTTTTATCGGTAAAAACATCCGAATTACACGGTCGTTATATTACCAATAGTCATATTGAAAAGTGTTTAGAAAAATTACCGAAATCTCATATTTCAGTGCTTGGTTATTCTGTAGAAGAACGACCAATTTATAGTTTGAAATTTGGACATGGATCCATCAAAATATTACTTTGGTCGCAAATGCATGGTAACGAATCGACATCGACCAAAGCGCTTTTTGATATATTTAATTTGTTTGATTCTAAAAATGAAGAAGCAAATTATATTTTAGACCGCTGTACTTTAGTCGTGATTCCGATATTAAATCCTGATGGTGCGCAAAAATACACACGTCTCAATGCCAATCTTGTCGATTTAAATAGAGATGCACAAGATTTGAGTCAGCCAGAAAGCCAAATTCTGCGACAGATTTATGACGACTTTCAACCAGACTATTGTTTTAACCTTCATGGACAACGCACCATTTTTAGTGCTGGACTTACAAATAATATTGCGACCTTATCGTTTTTATCTCCTTCGCAAGATAAAGAGCGTTCCCAAACATCAAATAGAAAGGCAGCTATGGCAATTATAGCCAAAGTAAATGATTTATTACAAACCGAACTGCCTGATAGTACAGGACGATACGATGATAGTTTTAATTTGAATTGTGTTGGAGATACTTTTCAGAGTTTTGGTGTACCGACTTTACTATATGAGGCTGGTCATTATGCAAATGATTATGATAGGGAAGAGGTGCGACGTTTTATGTTTACAGCTATTCTTAAAGGGCTCAGCGTTATTGCTAAAGGTTTTGAGTTAGAAGATTATAAGGATTACTTTGGTATTCCTGAAAATGATAAGTGTTTTTATGATGTTATTATTAGAAATGTAAAACGCAGTCCATCTGATTTAGAGCTTGTAGATATTGGTGTTCAATATAATGAAGTATTAAAGGGTGAAAATTTAGATTTTATACCCAAGATTAAAGAAATTTCGAAACAGATTTCTAAGTTTGGTCATAAAGAAATTGATGCTAAAGGTATGTTGTTAGAACCTGTAGAAAATTTGATGTTAACTATAGATAGCGAAATCGTTTTCGCACTGCTAAATAATGAAAGAATCTCATTAAAACCTTGAAATTATTCAATATTTAAGCATAATTCTTAGTGTAAATGTTTTATTTTTGAATTTACGTTAATAAAAACACGATTTATGGCAAAGTTTAAACTAGACGAAGTTGATCACCAAATACTCGATATGCTTATCGACAACACACGTATTCCATTTACAGATATTGCAAAAAAGTTATTGATTTCTGCTGGGACTGTTCATGTGCGTGTTAAGAAGATGGAAGAAGCAGGTATTATTAAGGGTTCATCATTAACCTTAGACTATCAAAAATTAGATTATTCATTTATCGCTTATGTCGGTGTTTATCTTCAAAATACGTCACAAACTAAATTTGTTTTAGAGCGTATTTATGATATTCCTTACGTAACAGTTGCACATATTACAACCGGAAAGTTTAATATTTTCTGTAAAATTAGAGCAAAAGATACCATGCATGCCAAGGAAATTATTTTTCTTTTAGATGATATTGAAGGGGTTTACAGAACGGAAACTATGATTTCGTTAGAAGAAAGCCTTAACGACAAAAAACGTTTAATGCATACCATTTTTAACGAATTGTAATTGCACAATTTATAGTCACAAAAGCCCTTTGTTACAATGATGAAGGGCTTTTTTAATAAACGCTATTTTCATGAATTCAGATCTATTAAATTCCAACGAATACCATCCTTATTATAAGGCTTATATCGATAAAGCCATTTCAACATCAGACATTGT
Source organism: Winogradskyella sp. (assembly GCF_045105575.1). GTDB lineage: Bacteria > Bacteroidota > Bacteroidia > Flavobacteriales > Flavobacteriaceae > Winogradskyella. The sequence continues at coordinate 64,174 of NZ_JBGCDQ010000036.1, read as the reverse complement.
TGAAGCTTTAAAACAGAACTTAGAGATTGTGATGGCATTCTATTCTGAAATTCCAACAGAAAAACAGCATTACGCTTATGCTGCTGGAAAATGGACGATACAAGATATTTTGCTTCATATGATTGATACTGAGCGTATTTTTGCCTACAGAGCTTTGCGTATTGCACGGAAAGATAAAACACCAATGCTTGGTTTTGAGCAAGACGACTATGTTCCATACGGTTTTGCATCTACGCGAACTTTAGAAAGTCTTTTAGAAGAGTATAAGGCAGTAAGGCAAGCTACAATAGCCTTGTTTAGTAGTTTTGGTGCGGAGACGCTATTGGAAATAGGAGAGGCGAGTGGTTCACCATTTTCTGTAAGAGCATTAGGTTATATCATTGTGGGTCATGAGAATCATCATAATGAGGTGATACAAGAGCGTTATCTTTAATTTATGAAATTAGCATTTGTCTCTTTTTACACATTAAATTTTAAATGACATCCAAAAACCGAATAGTCAAGCTAATTTTAATTATATTTTTTATTTTAATTGGGATAAGTGCTTTACTTAGTTCAATATATTTGGTAAGACCGAGTGTTTTTGGTATCGGCTGGGCTGGTGGAAAAATGAATTTATTAGAGGTGGTTTGGAGATGGAAAGGTGTTATTTTAATTTCAATTTATTCTATTATAGCAACTATTGGGCTTATCAAGAACAGTAAAATAGGAATCATATTTGGATATACTATTTCTGTTTTCATTTTTATATACTTTTTGGTTCATTATTGTGTCTATCCCTTGAAAATTGATAACCAAATACCAGTAAGGCAATTGATATGGATGATCTCATTTTTAGGTTTGTTTATTTTGCTTTTTTATGGACTTACTATTTTAAGAAAAGCAATAACTGAATTTAAATTAAAGGACTATATCACTGGTGCTATGTTATTAATAATGATGTTAGCATTCTTTAATTTATTGATTTGACTGAAAAGAGATAAGAGTACCTTACTTATTTATTTTATTAAGTATTACAATTTCTATTAACCAGCATAATACTCAAAAGCTTCTAAAATAAAATCATTACTAACCACACAATCTATTTTTGGTTGACCAATAGCTTCAAGCAATACAAATTTCACAACTCCGTGGCTGTTCTTTTTATCATACTTTAACAAGTCGATGATGCTATTTTGGTCTTGTTTGGTGATGTCAACTTTAGAAAACGTTTTTAAGATACCTGTTGTAATATCCTCTAAATCTTCAAGAGATAATCCACAAACTTTTGTCGATAAATAGCTTTCTAAAATCATGCCTATGGCAATAGCTTCACCATGAAGTAAAGGGGTTTTATCAGCATTCTCTAGGAAGTAACTTTCTAGAGCATGACCTAAGGTATGACCGAAATTTAGTATTTTTCTTAAGCCTTGTTCTGTAGGATCGGATGTCACTACTGTATTTTTTATAATTATAGAATCGTAAATTAATTGATCTAAATCTGAGAGGTCTAATTTTTCTAAATGGGTTAAGGTGTGCCAATAGTCTTTGTCATATATTAAACCGTGTTTTAGCATTTCTGCAAAGCCAGAAACCATTTCATTTTGAGGTAAAGTATCTAAAAAAGACGTGTCTACACCAACCATTTTACCTTCGTTGATAACTCCGACCTGATTTTTTAAAGTTCCCAAATCTACTCCTGTTTTTCCGCCAACAGAAGCATCAACCATGGCTAATAAGGAAGTCGGAATGTTGATATAAGTTATACCTCTCATGTATGTGCTTGCTACAAAACCTCCTAAATCTGTAACAACACCACCACCTAAATTAATCATGAGACTTTTTCGGTCTGCGTTATATTCAGATAAGGCTTCCCAAACACCTGAGCAAATATCGATACTTTTGTGTTCTTCTCCATTTGGCATTTCCATAACTTCAATAACGATATCTTCAGATTCTAAACGTTCTAAGAATTTTGGTAAGCAATAATCGTGAGTATTGGTATCTACCAGAATAAAAATAGTAGACGGTTTGGATGTTTTTATATACGTGTTTAACGCGGTATATACCTCATTATTAAAGAAAACCGTTGCGTTTTTCGTTGAAATAGAATTCATAAAAGAAATTGCCTAAGTTAGAGTTGTGAAAATACTTCCTTTTTAGAAAAAAAGTAAACCTATTAATAAATATCTTTGCATTTATATACTTAGCTAATGATTGATCGCTCACTATTTGAGAACACAGGTACGGCTTTTACATTAAAGTCTGATTCAGAACTAGAACGTGCCTATTTTTTATTTAAAATGATTTCTTCGCAGCCTTTGGTTCGCATTGGCACAGCGGCTACAAATTTTGCTTTAAAAGCCAACTTACCTGTAGAAGGATTGATACGCTCTACTGTTTTCGATCATTTTTGTGGTGGTGTAAATGAAGATGATTGTTTACCAGTTATTGATAAATTATTTACTAAGCGCGTGAGCTCTGTTTTAGATTATTCGGTTGAAGGTAAAGCAGAAGAAAATCAATTTGATAACGCTCTAGAGAAAATTTTAAAAATTATTGACTTCTGCGATGAAAGAGAGGCGATGCCAATTGTGGTGTTTAAACCAACTGGTTTTGGACGTTTTTTACTTTATCAAAAAAAGACAGCAGGTATCGATTTAACCGATGAAGAAACTGCAGAATGGGAGAGGATTGTAGGACGATTTGATGCGGTTTGTAAATTAGCTAAAGCAAAAGATGTTGAAGTCTTAATTGATGGCGAGGAAAGTTGGATGCAAGATGCAGCTGATGATTTAGTAGAGGAAATGATGCGTCGTTATAATAAAGACGCTACCATAGTTTATAATACCTTACAGCTATACCGTTGGGATCGGGTAGATTATTTAAAAAATTTGCACCAACGTGCTATTGAAGGAAATTTTAAAATAGGAATGAAGATTGTAAGAGGTGCCTACATGGAAAAGGAGCGCGAGCGTGCTTTAGCCAAAGGTTACGAGTCACCAATTTGTGAAAGTAAAAAAGTCACTGACGATAATTTTAATGAGGCTTTGAGTTACATGTTGGCTCACCTGGATAAAATGTCTTTATTTATCGGTACGCATAACGAGGAAAGTTGTTATTTAGCTATGGAGCTAATGGAAACTCATGATATTTCTAAAGACGACAACAATATCTGGTTTGGTCAATTATATGGCATGAGCGACCATATTAGCTTTAATTTGGCTGCTCAAGGTTATAATGTAGCTAAATATATTCCATTCGGTCCTGTTAAAGATGTGATGCCTTATTTAATTAGAAGGGCAGAGGAAAATACTTCGGTTTCCGGACAGACGAGCCGAGAACTCACACTAATAAAGTCAGAGCGCAAACGACGTAAGTTATGATTTTTAGTTCCTCATTATTTTGTTAGGTATTTAGTCGAGATATTGACAACTTAGAGCTGTATCATCTATTGTAACAAAAATGAATAATGCAGATATTCTAAAAAATGAATTATATCTATGGCTAAGAAATTTTATCGCGAATTAAAAGAAGTAATTTTCTGAATCGATATTTATATTTATTAATGGTGTCCCCTTCATGAAACTTGAATAAAGTAACTAAGAATTGAGAATTTTTTATGTAATGATCTCTAGAAGGCGTTTGTATAAAAGACGTCATTGCATTTCTACTTATAATACCAATACCATTTATATTTAGTGATTTTACTTTATTTGCTGATGCAGTCATTGCAACATAACCGCCCTCTTTAGCTACATCAACACTAATTTGATTAAATCCTCCACCTGGCCAACAAATAAAATCTGCAGGCTTATTAAGCTTTTCTTCAATAATTCTTTTGCTTTCAGACAAGTCATAAATATAGCGATCGCGCATGTCTTTTTCTGACTCAATTTGTCCTGGCATTTCATTGAGTTTATTATTTAACCTATTGATAAACTCTTTTTTATTGATTTTATCTCCGACTTTAGAATATTCATTAATTGAATATTCAATAAATTTTTCATTAGGAATGTATCTACGAACTCTTAGAGCTCTATCAAATTCAAAAATAGGGAAGCCTGTTTTAACAAACTTAGATTGATCTTCATTTATATAATAGGGTTTTCTTTTAGGCTGTGATAGCCAAGGTAACCAATTATATTTTGGTTGACCTGTATAGATATCTACAATTTTATTAGAGTGGAAATAAAAGTTATGACTCATGCTATGAGATTGGATATCAAATACACCTGATTTTTGTAAAAAATCAAGCTCTGCCCAATTCAAAAACCCAAGTTTAGTTAGTTTGGATTTATCAATTTTATTATTCCATACATCTTCCAAGCTTGGTCTAATTTCAGTACCTTCTTGAACAAATTCTGGATTGATAAAGATAATGCCTTTAAGACCATGTTTTTTTAGTATAGGATAAGCATACACTAAGTTATCTAAGTACCCATCGTCAAAAGTAAGTGCTACATTCTTTTTAGCATTTGGATCTTCAACCCAAGAATCTAGAAATACAGTTTGATAGTTATTATTAACTAAATGTTTGCAGAAATTTTCAAAATGCTCTATTGAAATAGAAAGCCATCTTCTATACCAATCTTCATTTTCACATCCAACACTATGAAACATTAAGGTTTTCATAAATAATATTTTTTGAAGTTTACTTGTTTTTTGAAAAAAAGCTATACCATTTCTTTTTCTTGTTGGGATTATTTCCGTAACCATAACCGTAGCCATAACCACCATAGCCTTTATTGCCTAATTTAATTCCGTTAAGTAGCATCGTTAATTTAGGTAATCTCTCTTGTTTATACAAAGGTTCCGCAACATGCTTCAGTAAGCGCTTGTCAATATTATCTACACTTACTACATAAACAAAGATATCGGCTAGATGAGAAATAAGTAAGGTGTCACTAACAATACCAACAGCAGAAGTATCTGCAATAATATAATCGTATTTAGAATCAAAATAATCAAACAGGTCTAGAACACGTTCACTCATTAACAACTCCGATGGATTTGGAGGAATAGTACCAGAATGAATAATGTCTAAAAATTCATTCTCTTTGTGCTTTATAACCACATCCTGAGGCTTAATAGACTTGTCTGCTAAATAGTCTGAAAGTCCTTGTTTAGGTTGGTCTATTAAATTTAAATACTCCAACAGTTTAGGTACTCGAATATCAGTTTCAATTAAAAGAACAGATTTACCTGAAAAGGCAATTGAAGTTGCTAAGTTACTACTAGTGTGTGACTTTCCTTCTTGTGGAATTGTGGATGTAATAAATATTTTTTTAGAGCGTCCTTTAACGTTTCTCAACATAAAATCAATATTGGACTTTACAATTCTAAACGCTTCTGCTTTGGGAGAATAATCAACTTTCTTGACTAATTTTTGACGTTTGTTACCTTTTGGAATGTCTCCTAAATAAGGAATGTTTAAAAGATTAACTAAGTCCTCTTTTCTATAGAGTTTAGTATTAAGTAAATCTACAACATATATAAACCCTATAGGAAACATTAATCCTAGAATTAACGCTGCCATATATGTTATTACAACGTTGGGTGCTACAGGTTTGTATGATGAATGTGCATTGTCAACAATCTTTGCTATAGGCGAATACATTCCCAAGCTAATAGCTGATTCTTCTTTCTTTTGTAGTAAATATAAATACAATGATTCTTTGATACCTTGCTGTCTTTTTATGTCTGTAAACTGTCTAGCTTTTGTAGGCGCTTGATAGAGTTGTCCTCGTATTCTAGCATTTTCTCTGTTTAAATTGTTGAGTGTAAGTTGCGAGGTTTCCTTGATACTATTTATGGAACTCTGTAGACTTTGTTTAACCTCGGCAATTTGATTATTTAGTTGAACAACTATAGGATTTTTTTTTGTAGAATTTCGTAATAAATAATCGCGTTGCGCAACGAGATCGTTATGAGTTTTAATTACTTGAGTGGTGTTGCCATCTCCAATCCCGATTTCTGAAGGGAGCATATCACTAGTTCTATCTTTTCTATTCAACTCGTCTTCTATAAAAGTTGCCAATTGAATATTATTTGTTGTCGCCGAAATTTGAGCCTGTAATTGTTGTCCGCTTTGTAAATTAATGTTGTCTTGTGAGCTTAGAGCGGTTAGGTTATTCTTTTTTTGCAATTGCTCGGCAGTGTAATCAACATTTTCTAGTTCCTCAGAAACTTTTTGAAGTCTATTATTAATAAAATCTGAGGTAACTTTAATCACCTCTTCCTTATCTAATAATACATCCTTATTATATTCTAAAATGAGTTGATCTAAATAGTCTACAGCTTTTTGAGCAACACTTTCCTCTAGTTCTAGTTTAATAACACTAGATCCTTTTTCAGTTGAGATTTTGACTTTTGAAGTATAGCTATTAACTAAACTAGTAACAGGACTTATAGTTAGTTTATAGTTACTTCCTATGTTTGGAGCATGCAGTCCAACCTCAGGAACAAGCACAAATCCGCCATAACTTGTTTCTATTTTATCACCAAATGTATAGACCTTACCGTCCTTATTGTCTCTATCGATGAGGGATTTACCATCGTCTTTAAACAATATAAATTCTGTTTTAGACTTTACTTTAATAAAAATAGTGGCTTTTATTTTGCTTATAATAGAGTCACTTTTAAAAAAGCTAATCTTAATTGGTGGGTTTTCGTATAATTCCTTTTCTTTTATTTTTCCTTCTGCAAAACAACGAATGTTTAACCCTAATGTTTTTATTATATTTTCGGCAATAGTTCTAGATTGTATGATTTTAATCTCATCTTTTATTTTGTCGGTTCCTTGAGCAAACAAACCTTCTGCACTAAAATCCTCAATACTTGGTAATTTAGTGGCTTGTTTTTCATCTCTAATTTTAATAGTAGCACTCGCTTTGTACTGGTAGGTTGCATACCTAAGATATGAAAAGCCAAGTAGTATTGCTATTATAGCACATAAAAAAATTAACTTCCAATAAGAAAGAAATAACTCTACTTTTTGTTTTACATCGGTAGTTGCTGATTCGGATTCCATATGATACTTGATACAATTAATTTAATAAGAATACTGCAATGATAGTTGTTAATGTACCAATAGCGGAAATAAGAACACCATTATTTTGATTGTAAGTAGACGATCGCATTCTGGCTTTATTTGGTTCTACATAAATAACATCATTTTGTTGTAAATAGTATAATGGTGAATTAACGGTATTAATAGAGGTTAAATCGATACTTGCGAATTTCTTTTTACCATCAATTTCTCTGATTATAAGCACATTTTTACGTTTACCAAAAATTGTTAAGTCGTTGGCCATTCCTAGCGCTTCTAAAACTGTTACCCTTTCATCTTGAATAGTAAAAGTTCCTGGCCTAGCTACCTCACCGATTATAGTTACCGTAAAGTTTGCTAATCTCACATTAATAATTGGCTCTTTGGCGTATTCACTAATGCGCTCTGCAAGATATGCAGTTAATTGAGGTCTTGTAAGACCTGCAACTTTAATTTTTCCTAATACCGGAAAATCAATATTACCGTCGTAATCTACCAAGTATGTTTGAAGTTGCATTTGCCCTTGCATAGAGGTAGCATTATTACCTCCAGAAGAGCCTACTGTTAAATTAAATGGTGCAACTGTTTCTTGAAGAAATGCTGAGACATTAATGGTTAAAATATCATCTATTTTGTATGTCAATTGACCTGGTTCCGATGTTAAAACTCCTTTTTCAATTGGTTCATCCTGAAAATAAACGATGTTTTTTCGAGATGCACAAGACGTGCACATGGCAATGGTTAATATGGTGATTAAGAGAATTCGCATTTTCATTTTTAATATATATAAAGGTTAAGTAATAAGTATTTGATTTACTTTTTTGTGTCTAATACTTCGTAAGTAGAATTATTAGAGATATATTCAGGTATTAATTGTTTAATTGATGAGACTATTTCTAAAGGCTGTGTTAAGGAATTAATATCTGTTAATGTATTAATTTGTTTTTCAACAAAATCAATATCAACATGTCGTGACTTTGCAATCATAATTTTTTCATGATAGGTTTTCTTAGTGTTTTCACCATCTGCCAATAATTCTTCATAAATTTTTTCACCGGGTCTTAAGCCTGTAATTTTAATATCAATATCTTCAGGATAACGCAAACCAGACAAAATGATCATATTGGTTGCTAAATTAAAAATTTTAATAGGTTCACCCATATCGAATACAAAAATTTCTCCACCATTGCCCATAGCGGCTGCTTCAATTACGAGCTGGCAGGCTTCAGGTATGGTCATAAAATATCTTGTAATATCTTTATGTGTAACAGTTAATGGTCCACCTTTTTCAATCTGTTTTTTAAACAAAGGAATTACAGAACCGTTAGATCCTAAAACATTACCAAAGCGTGTGGTAATAAACTTTGTATGGCCTTTTCCTTTAAGGCAAGTGACATAAAGTTCTGCAATACGTTTGGTTGCACCCATTACATTTGTTGGGTTTACAGCCTTATCTGTTGAGATTAAAACAAATTTATCAACGCTATGTTTTACTGCAATATCAGCCACATTTTTAGTGCCTCCAATATTAACAGAAACCGCTTCAAATGGATTATTTTCCATTAAAGGTACATGCTTATAAGCGGCAGCATGAAACACAATTTTTGGCTTGTATTGATTGAAGATTTGGTCAATTCGTGTTCCGTTTCTTACATCGGCGACAATAGCATCTATATTTTCTAAGCCTTGCTGTCTAAATTCTTGTTGAATATCATAAAGTGCAGATTCTGCATTATCCACAAGAATCAGTTTTTTATAATTGTATAAGCTAACTTTTCTGCAAATTTCACTTCCTATTGATCCTGCAGCTCCCGTTATTAATATAACTTCGTTATCATACTGATCTTCTAAATCTGGATTTTTAATATTTATTGGATCTCTTCCTAAAAGATCTTCAATTTTAACTTCTTTGATCTGGCCAACACTTAAGTCGCCATCAATCCAACTTTGTACAGGTGGTACAATTTTAACTTTTAATCCAAGTGAAAAAAGATTTCCTGTAATTTGAAGTAATCTTGAAGGGTCAATATTCTGAATTGATATAATAACATCTTCAACCTGATTTTTTTCTATAAATTTTTTGTCAATGGTGTTGATATTATAAACTTTCAATAAGTTTATTTTCTTGCCTATTTTTCTTTCATCATCATCTATAAAACCGACAACTTCAACGCCATTTTTAGTGTCATTTTGAATGGCATCGTAGGTTAGCATTCCAGAATTTCCTGCTCCAAAAATTAATACATTAGAAATAGACTGAAAGTCTTGGGTGATATGGCTATAAAGAGATTTTATAAATAATTTGGCGCCAATTAAGAATAAAATATTCAATAATAAATGAATATAAACAATGGAACCAGAAATATCGAATAAGCTGCTATCATCCATGAATTTTCGACTCACAAACGTAAAGCAAATAAGAATTGTTGCCATGATATTAGCACCAATAATAATATTTACGATATCCTTAAATCCTGTAAACCGAACAACTCCTTTGTAAGTGCCAACGGCTATAAGGCTAATGCCTGCGACTACTACAACATAAGGAATTTGCTTTAAAACGAGTAGAAAATCAAAATCAATAATGAAGTTGAATCTAATTAAATAAGCCATAAAAAAGGTAACAACTACAACTGCAACGTCAAATAGTAGCACCATCCATTTAGAGGCATATTTTTCCGATATTTTATTTAGGAATTTAATTAGCATGTTACAAAGTACGCTTTTATTGCAGAAATTACTCTATCTAACTCGATATCAGTTAAATTTGATCCACTTGGTAAACATAGACCTCTTTCAAATAAATCATCAGATACACCATTTAGATATTGTGGAGCATCCTTAAAAATAGGTTGCTGATGCATGGGTTTCCACAAAGGTCTGGACTCTATGTTTTCCTCTTCTAATGATAATCTTAATCCTTCGCGTGTCTCTTTAGAGTCTAATAGTATGCAAGATAACCAACGGTTAGAAAAATAACCCTCAGGTTCATGTAAAAATGAAATTTCAGAAATGTCTTTAAAAGCATTCACATAAAATGTATGGTTAGAACGACGTTTTGCCACGTGGCTATCTAAAATAGTCATTTGTCCACGACCAATACCAGCTACGATATTAGACATTCTATAGTTATAACCAATATGAGAATGTTCGTAATGTGGAGCATTATCTCTTGCTTGTGTTGCAAGGAATACCGCTTTATTTTTATGTTCTAATGTCTTAGTAACAATGGCACCGCCACCAGAAGTGGTTATGATTTTATTACCATTAAATGATAATATCGAAAGATCACCAAAAGTTCCGCAATTGATGCCCTTATAAGTACTTCCGAGTGATTCTGCACTATCTTCTACGATTGGAATATCATATTTAGAAGCGACCCGATTTACTTCTTCAACTTTATAAGGCATGCCATATAAGTGAACGGCAATAATCGCTTTAGGCTTTTTTCCTTTTGCAATTCTATCTTTAATTGCAATTTCTAATTGTTCGGGACAAATATTCCAAGTGTCTTTTTCACTATCTACAAAAACAGGTGTTGCACCTTGGTAAGCAATAGGGTTTGCTGACGCTGAAAACGTCTTAGTTTGGCATATAACTTCATCTCCATGACTCACGCCTAACAAAATTAAGCATAAGTGTAATGCAGAAGTACCAGAAGCTAAAGCCGCTACATGTACATCTTCCTTAAGATAAGTTTCTAAATCACTTTCAAAGCCATTAACGTTTGGCCCTAAGGGTGCTACCCAGTTAGAATCGAATGCTTCTTTTATGTAAGAGAGTTCATTACCACTCATGTGTGGTGATGATAGCCATATTTTAGGTTTCATAGGTAAAATTGTTAAGTAACGGTTACTATTACTATTCAATTTCATGTCAATAGAGGGATCTGGGACACGATCAAATTATGGGATAAATATGCGTTAATTAGTTGACATAGCCCAAAATAAAACGATAAAAAGTAAATATTTACGTTATTGATTGTTATCTGTGAGATTGAAACAGTTAAATAAACTTAGAAAGTTGGTTATAAATACTTTAATATATGATATGGGTAGTTCAGCACAGCATGAAATTTAACCTGTTTTATCGCTAAAAAGCACTTAATAACTGCGTTGTTCTAACCAAAATAAATGCTAAAGCTTTAGTCGCATACTTGTTTGAAGTCTAGTCGATACATGACACCTTAAAATTAATCAAAAACATATATTATAAAGTTTAAGAATATTGTAATTGCTTTAGGGACTCTTTTAGTTTTTTGTTCCTGTAAACTCTGGCATATCAACATCTTCAGAACTATTAATATCTTTTCTATTAATTACCTTATCGATTGTTTTTAAGAGAATACGAACATCTAGTGATAAGGATTGATTTTCGACATAATACACGTCGTATTCGAATTTCTGTTCCCAACTTATGGTGTTTCTGCCATTAACTTGAGCCCAACCCGTAATACCAGGTAGAACATCATGTCTTTTGTTTTGGCGCTCGTTATAACGCTCTAAATAACGAGGTAATAGTGGACGTGGCCCAATAAGACTCATATCACCTTTGAGTATGTTTAATAATTGTGGTAATTCGTCTAAAGACAATTTTCTACAAATGTTCCCAACTTTAGTCACACGCTCTAATGCAGGCAGTAAATTACCATCAGCATCCGTTTTATCTGTCATAGTTTTAAACTTAATAATTGTAAATAACTTTCCATTTTTGCCTGTACGTGCTTGGTAAAAGAAAGGTTTTCCGTTATTAAGAATAAGAAGGCAGATCATTAACATCACAAATATTGGTGATATTACTAATAGACCAACAAACGCAGCAAAAAAATCGAAAAGACGCTTTGCAAAATTAGTATATAGTTTCATAGCATCACTTATATTTTTAGAACCCCTTTTATTAATTTTATTAAATCGTTGTTGATGATATTGACATCAAAACGTTCTTCGGCATATGTTCTACTGTTAATACCCATTTGTTTTATTTTATCAGGATTTGTGATAAAAAATTCCATGGGTTCTATTAAAGCCTCTAAGTTTTGAGGTTTAATAAGAAAACCATTTTCTCCTTCTTTTACAGCTTCTCGGCAGCCTACAGAATCCGTTGTTATAATTGGATTACCACAGGCACATGCTTCTAGCGTTGTTCTTGGTAAACCTTCTCTGTAATAACTTGGTAGCACAAAAACATCGTTATTGTGAAGATGTTCTTCAATGTTTGTTTGTCTTCCATGAAATACAATAATGCCTTCTTTATGCATAGCATTTAATTCATCTTCGCTAATTGCTGATGGAGACGTTTCTGGTGCGCCTATTAAATGAAATTCTGTTTGAGGATACTTAGCTTTTAATCGTTTAGCTGCTTCCAGATAAAGTGCAATGCCTTTTTCCTCAATTAATCTTGCAACTAACAGAAACTTTACTTGATCTACTGGGTTCTTTTCTTTAAATCTAAACTGATTAAGATTTACGCCAGAACCACTCACAAAATTTACAGGTTGTTGTTTAGAAATGACCTTTCGATCTAAAAATAATTGATAATCATCTTTATTCTGAAACACAATCATTTTATTCTTTCTAATAGAGAGTTTGTACAAGATTTCATTAAAACGTTGCAATGCTCTAGCTTTAGCTGAAAGGCCTGTAAAGGCATAGCCCAAACCTGTGATTAAAGAAATGACAGGTATTTTACAACTGTTCGCGGCCATAGAACCATAAATTACAGGCTTTACTGTATACGGAAAGACTAAATCTATTTTATTGTCTTTCATTATGGTTTTTAGTTCTTTAATCGATTTTAGATCATTTAAAGGATTAAGTCCAGTACGTTGCAGATTAAACTCAATAGGAGTAGCGCCAAAAGCATTAATTTTTTCTAAGTCGCTTTCTGTATAAGTTGGTGCCGCTGTAAATACCTTAAAACCATTTTCAACCATACTTTTAATAAAGTCACCTCTAAACCGTATGAGTGAGCCAGCAAAAGATGCAATAACGAGTATTCTTTTTTTATTCATCTCTATTTAGTTTTGTTTAAGGAAGTTGTACTTGTACCATTTTTGGAAACAGTAGTAAGACCATACCCTAAAAGTGCTATCTTTTTTACTATCTAAATGGTCATTTACTAATTTTGTAATTACTTCTACGTTAAATATGCCCTGAGATTTTAGTAATTTTGGATCAATATATTCTTCTAATTCTTTTCTAAGACTTTGTCTTAACCAATCTCCTGTAGGGCTTCCAAATCCACTTTTTCCTTTTTCTAAAAATTCTTCGGGAAACTGATCTCTAAAAGCTTCTTTTAAAATATGCTTCTTATTCCAGCCTTTCATTAAATAATTTTCCGGCAACGTATTGGTAAACTCCCATAAATCTTTGTTTAAAAAAGGAGCTCTACATTCTAAAGACGTCATCATGCTGGTTCTATCTACCTTTGCCAACATGCCACCTTCTAAACTTAATACTTTATCGACAAGCCTAAAATCAGTAAGCGTTTCTATCTTTTGTTTGCCTAAAACGTCTTTATATTCTTTAAAAATATCAACATCATAATAATCTGGTGACATAATTTCTGCCAATTGCGAACTTGTATTAGCTAAAGAAATAATATCCCAATAAAAATCACCATCGTGATCTATGGCATTTAATAATTTATTAATCTGAAACTTTCTCCCACGCGTGTCGTCCTTATCAACCAAATATTTGTTGCTTAACTTCGCTATGGTTTTATGAAGGCCTTTAGGCACTACACCTGTGTATTTTTTGTTCATTTTGCCAATGTAGTATTTGTTATAACCACCAAATACTTCATCACCACCATCTCCAGTTAAAGCAACCGTAACATGTTCTCTCGTTTTTTCAGATAATAAGTGCGTCGGTAGGGCAGCCGTATCTGAAAATGGTTCATCAAAATTGACTAAAATTTCGTGAATGTTATTTTTAAGATCATCTTCATCAATAATAAACTCATGATGATTACTGTCTAACATTTTAGCTACGACTCTAGATTTATCAGTTTCATCATAAGAGGCTTTTTTAAAACCGATAGAGAACGTATCAATTTTTTTGTCCGTGGATTGCGCTAAACACAATGAAATGATTGAAGAATCGACACCTCCAGATAAAAACGTCCCTAAACCAACATCTGCAATGGATCTGCTATCGACACTTTTGTAAACCAGATCTTTAGTTTTTGCTTTGGCATCATCAAAAGAAATATTAATCGCTTTTGGTTTTGGTTCTGCATTAATTTTATGAATGGTGGTTTGGTGCGTCGCTAAATCATACTCCATGTAGTGATTGGCTTCTAATTTATAAATATCTTCATAAATGGTGTGTGGAGCCGGAATGTAAGTCAATCTGAAATAAAGATTCAAACCTTTTTTTGAAATATTAGGAGTGAAATCTATAGTATTGATAATAGATTTTAACTCTGAAGCCCAAATGAACTCCTCATCTGTATGTGTGTAATACAATGGCTTTTCTCCAAAGAAATCGCGCGCAATAAAAAGTTTATTAATGTTTTTATCATAGATACTAAATCCGTACATGCCATCGAGCCACTGAAAGGATTCGACACCATATTTTTCGTAAGCTTTTAATATCACTTCGGTATCACTAGAGGTATTGAAGGTTACTCCTTCTCCTTCTAATTTTGCTTTAATGACTTTGTAGTTATAGATTTCTCCATTAAAAACGATTACAATTTGCTTATCGTCTGAAAAAATGGGTTGCTTTCCTGAAGATAAATCGATAATTGATAATCGTCGCATACCCATACCAACTGTAAATTGGTCATTTTCTTCCGAAAATAAACCGTCTTGATCTGGTCCTCTATGAATAATGAGATTATTCATGGAGTTAAGTATGCCTGTTACTTCGTCTTTATTTCGATTGGTTTTGGCTATGATGCCGTTAATTCCGCACATGGTATTCTTGTATTAATTCTGTATAAATTGGTTAAATTTTTTGTAGATACTATCTAACTGATATGCTTTGGAGCGTTGCAAACTTAATTTGCTGTATTTTTCTCGTTCTTCTGGGTTTTTATGGAAGTAGTCTAGCGCTTTACTTAATCCTACATGGTCATCATTATTAATCAATAGACCATATTTAGCAATAAAAAACTCTCCATTTTTAATAGTTACATCCTCATTTTCATTAAGTAATTCTAATGGACCAGATAAACAGTTGGTTGATATACTTGGTAAACCAATAGCCATGGCTTCTATTAATGCATTAGGAAATCCTTCGGTAAACGACGATAATACAAAACATTGACTTTCTAACAGATACTCATTAACGTTTTTTACTTTTCCTTTAAGAAAGACACTGTTTTCAAGTTGATTATCAGTTATTGCCTTGCTTAAAAAGTCGTTTAAATCACCACCTCCAAGAATTGAAAATTCGTATGCTAATAAAGATTCTTTTATGGCCTTAATAACCATAATTTGATTTTTTCTTTTGTTTAACGTACCAGCTGTAATTACTTTTAGTTTATCAACGCTTGTATTCAAAGATGCGGAGATAATAGTATTAGGAGGGATCTCAATAGGATTATAGATGACTTCCATCGGAATTTTAATTCCAAAATTATCCTTTAAATCCTTATTAATGTGATAAGAATTTGAAAATAGTTTATCGCAGCGGTTGTAAAATAGAGGGTAGAATATTTTAGAAATATAAAGTGATAATTTACTTGTTACGTTATCTGAAGGGAAACCGCGTTCGCTAATAATAGTTTTAAGATTCTTGTTTCGAGCAGCCACAATGCCATTTATTAAATTTGGCAGCGCCAAAAAGGCTATGGAAACACTAATGTTATTTCGCTTTATAAAACGGTTGTACGCAAAAATGAATTTTATAGTTTCAAAAAATTTGAGATAAAAAGGTCGGTTAGGCGCTTTGTTTGATAAAAATGTAACATTAACTTCTTCTGGTATAGGAAAATGAATTTCCTTATATAACAATACGAGATGTACATTATAATCTTTTACTAGTACCTTTAAAAGTAAGCTAATTACTTTTTCTGCGCCACCACTACCTAGAGCTATGCTTAAAATTGATATGTTTTTTTTAGAGTTATTTAGCACTACAAATTATTTTAAAATGTCAAAGAATAACTGTTCATAATCACCTATAATTTTATCCTTATTAAACTTTTTGTAGACTGATGCTCTAATCTCTTTTGGATTCCAAACTTTATTTTCTTGAAGTTTATTTAAGAATTCATCTTCATTTTCTACAATGAAACCATTTACACCATTGGTAACGATTTCCCTTGTTCCGCCTGGTGCGTTAAATGCGACTACTGGCAAACCAACGGCACAACTTTCTAATAGGGCATTTGGAAAACCTTCAGAATATGACCCTTGCAAAAACATATCGTGTTTAATCAAATGGCTAAACACATCGTCAGAATGTTCTATGTGCTTAACTTTGTCAGTGAGTTGAAGGTCTTCAATTTTTTTATGTATCTCTGCTTTACTTCCTCCATCGCCAATAATGGTAAACTCAAAAGGAATTGTAAGTCTGCTTAGAATATCTAAAAGTCTGGCTTGACCTTTTATTTTAGTCATTCTTCCGACCGTTATAAATCGCCTAACTCCATTGATTTGTCCGTTGTCTTGTTTTAAAAAATCGATCTGGGTTACTGGATTGTGAATAATTTTTATGTGTTTCTCATTAATCTTATAAATTTGAAGAAAATCGTTTTTCATGTCTAATGACTGACAGATAATATAATCGAGACTTTTAGTGCCTATTTGATCGGTATTTATAATAGATGAAATTAAAGATTTCTTTTTTTGCTTTTTGTATTTGGAAGCGACATTGGTAATTGTTGCGTGTCTTCCTATAAATTTTATCTTGGGAAAAAGCTTAGAGATTAAGCCCATCATAATGTTTAGGTGAGATATAGAACTCAAAACAATATTGGGTTTATGCTTAGCTAACAATTTTATTATTGTGAATACGCTAGATAACACACGTTCTTTGTTTAAATAAATGACTGATAAACCAGAAACGTCATATTTACTGTCTTTTTCAAATCCGATGACAACTAAGGAAACATCAAATTTTGTTTTATCCAAATTTTTAGATACAAAAGTGATAACGCGTTCAGCACCACCTGCAAACAAGGTTGGTAAAACAAAGAATATTTTAATTTTTTTATTATTCATTATTTAAATTTAAGAGCTGTCCAAATTTAAGATCACACCCTTCAGTTTTGAATTTCTGTGTTCCAGAGTGATGGTGAAACGTAATTTCACCAAAATAGATTTTCCCTTTTACTGCATAAAAATCAACTCTTGAATAAATAAAGTCCTTGGCTATAGTTTCAGCTAAACTTTTCATCTTTTCAAATAATTCTGGTTTTTCTTCCATCTCACCATTTTCATATTGCCAGACGCAAGGAATAAAATTCCAATTGGCATCGTATAAATTTCTTCTGCGATCACCAAAACGGGCAATATCTACGTGAACAAAGGCTAATTTTCCATTAAAACAATGAAATTTATAATCATTAGGAATTTCGCCATCTTCTGTAGTTAAAAGTTCTTCAACAATAACTCTCGGTTCAATGTTTTTATATTGCCACTCTCTAGTTGAATAGTAAAAATTATCTTTTAAACTGCGTTTAAATCTTTTTTGAACCTCAGGCCAATCTACCAAAGATTTATCTTTTACAATTTCATAACCTCCACTATCATGGTTGTTTTTAATAATAAAACTACAATCTGGAAAATTTTCTGGAATTAAATCAGATGGATTTTTTGTTTGATAGATGAGAGGAATTAAGTATTCTTTTCCAATTTTTTCTTCAACATAAGATCTAACGGTGTATTTATCTGCTACTAAGGTGTGTAGATCGTTTCTGTCATATAATTTTAACCAAGTTATTTTTTCATTTAATGTTTTAGGGTTGTCTAAATCAATAGAGTAACCCATATATCTTTTAAAATACCATTTTATAAATTGTTTATCTGGTATACATCTAATACCATATTCATAAACTTTATAAAAGGGCCTTAGTAAATGATAGCCTAGGTCAGAATTTCTATAGAAATTTGAAATTATTTCTCTCATTGTTTTTTTATCTGAATTACTCATGCCTTATTAATTTTTTTATATCAATATTACCTAATACCTTAGCAGGTATACCAGCTATCATTGTATTTTCTTCTTCAAAGGATTTATTTACTACCGCATTAGCACCTATAGCTGTATTGTTTGGGATTCTAATGTTACCAAATATTTTAGCACCTGGTGCAATATATACATTGTCTCCCAAAATAGGACCTTGTATTTCACCACCAGAAGCACCAATGTTAACGCAAGCATGCATTCTACAGTTGGCGCCAATTCTTGTGGTATAATTAATTATAATAGTACCATAATGCACTATTGAAAGCCCTGGGCCGAATATATTTATTGGAATAGAGAAATTAAGTTTTACCGAAATTGCTCGATATCGATATTTAATGTATAGTATATAAAGTTTGTAAATACCTTTATTTTTACAATTAACGTAATATTCTAGTTTTCTCATTCGTTTTTCAAAAGTCCAAACCGGATTTGGAAAAAGGAAGTTTTTTATTTTACTCGATATTGAATCGTTATATATCTCTAGAGCTATCCGATCACGTTCCAGATAATTAATATAATCAGTCTTATTTTTTATCATTTGTTTGCTAATTTAAATGGAGTCTGAAATTATCTAGTTTAGTTTTAAAGTTTTCTTTATTAGGTTTTTAATACGTGTCCAAAATACTCTAAAGCTTTTATTAAAAGAGTAGAGTAGTGCGCCATAAATTACAACAATTAGAAAACTTACTTTACAACTATAAAAAAACCAACTTAAAAAACTTAGTTCATTATCGATGATTAAAAAATGATTGATACAAAAATTAATTAATAAACATGATAATACTAAGCTTAAAACTATTGGTGTTAATCCTTTCCAATAAATAAAAACGCTCTTTTTAAAGCCATATTTAAATAAATAATAAGGTTTCCATAATACACCAATTATAAATAGACTGCTTACTGTACCGGCTACAATACCAGAAATACCATATATGCTACCAAGCGTAAAAGAAACCAACAAATTTATTATTGCTTCTGATATTGCAGCCCAAATATCAGAATACAAGCCATAAGCATTTTTAAAGCGATTTATAGTTGCTGTAACTTGCATCAAAAAGAAATTAGCTATAAATAAAATAAGTATTATTTTAGAAAGTACATATTCTTCACCCAACCATAATAAAATCAGCTGATCCATTGTGTAATAGATGCTTAAGCTAAAAAAACCAGCGATAAAAAATTGTACTGAAATCAATTCCCAAAATACTTTATTTACATTTTCCTTATCATCTTCGGCAATTAGATTTCCAACAGCTGAACCAGTGCCAGCAAATGCCATCATAATAAGACTATTTAATTTTGAAAATACCAAAAAATAGTTACCAAAAAGTGCTACACTTTGAAGATTAATTAAACCATAGATTAATAGATTGTCTGTACCATTTTTTACAAATTCACTTATTTTATGAAAGAATACTTGTTTTACCTTTTTTATTATTTCTGGGTATTCCTTAATTACGGATGTTTTTTTATTGTAATTAATTATAAGCCAAGGGTAAATTTGCTTTATCTTTTTTCTTAGGGCAATACTATAAATGATGCTAAACACTAGCTCTAGTATTATGTACAGGAAAAAATTTTTGTAATATAAGACAATAATTACCTGAAGTAATACTCGGATAATATGAAAGCTTTGAAAGTACTTTTGAATAATATAACCTTTTTGATCAGCACCAAATAAACTAGCATGGTAATTGACAAAATAAGCTAATAGTGTAGATATCATTAAAGTATAGAACACAAAATATATAAGAGCCAATGAAAACTGAGTGTCAGAAAATATATACGGGAAGAATAATGATATGATTAAACCAACAGCTAATATGCCTAGTCCAATTTTTTTATAAAGTACACCAAGTAGGGCTATTATTTTATTTATTTCTTTTTGGTTGTTGTTATAAAGAGGCTTATACAAGGTAAAGCCTATTGCAGTTCCAATACCCAACTCCGCTAAATTTAAAAAACCGAGAATACTTCTTAATGTTGACTCTAGCCCAATAAAGTCATCACCAAGTTCATCTAAGAAAATTTTTCTAGAAAAAAATTGAATAAAAATAGATATGGTGAAAAAAAACACACCAACCTTAGCATTTTTTAAAGATTTGGAGACTCTAGACATTTTAAGTTTATTCTCATAGGCAATAATTACCCACGAATTATTTTTATATACTAATAATTAATCAAGATACATACTCTGTTTTCTGTAGGTTAAACAGAGTAATCACTAAGAACTAATAACTTTAATATTAAATTATTGAAAGACAAATATTAAAAAATGAAAATTATTATTATCAATTTTCATGATAATTTACAATAAAACAGGTCTAAAATACATTTAGCTTCGTTTTGTTAATATTAAAATACGGATCGGACTGCATACTATTTCAACTTAAGTTGTCTTTTTCTTTATGTGTTAATAACTATAAGATAACAATGTTAAAATTTCTAATAAGTTTAATTATCAGATTTTTAGCTTTGTATTTCCAAAAGAGAATAGTCTTTTTTATGTAAATAGTACTGTTTATTTTTATTTAGAGATTTTCTTTAAATTTAGTTGATATTTATTTCTAATGATTATGATAAAATATTAAAGAAATGTTAAATAAACAGAGCTAAGATCTAAAGGTTGAATTTAGGCGTATTTATAATTAATTGGTCTAAGTAATATTTTTGGTTGTTTTTTCTTACATTTTTAAATCATTTAATCGAATAATTATGTATTTAGAGGTAGGAAACCAAAATTATTTACTTTATTGCAAATGCCCTAAAATTGATTAAAGCAAAGAAAAATGAAGATGAGTTTTAATAGCCTACGATGCATACAGAATAAAATAAAATTCTGTCTGTTAATTTTAATTTTAAATTGTTTTGTACATATAAACGCACAGCAATTAGCATTTCCAACAGCCATGGGTGCTGGCGCTTACTCCACTGGCGGAAGAGGCGGTGAAGTTGTACATGTTACAAATTTAAACGACAGTGGAACTGGCTCCCTTCGATGGGCATTAACACATTCTTCTAATAAAAGTGTGAGTAGAACTATAGTGTTTGACGTTAGTGGTATAATTAATTTACAGTCAGACATATACGCTAGTAATGGAGCGGGAGATGAAGGAGGCTACGCAGATGGCATAACAATAGCAGGTCAAACAGCTCCAGAAGGTGGAATAACAATTACGGGAGGAAAAATATTTTTAGTAGCTATAGATGACGTAGTAGTGAGATACATTAAGTTCAGGTCAACAAGGAACGTAGATGGATGCTTACAGTCACAAGATGCAAATAATATAATGTATGATCATTTATCTGGTAGTCATGTTGAGAGTGCTGAAGTTACTTTCAGTATCGTATCTAATAGTTCTGAGCTACTCACAACAGGAAAGACAATTCAAAATTGTTTAGTATCTAATTCCGGGTTAGGATTTATTTTAGGAGATACAACGCCCCCAAATAATACTCACAATGAAGAATATTCAATTATAAATAATTTATTTGTAAATGTCGGTCATAGAGCACCAGGTAAAATTGGTGGTGCAGTGAGATTAGATGTTATAAATAATGCAGTTCATAATTGGATTACGCGTTTAATTAGAATAGATGATTGGGATTATACGCTTAATCATATTGGTAATTATTATTCTAAAGGTGGACGAAGTACTAATTTAGCAAATACCGCTTATTTTGGAACAAACAATGGTTTAATTTACGATAACGATAATTATTTGGATCCGGGTTATTCGGGGCATGCTTGGACTGATTTTGACCAGCCAAGAGTTGATCCATTACCTGCGTCACAATTTGTAGATACACCTTTTGGATATAACAATCCAGAAACACTTAACATCCTTCCGCATATAAATTTAAAAACAGAAGTTTTGCCGTATGTTGGTGCTTATAAATACATTGACAATAATGGGTTAGTCACAGAGAACAGAGATGAGATAGATAGTTCAGCAATTAATCAAGCTATTACTGAGGATTTAACTCAAACTTCGTCAAATATTTCTTATGCTATAACTTTGCCTCAAATACCTACTGAAAATAATTCTAGACCTGATAATTTTTATCAAAGTAACGCTCATATTCCAGAAGCATACTTAGAAAGTAGAGGAATCGTTGGAAATGCAAGTATTCATAATGAAACACAACCTTCTGGTTATACTTTATTAGAAGAGTATATTAATCAAGTTGATGGTGAGTTAATTACAGCTGAAAGTGTATCAATTACACCTGATACAGATACGCTAACTGTGCCAGAAGCTTTATCTTTATTGATTTTTTTTTCACCGAGCAATACCACTGACCAAAGTGGTATTTGGTCGTCGAGTAACCCATCGGTAGCTTCAGTAGATCAAAATGGATTGGTAAATTCTATATCAGCCGGAGAAGTGGTTATTACTTTTACATCTAATGATGGTGCTTTTTCAAACTCATCATTGATAACGGTTTTACCTGAACCATTTGAAGCTAGTGCAGGTGAAGATCAAGAGATTTGCGTGGGTCAAACGGTTACTTTAACTGCATCAGCCTCTAATGGTGAAAACTTTTTATGGGATAATGGTGAAACGACTGCCTCTATTGAGGTTACACCAGAAACAACAACTATATACACGGTTATTGTCTCTGACGGTGAGGGTAATTCGGATGAAGATAGTGTTGTTGTAACGGTTAATGAAGTCCCAGTAGCAGATGCTGGTGAAGATCAAACCATTTGTGAAGGCGATACCATAATCATTACAGCATCTGGTGGTGACACCTATTTATGGAGTACTGGTGAAACTACTGCGACAATAGAAGTGAATCCGACGGAAGATACAGCATTTAATGTAGAAGTAACTTCGAACAATTGCTCAAGTACTGACGAAGTTATTGTTTTTGTAAATGCGTCTCCAAGCTTAACTGTTACTAATGATGTTGTCATAGTTGAAGGAGATTCTACTATTTTAACAGCAAGTGATAGTGATAACTATCTGTGGAGCACAGATGAAGTTACATCATCTATTTCTGTTTCACCAATAGCAACAACAATCTACACTGTTGAAACGACCACTGCTAGTGGTTGTGTTACTAGTGAAACTGTTACAGTTACTGTTGTACCTGAGGTTATTGCTAATGCAGGTGTTGATGTTTCAATTTGTTTTGGTGATACAATTACGCTCACAGCATCTGGTGGATCCACTTACTTTTGGGATACTGGATCTACAGGTGCTGAACTTTCGGTTTCACCAACTGAAACCACAACATACACGGTTACAGTTGAAGATGACTATGACTTTACAGATTCAGATGAAATTACTGTTTTGGTTAATGAATTACCAAGTATAACTGCGAGTGAAGATGTATTTGTTATGTTAGGTAATACAGCTACATTAACAGTAGATGGTGGAGAAAGCTATGAATGGAGTACTGGTGAAACTACCCCTGAGATTTTTGTAAGCCCAGAAGTTACAACGACATATAGTGTTGTAAGTACTGGTGTTAACGGCTGCGAAAGTATCAATGAAATTATCGTAACTGTAGTTGATATTTTAAGTGCTAATGCAGGTAATGATGTGTCTATTTGTTTAGGCGAAAGTGTGACTTTAAATGGATCTGGTGGTATTACCTTTACTTGGAATAATGGAGATGTAGGTCCAAATCCTAATGTTACTCCAAGTGAAACTACAACTTATACAGTTACGGTTACTGATGGATTTGGTAATTCAGATTCAGACGACGTTACAGTCACAGTTAATCCAATTCCAGTTGCAGATGTAAGTGAAGATCAAGTTATATGTGAAGGTGAATCTATAACACTTACAGCAAATGGTGGCGATACATACTTTTGGAATACTGGAGAAACAACAAGTTCTATTACTGTAAGTCCCAATCAAGATTCCATTTATTCCGTTGAAGTTATATCCAATTCTTGTTCTGATGTTGCTGAGATTAGCGTTACAGTTTTACCAACGCCTAATCTTGTATTGTCTGAGGATGTAGTTATAGTTACAGGTAATTCAACTATACTTGAAGTTTCTGGTGGCGATTCTTATTTATGGAGTACAGGTGATTCTAATCAAAGTGTAGAAGTCAGTCCAACAGAAACAACAATATATAGTGTAACCGCATTCTCATTAAATGGATGTGAAACCTCTGAAAGCATTAGTGTTACGGTTGTACCAGAAGTGTCTGCAGATGCAGGACCAGATGTTTCAATTTGTTTTGGTGAGAGTATTACTTTAACAGCATCGGGTTCTCAAAATTATCTATGGAGTACAGGTGAAACAAGTCCTACAATTACTTTGAATCCTACAGAAACTTCAGAATATACAGTTACCGTATCTGATAATTTTGGAAATTCTGATACGGATAGTATTATAATTACAGTTAATGATTTGCCAACACTCACAGTTAGTGAAAATATAATGATTATTGAAGGTGAAACAACCGAACTCGCTGTCAATGGTGCTGCAAGTTACCTTTGGTCTACAGGTGAAACAACAAATGTTATTAGTGTCAGTCCAACCGAAACAATAACATATAGTGTTACTGGTTTTTCTGAAAATGGTTGCGAAACCCAAGAGGAAGTAACTATAACAGTTATACCACAAGTGATTGCTGATGCAGGACCAGATGTTTCAATTTGTTTAGGTGAGAGTATTACTTTAACTGCATTGGGTTCTCAAAATTATGTATGGAGTACAGGTGAAACAAGTCCTTCAATTACTTTGAATCCTACAGAAACTTCAGAATATACAGTTACCGTATCTGATAATTTTGGAAATTCTGATACGGATAGTATTTTAATTACAGTCAATGATTTGCCAACACTCACAGTTAGTGAAAATATAATGATTATTGAAGGTGAAACAACCGAACTCGCTGTCAATGGTGCTGCAAGTTACCTTTGGTCTACAGGTGAAACAACAAATGTTATTAGTGTCAGTCCAACAGAAACAATAACATACAATGTTACTGGTTTTTCTGAAAATGGTTGCGAAACCCAAGAGGAAGTAACGGTAACAGTTATACCACAAGTGATTGCTGATGCAGGACCAGATGTTTCAATTTGTTTAGGTGAAATTGTTACTTTAAATGCATCTGGTGGTGTAACTTATGCTTGGGATAACGGTGGAACCAGCGCTACAAGAACTTTTATTCCAAATGAGACTACAATTTACACTGTTACTGCCTTTGATGAATATGGTAATTCAGATTCGGATAGCGTTACAGTTACGGTTAATCCCTTACCTGTTATTAATGTAAGTGACAATATCACTATAATTGAAGGTGAAAGCACAACTTTAAGTGTAAACGGAGCGCAAAACTATATATGGAATACAGGTGAGACGTCAAATACTATTTTAGTAACTCCATCAGTCACGACGACATATTCCGTAACAGGAATTACAAATGGATGTAGTAGTGAAACCGTACAAATTACGGTAATTGTAGAACCTTTATTTATTGCATCAGCAGGTGTTGATGAGCGTGTTTGTGATAATCAAACTACTGAAGTAGTTTTAACCGCAAACGATGGAGATAGTTACTTATGGAGCACAGGTGAAACAACACAGAGTATTACCGTTAGTCCATTATCTACGGCCTCTTATACTGTTACAGTCACCAATAATGGACAAGAAGATAATGACGATGTCATAGTATATGTAGATCCAAGCCCAGAAGTAGTAATCTCAAATGGCGATAGTATAGATATATTAAGTGGCGACTTCGTTACATTGTCTGCATCTGGTGCAAATTCATACCAATGGGATAATGGAGCAACACAACCTAACATTGCTGTAAGTCCATCCGTAACTACGGTTTATGAAGTAACAGGTTTTATAGGAGAATGCTTTGACGAAAAAGCGGTAGTGATAAATGTATATGAACCAGTAGAGGCTTATGCAGGTGAAGATGTAATTATCTGCTTAGACGATGTAACTACATTAACAGCTACTGGTGGAGATGAATATGTTTGGAGTACGGGCGAAACGACGCAATCTATTCAAGTCTCCCCAAGTGAAACCACAGATTATACGGTAACTGTATTTAATCCTTTAGATTTTGATGAAGCAACTGTGACTGTGGAAATAGAGAATAATTGTGAAGGACAAACAGTTATTAATCCTATAGGTATACCAAGAGATTTTGATTTTGATATATATCCAAATCCTGCTTCGGATATATTAAATATTAAATATTCAGGTGTATTTGAAGTATCAGATGTACATATTTACGAAGTTACAGGGAAGTTAATAAAGCGTGTTCAAGTATCCAACGAGAATGTTAGTCTCAGTGCAACACAACAGATTGATATTAGTTCGCTTCAATCTGGTGTGTACTTTATAAAACTTATAGGGGAAGAAAAAGATATTATTGAGAAACTTATTGTCAAATAATGTTAGTTATAAGTTTTCTTTTTACAAGAAATATCAATTTAGTCACACTTTGATTTAAAATTCTGATAAACTTTTTATAAAAGAATTTCGGTTGTAAATATAAGGTAATACCGACAAAAATTGTTGTTGAATTTTAGAGTAATAATTTTTATATTCCAGTCATTTTATTAATTAGGATTAAGCACGGCTAAGAACTTATTTGCTATATTATTATTATTATTAATCTACTAATTGCAGTTCTTGTTCTTCAATTGCAGTAATTTGATATTGTATCCACATGGCGGCAAATGAAACGTAATAGAATGTGAAAAAATTATGATTAGCCATTAGAAATAAAGACAACCCTATCATTTGCATAATCAAATTAGGCTTTTTATTAAAGTATACTATGCTTTTATATATGAGGTAGCCCATGTATACCAAGAATAGTATAAATGGTAATATACCTGCTTCACCAAGTATAGCTAAAAAGGTATTGTGAGCTCCCAATCTTCCTAGTTTACCAGTAAAAGAACCATAACCATTTCCTAATAATGGGGATTCTAAAATCTCGT
Source organism: Winogradskyella sp. (assembly GCF_045105575.1). Classification (GTDB taxonomy): domain Bacteria; phylum Bacteroidota; class Bacteroidia; order Flavobacteriales; family Flavobacteriaceae; genus Winogradskyella. The sequence continues at coordinate 37,068 of NZ_JBGCDQ010000036.1, read as the reverse complement.
CATAAAACTTCGCCCAAGTATCTGATCTTGAATCTTCATTTAGTTCTTCAGATGAAACAGCATTGTCATTATTTACAAAACTTTTCAGTTGTTCAAACCTTGGGTTGTTTAAACCTACAACTTCGTCAATTAAAAATAGCGTACTAACAATTAGAAATCCAAGACCAAATATTCTAATATTTTTTAAGCTTATTTTTAAGGATATGACATTAATTAATAGCCAAATAACAATAAATGTTCTTGAAAAAGTTAGTAAGCCCGCCAAAGTAAATATGAATTGCCCTGATAGTTTAAACACTTTGTTTTTTAATCCATAGGTAGAAGCATAACCTATGATACAGATAAAACCAGCTTCATTTGGTGCTAAATAAAATCCACTATATCTACCAAATTCACTAGTAAATAATATAGCCTCTAGTGCAATTGTTAAGGAACCTATTAATAAAAAAAAATTATACTCTCCTGTGCTGATATGTTTAGCCAATTCATATGCACTTATAAGATAAATAAAATATTTTATTGTATCCATAATGAATTGAACGGTTTCTCCTGTATAGTTAAAACCACCAATCATAAAAAATAAAATAGAAATAATAATTAGCCACCAATTGGGTGTTGTTTTCTTTTCCAAAAAATAATACAATGCCAATAATACAATAGTCGCATAACTCATAAGTCCTCCTACTGTACCTCCATATGCAGATAACGAAATTGATGGTATATTTAATATGACTAAACCAAAAGTTATATATTTTAAAATTTTCATTTTAGTTTCTATTGATCATTTTAGATTATATTAAAATTGAAAATATATAAATGCTTGTTGTTCTCCCGTAAAACTGAAAATCAAAATAATTATTAAAAAATAAAACGACCATCGTAAGGGTTTGTTAATAGTATCTATTTTGTTAATTGCATATTCACCTGACCTACCTAACCATTCAATACAAAGAAAAAATGCTACTAAGGCTAGTATAGAACTCGGAAATATTTCAGTTTTCGAAAATAAAGAACTCGTAAATGTATTCTTTAAATACAAGAAGGCATGAGTAACATTATCAGCTCTAAAGAATACCCATGCAATTAGTGTTATAAAAAAGGTAGTGCTCATTTGCCAAAGTTCTCTTAGGCTCGGTAGATACTTGCCTTGCGCTACTATATCTGTATTAACTCTATTTTTATTAAGAAGTAGTAAAGGCAAAAAATAGATTGCATTTAAAGCTCCCCAAACTACAAAAGTCCAATTAGCACCATGCCAGAAGCCACTGACAATAAAAATTATAAACGTATTTCTAATCTTCATTTTTAAACCACCTCTACTACCACCTAGAGGAATATAGAGGTAATCTCTAAACCATGTAGATAAAGAAATGTGCCATCGTCTCCAAAATTCAGCTATATCTCGAGAGAAATATGGAAATGCAAAGTTTCGTTTTAAATCAAAACCAAATAATCTAGAGATACCAATTGCAATATCAGAGTAACCTGAAAAATCACCATAGATTTGAAACGCAAAGAAAAATGCACCCAGCATTAATGTACTACCAGAGTAGTCTTCATAATTATTAAAGATGATATTGGCATACTTTGCGCAGTTATCAGCAATGACCACTTTTTTAAATAGTCCCCAAAGTACTTGGCGCAATCCATCTACAGAATTACTATATATAAATTTACGTTTTTTATGAAATTGTGGTAATAAATTAGTCGCTCTTTCAATAGGACCTGCAACTAATTGAGGGAAAAAACTAACAAAAGCCATGAATCCAATAAAGTCTTTAGTTGGTTCTAATTTTTTTCGATATACATCAATAGTATAACTTAAAGTTTGGAAGGTATAAAAGCTAATACCTACTGGTAAAATAATATTAAGCGTATTAATACTAAGTTTTTCACCAAAAAAGGTGAAAGAGTCTACCAAGCTATTGATAAAAAAATTATAGTATTTAAAGAATCCTAAAAAGCCAAGATTAACACAAATACTAATCCACAGATAAAGTTTACGTCTAGATTGATTTTTGGCAGAATTTAATAATATACCCATGGTATAATCTACCACAGAGCTAAATAATATTAAAAATAAGAAGCGCCAATCCCACCAACCATAAAAAACGTAACTAGATATAGCAATTAAAACATTTTGGCTTTTAATCCGATTACTACCAATAAGCCAGTACAGCGCAAAAACTATAGGCAAAAACAGAAAAAATTCTATTGAATTAAAAAGCATAGGATCTAGTTTTCTTTAATGGTTTCAATTAGTTGTTTACTAGCCTTTTCAGCACCTCTATAATTCAAATGGTGATAATCAGTAAAATCCGTATCTAAATATTTATAGTCTTTGTAACTATTAAAATCATAGTACGGTATCTGCTTTTCACTTGAAAATTTATTATAATAATCGCTCTCATCAGTTTTTATTGTTTTGGCAACTCGAGATGGAGGATAAGGTGTTCTTATATAAATTAATTTGATATTATTGGCTGCTGCAAGGTCTTCAATTTTTGAAAAAAAATTTACAAATCTTTCTTCATTGAAGGATGTAGTTTCTAAATTACCTATTGGGTCAAAAGATTTTATTTTATTAGCTGTTACCGTAGTTGTATCATACAAATATCCTTTAATCCATTTATCGGATTTTCTTTTTTCGCTTTTATTAGATAGTAACGCTACGAAATCTTGCTTTATGTAATTATTGAATTTCAACAATGGTAAAATATAATTCCTAACACCTTTTTCTCCGTAGCCGTCAGTGATTAAATCAAATTTATGTTTTGTTGAATTAAAAAATGAAGCATTAGAAAAGATTTGATAAAAATCATGACTATTATCTGAAGTTTCAAAGTAGAATTCTAAGACCACATATTTTGGATTTTGATAATCTAAAATTTCTTTTAAAGAATAATAAGATTCAGCAATATCTTGAGCCGAAGTCCCCATGTTATAAGATTTTAGGTTTAAATATTTGTCTATTATCTCTGGGTTAAATGCGGTATATGATCTACTTGATCCAAGTATAACTAAATCGTATTTGTTTTTATTGGTATGAATATCGTTCCATTTTAAATAGTTTTTGTGTGTCTTATTTTTAATGGCTTTATATGCAGGATATTCATAAATAACCAGTATTATCAAATTGATTAATACAAAGATAAATACCCCAAAAACAATTTGCTTTAAGAATTTTTTCATTTAACGTAAATGTCTTAAAATTAAATTTTTCCAGCTAGAACTGACATAAGTGTCAAGAAAATTTTTAGTTGTTTCTTTAGATTTATTTGAAAATGACATTTGTAATTCATCACTTTTAACCAATTCACCTAATTTTTCAACAAATATATCTTGGTCGTCTACAGGGACTAAAAAGCCATTTTCTCCATCATTAATTAACTCAGAAGGTCCATAATTACAATCAGTAGATATCGACGGCAATCCAAAGTGCATAGCTTCCAATAAAACATTAGGAAAACCTTCTGCCTTTGAGGAAAATGCAAAAATTGAAGCTTTATTGTAATAATCTTGTACGTTCTTTACTTTAGATATCAATTTAACTTTATGTGACAACTTCAACTCTTTAATTAATTTTTCGAGTTTAGATTTGTTAGGTCCATCACCAACTAGTAATAATTCCCAGTCATCTAATTGTAGCTCATTAAAGGCCTGAATAATTCTCTCTTGCCTTTTGTCGTCATTAAAAGTACCAACAGATAATATAATGTTTTCCCTATTAGTAGTGTAAGGTTTCCTAAGTTGGGAAAATTCTGTGGATATAGGATTAGGTAAAACTACCATTTCCTTTGTTTTAATCATACTTCCATAGAGTTGCTTTACTTTTTCAGTTTGTACAATTAAACAATTGGCTTTTGGATAGATATATTTTCGGAGTATTACCCACAATTTTGGAATATCACTCTTTAAGGGATCATTACGTTCACTTATTAAACAGGGGATTTTATTCATTTTTGCTGCTAACACAGCTTTCACATTGGCTTGTGTGATAAAACCAATAAGCAAATCGATCTTCTCTTGTTTTGTAATTTCACTTACTTTTTTAAGAATTATATAATTTAGTTTTAATGAATCAATAATAGATGTTGATCTTCGTAATTCTTTAAAACAAGATATCACCTTAACTGATTCATGTAAAGTATAAAACGGATCTGACTCAATAAAAGTAATGATTGTAACATCAAAATCTTCTAATAAACTATTACTTAAATTTGTTATAACACGTTCTGCACCGCCAGGCGTTAAACCTCCAATAACAAATGCTATTTTCTTTTTTTTAAGCGTCATAACCTAGATAGAATTAGATTTAAGTTTATTTAAAAAATTATTTTCCTTAAGTTTTTTTCTCAAGTAAGTTCCTAAAGGTTTCTCAATAAATTTATTTATTAGATATGAAAATGCTAACATACCCGTTATTACAATAATTAATAGCACCCACTTATTTATATACTCACCAAAATTATTAAAGATGATATATCCTATTTTTTGATGAATAAGATATAAAGGGTATGTTAATACACCAAAATATAGGAATATCTTTTTGTTAAAAACGGATAATTTATTACTGCTTACTAAAAACATAAGTACAAAGAAAAGCGTAATTAATATATAAACAACATTTATATCGTAAGCATTATCATATTTTAAGTTACGTTCAAAAATATCTTTAGACATTAAATAAATAGCTAATGCATATGAAGCAATAATTGGCAAAATATTTTTGATTATGTTTTTTTCAGTTTTAAATAAGAAAAAAAACATGCCAGCAACAAAATAGGGGCTCTTACTGGCAAAACATACTAAGTATATGATTTTCATAAAAGTTGGAGCTTCTGACAATGGCAGAATAATTTGCAATACTGTTACTAATAACAAAAGCCAAGCAAAAATTTTAATATATTTTATAAGTCTAAAAAAAAGTAGTAAACCAATAAGAATATAAAATTTTAATTCTACAACTAAAGACCAATAGACACCGTCTACATGTTCCACACCAACAAAGCCATTAAACATGGTTAAATTGATTAATACTTGCTTTAAATTAACACTAAATAGTGGCGCACCATATAAAAGTATAATTGTAGCAGTTAATAAGACGCAAAACCAAAAGGCTGGATATAACCTTGTAAAGCGTGAAATACAAAAGTCAATAAGATTAGAGTTTTTTGCAGACATTAGAATTACAAAACCACTAATCATAAAGAATAACTCGACACCAAGATAACCGTATTTAGAAAAACTTTCTAAAGGTTCAAACTCTAAAATTGAATAATTATCCTTGGCAAAGCCTCTAAAACAATAATGGTAAAAAACAACATATAAGGCGGCTAAAAATCTTATCAGATCAAGATGATATAGCCTTTCTGTTTTGACTAGAGTAGTACTCATTAGTTAATGTGTAGATTTAGATTTCAAATATGTAAAAAAGACTTTAATAATGAATTGTTTTTAAGCTAATAGGAAAAAAACATCGATATGCTTCAATGAAATGAATTTTTGTGCTGATTTTATTGATAATCAGTGTAAATAATGTTTCAATTAATGTCATTTTTTTCTAGTAAATCATTAAAAGCAAATTCTGTTAATATTTCATGGTTACCTTTAAAGACTGTTAGGCGAACATTGTTCTGTTCTTTTTTCAAGCAAATAGCTCTATTATTGATGTGACCGAAATTACCGAGAGCTTCTCTTTGTTCAAGTAATTTCATTTTTTCTAAATCTGATACATATTTGGATGCATCTTTTACTGCTAAATCACTCAATATTTTATTATAAAAGTTTATTGATTGTGTTATTGGTACACTTCCTTGGATACCATCATATATACCTGCATAAATATATAATTTTTGATTATCTAGTTTTTCAATCGGTGTATCCCAATAAATTGGTGATCTTTCTTTAGCCCGTTCAACATTCAATTTATCAAGAGATCCTGTGCATGCTAGAATATCCTCTTTATAATTCTCTCCTCTAAGATTACTTTGCTTATACCAAGCCACCAAGTCCGAAATTGATGCCCAAGCCGAATAAGCTTTAATCTTATGCTTGGATTTCATGAAACTACTTAACGTAGCATAACCTCCTCCACTAAATCCAATTACATATATATTTGAGTTATCTACATTAAAATGTGATTTAGCATAACTAATGGAGTCATCAATATCTGCAATAACTAAGTCACTAGCACAAGCACTAATGGTGTTATTTGGGCCACGAAAGTTTGGATGAATATAGTTTAAATCGTTTTTTAAACACAGTTGGGCAATAGGATCATACTGAGAGAAATCGCCACTCCAAGTGTGTAGACTGACAATTAAAGGTTGTGATTCTTCGGATTTAGAGTTATAAATGTATGATTTTTGATATGTTGAATCTTGGCTCGATTTAATATTTACAATTTTAAATTGGTCTCCCCATTTTCGCTTATTAGTCTTAAAAAGCGATTGATGCGAATTTAAAACAGGTGTGCTAATCGAGGTCCAAATTGAATCATTATGCCTTAAATATATTCCTAGAATAACGCCTAACAACAAGGTAATAAGGACTAATACTAATTTTAGAATATTGCCTTTCATTGCTACTCGTGTTTTTCAATATATCAGATTTAATAAAAAAATCAGGGTTTTTCTAAAATATATAGATTAAAAAAACCCTAGTAATTTACTTTCCTATCGAAGAATATTCAAAACCAATAGCTTCCATTTCAGTTTTGTCTAATATGTTTCTACCATCAAAAATAAATGCAGGCTTTTTCATATTAGTATATATTTTTTTCCAATCGTAAGTTTTAAACTCATCCCATTCTGTCATAATTGTTATAGCATGAGCATCTTTGGCAGCCTCATAAGGATCTGAAAATGTAGTGACTAATGCTTGGTTTTCTTCTTCAGTTCTAGTATTAAGATAATTGAGGTCTGCTTGCGTTTTTGTTTCGGATACTTTTGGGTCAAAGACAGCAATGTGAGCCTGCTCACTTAATAAATGATCTGCAACATAAATAGCTGCCGATTCTCTAGTATCATTAGTGTCTTTCTTGAAAGCCCATCCAAGCATTGCAATTTTTTTACCCGAAACAGTGTTGTATAACGTACTGATAAGGTTGTCTGAAAAACGACGTTTTTGATGGTCGTTTAAAATAATCACTTGTTCCCAATAGTCAGCTACGGCATTAAGTCCATAACTTCTGGCAATGTAGACCAAGTTTAAAATATCTTTTTGAAAACAAGAACCTCCAAAACCAATTGACGCATTTAAAAATTTTGATCCAATTCTAGAGTCCATACCTATAGCCTTAGCAACTTCGTTAACATCGGCTTCTGTATGCTCGCACAATTCTGAAATAGCATTAATTGAAGAGATACGTTGCGCTAAAAATGCATTTGCAGTTAACTTCGATAATTCTGAAGACCAAACATTAGTTCTTAAAATACGATCTTGAGATACCCAACTTCCGTAAACACTTGCTAAACTCTCAATTGCATCTTCTGATTCTCCACCAATTAGAACACGATCTGGATTTAATAAATCTTGTACAGCAGTCCCTTCAGCTAAAAATTCAGGATTAGATAAGATGTCAAACTTAACATCACTGCCAGTGTTATGCAAAATGCTTTTAATAGCTTGTGCCGTTCTTACTGGTAATGTAGATTTTTCAACCACAATTTTATCCGTTGTTGCTACTTGTGCAATATTTCTAGCACAAAGCTCAACATATTTTAAATCAGCAGCCATACCTTTACCTTTTCCATAGGTCTTGGTAGGAGTATTTACTGAAATAAAAATCATCTCAGATGCTTTAATCGCTTTGTCAATTTCTGTAGAGAAGAATAAGTTTTTTCCTCTAGTTTCAGCAACTATTTCTGCTAATCCTGGTTCGTAAATAGGCAATTTAGATACATCAGCATCATTCCAAGCGTCAATACGATCTTGGTTAATGTCTACAATAGTGACGTTAATATGAGGATTTTTCTTTGCTATTACTGCCATGGTTGGGCCACCGACATAGCCAGCACCAATACAACAAATGTTTGTAATTTTCATAATTTTAAGTTTATTAGATTCGGGTGAATTCCTTAATGACTGCAAATTTCAATTAAATTATTGTAGTCTTCTAAATTTCTATATTAACGACATTTTTTTACGATGAACTTCACCACATTAAATTAATCGACCAGATATATCGTTTAATGGTTGTTTATTAATTGTAATAGCCTTTAAACCAGTCTATAAAAGATTTTACTCCATGTTTTATTGAAGTATTGGGACTATAATCGTAATCCTTTATCAATTCATCAACATCTGCCCAGGTACGTTCCACATCACCAGGTTGCATGTCCATCATATTTTTAGTAGCAACTTTATCTAAATTAACCTCTATTTCTTTAATAAAGTCTAATAATTTTACGGAGTTGTTGTTTCCAATATTGTAAACCTTATAAAGGTTTTTATCTTCTATGCGCTTTTCCGTTGATTTTTCAATAATACGTACAACCCCCTCTACAATATCATCGATATACGTAAAGTCGCGTTCCATATTCCCATGGTTAAATACTTTTATGGGTCTGTCATTTACAATGGCATCTGTAAATAAAAACATGGCCATATCTGGTCGTCCCCAAGGTCCGTAAACGGTAAAGAATCGTAACCCGGTTGTCGGAATATTAAATAAATGGCTATAAGTATGCGCCATAAGTTCATTACTTTTCTTAGTCGCTGCATACAAACTAATAGGATGATCTACATTATCGTCTGTTGAGAATGGTATTTTTTTATTCATACCATAAACACTAGAACTACTAGCATACACCAAATGTTTAATATCATTATTTCTACAACATTCTAAAATGTTTAAAAAGCCTACTAGATTAGAATCTACATATGTTTCAGGGTTTTCTAAACTATATCTTACACCTGCCTGAGCGGCTAGATTACAAACAATATCAAATTGTTCATTTTTGAATAACTTTGGAAGTTCATCACGATTTTCGAGATTCATTCTAACAAATGTAAAATTACTCGAGCTACTATTGCAAAGTATATCAAATTTCGAAGCCTCAGATTCTGAAATTCCTAATTCATTTAAGCGTGCATATTTTAAATTAACATCATAGTAATCATTGATATTATCCAAGCCAACAACTTGATGTCCTTTGGATAGTAGAATTTTAGAAACATAGAATCCTATAAATCCTGCTGCACCTGTTACTAATATTTTCATAATAATTTCGTTTTACTTTTTTTAAATGATTTCAAATATTAAAATTTAGAATGAAACTTCTAAATTATAAATAGAAGAATTTCAATTTATTAGATGTTTGTGTAATTAATATCGAGGAGCGTCGCTATAGAATCGCAATTTTTAATTTTCAACTCCAGATCACACGTTTTATAAGTGTTTTCAATGAAGTATACTTTACAAGAGTCCATTTTGGTTTTACTCTTTGAAAAATCGACACTGCCAAACTTTACTAAGTTAGTTATGGTTGTTGAATCTAGCTCTTGTTGCATAATGAAACTGCTTGCTTTAGTTGAATAAGCAATAGGTTTAGAACTAATATTTTTTGTTGTTCTGGCATTTGGGCTATAATCGCAAGATGCATCTTTACCGTTTAAAAAGAACATAAGGAGCAGTAAACCAATAGCAAACCCACCAAGATAATAACCTAAACGATGTACAAATTTCATATAAATTTAATGAAGTGAACAGATACTGAAACAAGTTCAGTACTAGAAAATTAATAAATTGGCATCGTTATAATCTAAATTGAACCATTCTGCAACGGATTTATTAGTTAAAATGCCGTGGTAAAAATACAATCCATTTTTTAAACCACGGTCAAATCGAAGCGCATTTTCTATGCCTCCGTATTCTCCGATTTCTAATAAATAAGGAGTAAAGATATTACTTATAGATACCGAAGCTGTTCTGGAGTAACGTGCAGGAATATTTGGAACACAATAATGAATCACTCCATTATATTCAAACGTAGGTTTATTATGTGAGGTAACTTCACTGGTTTCAAAGCAACCTCCCATATCAATGCTGACGTCTATAACTACGGAGCCTGCTTTCATATTGCATACCATACTTTCTGTAACTACAACTGGTGCACGATTGGTACCACGTACAGCTCCAATGGCTACATCACAACGTTTTAAGGCTTTTAAAAGACTTTTAGGTTGCATAGTTGAGGTATAAATAGTGCGACCCAAATTAGTTTGCATCCGACGTAATTTCGTGATTGAACTATCAAATACTTTTACATTTGCACCTAAACCAATAGCAGAGCGAGCCGCAAACTCTCCCACAGTGCCAGCTCCTAAAATCACGACTTCTGTCGGTGGAACACCATTAATATTGCCCATCATTAAACCGTTGCCACCATTGACATTAGATAATAATTCTGAAGCAATTAATATGGAGGCTGTACCTGCAATTTCGCTTAATGAACTTACGGCAGGATAAGCACCATCGTCATCTTTAATATATTCAAAAGCCAGAGCTGTAATTCGTTTTTTCGCTAAGGCTTCAAAATATGATTTTTCTTGTGTTTTTATCTGAAGCGCAGAAATTAAAAGGGTCTGTGGATTTATAAGTTTAATTTCGTCTAAAGAGGGTGGCTCTACCTTTAAAATAATAGGGCAGGAGTACACTTTTGCAGTATCCTTAGTGACTTCAGCACCTGCTTCGCTATAAGTTTTATCTTTAAAATTGGCTCCTTCACCTGCACCAGACTCAAACAGTACACGATGACCATTAGCCGTTAAAGCAGAAACGGCATCTGGTGTTAAGCAGACACGACGTTCTTGGAAGTGCGCTTCTTTAGGAATACCAATAAAAAGTTCTCCTTTTTTTTTCAGAATTTCTAGGGTTTCTTCTTGAGGTAATAGTTGTGCTTTGGTAAATGGTGATAGCGATGTACTCATTGAAGCAAGTGGCTTTGGTTTTCTATTGCAATATAGCGAATAAGGCGATATTAACGAAAATGATTATTCTTTTTATGAGACACTAAATTTTAAAGCACTTTTATTCAAATTAAATTAAACTGTTTTTGTTTTTTTGAATTGAAAAACTCAGCCAATCGATAAAAAATGATTGGTCTGAGTTACAATTAAAATGGAAACTATAAGTTAACACGTTTTCCTTTAGGAAATTTAACGGTGTAAGCATGTTTCAACTTGTCAGTTTGTCCTGATTTTAAATTAATAACCCAAGTCATTACACCTTTTTCTTTATTATAAGTTGAATTTCTAGTTTCAATATCATCAATTTTAATGGCTTTGTTTTGACTTTTAGGAATACGATCGAGAAGGGTTAATTGAATCGCTGTTTGCTTGTTGTTCTTTATTTCAATTTCAAATGCTTTTTGAATGACTTTATTATTGCCGATAAATGTGGTCTTTTTAAAATCATTTAGTTGTGTGCGTTTCACCACAATAAATTCCGAGGTTAAGACGAGTAAACCTTACTTTTCATTTAGTAAGATGTACGTTTTTAAACTGCAATTAATAGATAGAATTTGCACTTTTAACATCTAAAACAAATATAAAACGGTTTATAACGAGTTTTTTAGGTCTGTTTTAGAGATGATTATATATTTACGATAACAAAATAATGTGCTATGAATTAATGCTAAATTTTCCCTTATTATATAGCATTGAAAATACAAGTTTTGTTTAGATTAAATTAGTTTTAAGTAAGTTGTTAATTTAGAAAAGCCCTTTCATTGGTTGTGAAAGGGCTTTTATTATGCTAAGAATTTTGCTTTAAGTTCTGGTGATGGAATCATACAAGATTCTTTTTTACCATACCATTTGTAACGGTTTTTCGCAATAAAATCATACACCCAATTTCTTATAAAAGTAGGTATCACAAAAAAAACTGACAATATGTTTAGAGGAAATCCCAATTGTTTTGCAACTAATAATGCAGCGGTAGATTTATAAGTTAAGTGATTTTTTTCAGAATTATAAAGTAATATCGAATCTGTTTTATTTGTATCGATGTTAAATTTTTTGATGATTTCACTTCCAATATCACTTTCTAAAGGCGCAAATAAAAACTGATTTTTTTTATCGCGTTTTATCACAAACAATACACTGCTATTGCAGAGATTGCAGACGCCATCAAAGAGTATAAGTTTTTTGTTATTTGGAATATTAATCATAATTTCACAAAGATAAAGACTAGAAATTTAGATGATAAGCCATTAACATTGAATTAAGAGATTACCTTTTCTTAGCCTCAACCAATTCTAATAAATCCAAACTCACATTAGTGGTAAACATACCATAATTCACAATAGCTTTTCCTTTTTCTATAGCATCTAAACTTCCAACAGCTCTGCCATCGTGCATTCTTACTTTGTCTCCAATTTTTAAAATAGGTTTTGGTTTTTCTACTTTAACTTCTTTTTGTTTGGCAGCTTTTTTCTTTTTCCTAATAACGTCAACTTTCTTTTCAGCTTCTTGCTTTATCTGCTGTTCTTTATTTTTTTCGGCGCGTTTTTGTTTAGCAGAAACTTTTTTGCGTTTAGAGTTTTCAATCTGAACTAATTTAAATAGCTCAGCCATCAATTCGCGCTTCTTTTGATTATCAAAGTATTTTTCTGAAATATCATTGACCTTCTGACCTAAATAAATAAGACGTTGGTTGGCATCATATAATTCTTGAAAACTTTCGAGTTTTTTCTGAACCTTTGCATTCACTTCTTCAAGCTTATCTGCTTCAGATAATTTCTTCTTTTCATTTTCTTTTAGCGCTCGTTCGGTACGTTCTAGCTTACTGCGTTCTTTTTGAAGTTTTGCAATCGTCGCATCAAACCGCACTTTGCCACGTTCAATTTTTTTCTTCGACTTATTGATTAAACTATACGGAATACCGTTTTTCTGTGCGACTTCAAACGTAAACGAACTTCCTGCTTGTCCAACAACCAACTTATACATAGGCTCTAAGCTTTTTTCGTTAAAAAGCATGTTGGCATTTTGCATGTAAGGCAACTCGTTAGCTAAGAGTTTTAAATTAGAATAGTGCGTGGTTATAATACCGAAGGCTTTTCTATCATAAAAGACTTCTAAAAAGGTTTCAGCCAAGGCACCACCAAGCTCAGGATCACTACCTGTGCCAAATTCATCAATTAAAAAGAGGGTGTTTTTATTACATTTTCTTAGAAAATAATTCATCTGTTTTAGACGATAGCTGTAGGTACTCAAATGATTTTCTATAGATTGATTATCACCAATATCACTAAGAATTCTATCAAATAAACAAACGGTACTGCGTTCATGTACCGGAATAAGCATACCGCTCTGTATCATGGTTTGTAATAAACCAACGGTTTTTAGTGTAATACTTTTTCCACCAGCATTTGGGCCTGAAATGACAATAATTCGGCTGTCTTCACTTAAGCCAATGGTTTGCGGAAATGTGGTTTCGCCTTTTTCTTTATTCGTAAGGTATAAAATAGGGTGGTAGGCATCTCTAAAATGCATGGTGCGTTCTTTAGAGAATTGTGGTAAAATAGCATTCAGGCTTTGTGCATACTTTGCTTTAGCAGAAATTAAATCTATTTTAGTTAAAAACGCTTGGTAATTTTTTAATAACGGTAAGAAAAGACGAACGTAATTGGTTAGTTCTTTAAGAATTTTAACAACTTCCTCTTTTTCTTCGTATTCTAAATTGTTGAGTTCTCTAGAATATTGCAAGGTTGTTTCGGGTTCAATATAAACAATGCTTCCGGTTTTACTGCCTCCCATTATGGCACCTCGTACTTTTTTACGATACATCGCTTTTACAGCGAGTACACGTTTGTTTTCTACAACTGATTCTCTAATGTCATCTAAATAATCGAGATTATGATAAGTGTTTAATGCCGAAGAAAAACTACTATTAATTTTGCCTTTTAGCTTACTTATGGTTCTTCTTAATTCTAAAAGTAGAGGTGAAGCATCATCTTTAATATCACCAAAGCGATCAACAACGATATCAACTTGCTCAATCATGGTTGTATTGAGTTCTACGTGCAAACTGTATTGGTGAAGTTTTGGATAATAGTCTTTAAATTTATTTAGAAATTTTAAAATACCATTTACGGTTAGTGAGGTGCTAACAATGCGTTGTAAACTTTTAACTTCTAAGTAGGTGTTTTCAATTTTTAGAAGTTTTAATTCTTTTGAAATGGTATCAAACCCATGATTTGGTATGCGGTTATCATTGTCGTAAGACGATAAATATTCATTAACATACTCAAGTTCGCGCATAAGTAGGTCTTCTTCTTCAAAGGGAAGAATAGACAACGCAGCTTCTTTTCCTAGAGCGGTAATCGTAAGTTCACTTATATGTTCTAAAACCGTAAAAAACTCAAGGTCTTTTAAGGTTTTTTCGTGAATATTTATCATGTAATCTTTTTCTTTTTATAGTACTACAAATTTAGCGTAAATGTGGCTAGATGCCTAATACTCTCAATTACTTTTCTAAATCCTTATTTTTGAATAAAATTATAGAAACTCATGACCATTAATATTCACGAAAGCTGGAAAGAACCGCTTAACATTGAATTTGAAAAACCCTATTTTAAAGATTTAGTGACCTTTGTGAAGCACGAGTACCAGAAATATAATTGTTTCCCTAAAGGTGCTGAAATTTTTAATGCATTTAATCAGTGTAAGTTTCATGATGTAAAAGTGGTCATTATTGGTCAAGATCCTTATCATGGTCTCGGACAAGCCAATGGTTTGTGCTTTTCCGTGAATGACGGTATAAAACATCCTCCGTCATTAATTAATATTTTTAAAGAGTTAGAACAAGATTTAGAAATACCATATCTTCAAAGTGGCAACTTAATGTCATGGGCAAAACAAGGAGTTTTACTTTTAAATGCCACATTAACCGTTAGAGCACATGAAGCTGGTAGTCACCAGAAAAAAGGCTGGGAACAATTTACAGATGCGGTTATTAAGACTATTAGTGAGGAAAATAAAAATGTCATTTTTCTACTTTGGGGAGGATTTGCAAAAAAGAAAAAGAAATTAATTGATGTTAAGAAGCATGTTGTTTTAGAAAGTGGACATCCATCTCCATTAAGTGCTAATAGAGGGTATTGGTTTGGAAATAAACATTTTAGTAAAACTAACTCCCTGTTGGAGCAAGCTGGCGAGACTTTGATTGATTGGCGATTACCTTAGGTGATTTCTCAGTTTTTATCGCTTTCATAGCTCTAGGCAACCTATTATCTGACTTTTTTGTCGTTTTATTACAACTAAAAAATAATAATAAAAAATTTACGGCAACTAAAGCGGATAAGATTAGAATAGTCGTAAGAATCATATTAATTTTTTAATTGAGGTTATATCAAATGTAATAAAAATTTTGAAATATTGAAAGTTATCAACCGAAACTGTTTCGCTACAAATACAAAAAACTTTAGGGTCAGGGTCTTAAGGTGAATAATCTAGTGATTATAGGGGTGATATTGTTAATATGTCTTCGAAGTACTTACGACTACTAAAAATTACAATTGATGGATTAGTTTAGAATAAGCTACTTTTTCTGGAATAATCTTTAAATCAAAGAGCTGATCTTGCACATTCTTAATCGTTTTTTCATCCATTACACTTTGAGACCATTCTGTTAAAGACAACCATTCTTGTACATCTTCTAACTCTTGTTCGTAACGATTTGCAATCGTTTTATCTATACTTGGTATCGATTTAAAGTCTGCCGTTGTACCGTTTATAATTTCTAAAATAGTTTTTAAATCGGCTTCGTTGTTTTTAATGTAATCTTCGCGCACTGCAATAACAAAGCATGGCCAAGGTGATGGACAATTATCAATACGTCGAAAAATTCCATTATCTACGTAAGGCTTCGTAGTAAACTTCTCCCACATAAAATAATCGGCTTTACCTTCGGTTAAACCTCTTATAGCACCATCTAAATTTTTAATGACTTCAAAATTAAGGTCATTTTCTAAATTCCAATGATTGTTTTTGGCATTGATATAAGCCATTAAGTGAGAGCCAGAACCATATCTACTAATCGCTGCTCTTGTGCGTTTTATATCTTCAATGGTTTTAAATTCTGACTTTGCCGCAACGTGAATTCCCCAAATTAAGGGTGTTTCAACAAAAGTCTGAACGATTTTAGAAGGATTACCATCAATAATATCTTTTACAATCCCTTCGGTTAAAATCACAGCCATGTCAATTTCACCAGAGCGCAAAGCTTTGCACATAGCACCAGTGCCTCCGTGATAATCGTGCCATCTTAAATTAATGTCTTCGGCTTTATATTCGCCGTTTTTAAGTGTGAGATACCAGGCTAAATTAAAATGTTCTGGTACGCCTCCTATGTTTACTTTTTTCATTTATGCTGAACTCGTTTCAGTATCTAAGCCCACGAAAGTGGTTATCTCTGTATATTAAACTTTATTTTTTCTATGCGATAAGGAACTAATGTTAAATTTAGAAGACAATTTCAAATATTCACAATACGCTCTAAAGCATACAAAATCAATTTATCAACCGTTTTCTTCGGATCTTTACTAAAATCTCCATTAGCTCTATTGGCAATAATAGCATTTAGCGACAAGGCTTCATGACCTAATAATTTTGAAAGACCATAAATCACTGAGGTTTCCATTTCAAAATTAGTGATTCTAAAATCTTTATAATTAAAACTATCTAATTTGGCATTTAAACCAGCGTCTTGCAGAGGTAAACGCAATACACGCCCTTGTGGTCCGTAAAAACCACCAGCAGTGCCTGTCATGCCTTTAAAGATCTTATCTCCTTCAAAATACTTTTCTAAATACTTACTATTATTAATAACAATTGGTCTTGCTTTATTTTTGTCCCAATCTGTATGTTTAATGAATTCATCTTCGATTTCAGGATTGCTGATGCCTTCAATTTGATAAAAATGTAGCATGCCGTTAACATCTAAGCCATGCGTACTTATTAAAAATGAGTCCACCG
Source organism: Winogradskyella sp. (assembly GCF_045105575.1). Classification (GTDB taxonomy): domain Bacteria; phylum Bacteroidota; class Bacteroidia; order Flavobacteriales; family Flavobacteriaceae; genus Winogradskyella. The sequence continues at coordinate 20,085 of NZ_JBGCDQ010000036.1, read as the reverse complement.
GAATATCGTGCTGTAAAGATCCAGAAGTTCCGATGCGTATAATATTAAGACTAGATAATTCTGTTTTGGGCTGACGTGTTTTTAAATCGATATTCACCAAAGCATCGAGTTCGTTTAAAACGATATCGATATTGTCTGGTCCAATTCCTGTAGAAATTACCGTAATACGTTTGTCTTGATAATACCCTGTTTGCGTTTTAAATTCACGCTTCTGAGTACTGAAGTCAATACTATCAAAATGTTTGGTGATTTTCTCAACACGATCTTGGTCACCAACAAAAATAATGGTATCCGAAATATCATCAGGTTTTAAATTGAGATGATATACGCTACCATCTGGATTTAATATCAATTCTGAATCTTTAATTGCCATTTGGTATCGTTTTAATAAGTTTGTTTTGGTCTTCGCTAAATTGAAATTCTAAACGGTTGACACCACCATAAGTCATGTCATTATTCACTTCCGAAGCAAAGTTATGTTGCTTTAATAAGGCTTCGTGCCCTTTTCTATTCAATTCTAGACCGTCTTCTGTTTTATCGAAGAAAAAATGTAGTTCTTTTATTTTACGCTTTAATTGCATATCTCCATAACCATAATAGCCTTGGTAATTTAAACAATACCCAAGTAAATGATCTTCTGATTTAACATCATTTTGTTTGATAAGATTTAAGATATGAGCTTCAAGCGTACCCAAACCACTTTGATAATGCGGAAAACGTTTTAAATGTGCTTTTAAACAACTGCTGAGATACTTAAAACTAGAGTTTTTAACAATATAGGGTTTCAAAATATTATGATCTGTTCCGCAATAGGTGCGCCATAACGCAATGGCCATATCAATATCGTCTTGCGTTAAAAGCACTTTGTTTTTATAATGCGATTTAATTTGTTCGGCATTTAATTCTCCTAAGGCTTTCATATTTTTTTCGCCTTTTACACGACCGCTACAAATAAGATATAAGGGTTTATTGATTTCTTTTTGATGCAATAAATTAATCACACCGAGTAGATTAATATGGCAAAATAAATCATATTCAAACCAAAGATTAATTTCTGTATAATCTTCAACATCATCTAACATTGAAAGTTCTTTGAGCATGTCTTCAGCATCAACTTCAATATCGTAATAGGTTTTAAGAAATTGAGATCTAATTTTAAAGAATTCTTCAGAATCGATGGCAGGAATGGTAGGCCCTTCACAAAGCATTTCTTGCCATGTGAGCATATCTTCTGTAAAATTTAATTCTCTTAAATAATTTGTAAGAGCATTACCATTGGTAATATGCAAAGCATTTTTTGTCATAAAAATTAACCTCCAACACGTTTAACATTAAATCCTTTATCTTTTAACATCGCCATTATTTTATCGCGATAATCCCCTTGAATAATGATTTTATCATCCTTAAAACTGCCACCAACACTGAGTTTGGTTTTGAGTTCTTTGGCTAATTTTTTAAAATCTTCGGTGGCACCAGTATAGCCTTCGAGAATGGTAATTGGTTTGCCTTTTCGTTTTTCGTACTTACAAAGTATCGGATCGTCTTGCAACCAAATCTTAGCTTCGGAAGCGTTAGACGTAACCTCAGGCTCTGGTGTATGCTCTGGAAACAGGTTTTTTAATTGGTCTTGTAAATCCATGGGTTCAGTTTACAGTTTTCAGTCGCAGTGTTCAGTCAATTTCAGTAGTAGCGGTGTGCTACTGAAAACTGGGACTGAGACTAAATACTATTTTTTAATAAGTCCAAGCTCAATTAAACGTTCATTTAAAAATTCGCCAGCAGTAATGTCTTCAAATTGCTTCGGGTTATCCTCGTCAATACAACTTTCTAAAACATCTAATTTCATTTCGCTTACAGGATGCATAAAAAATGGCATTGAGTAGCGCGACGTTCCCCAAAGTTCCCTTGGTGGATTTATAACCCGATGAATCGTAGATTTTAATTTGTTATTAGAATGACGTGAAAGCATATCACCAACATTAATCATTAACTCATCTGGTTCTGCAATAGCATCAATCCATTCACCATCGTTACGTTGAACTTGCAAACCTCTACCTTGTGCACCCATTAATAAGGTGATGAGATTTATATCACCATGAGCAGCGGCTCTTACAGCATTTTTAGGTTCTTCAGTGATTGGTGGATAATGGATTGGTCTCAGGATGGAGTTGCCATTATGGATATATTTATCAAAATACGTTTCTTCTAAATTGAGATATAATGCCAAAGCACGTAAGACATACTTTGCTGTTTTTTCTAACATTTGGTAGGTTTGTTTTCCTACCTTGTTGAATTCTGGTAATTCTTGAACTTCAACATTTTCAGGATATTCTTTGCGTCGTTCGGCATCATCGTCTGCATATTGTCCAAAATGCCAAAATTCTTTTAAATCACCTTCTTTCTTTCCTTTAGCACTTTCTTTACCAAAAGAGACGTAACCACGTTGTCCGCCAATACCAGGAATTTCGTAGCTTTCCTTTACAGGTTTAGGCAGATCGAAAAAATTCTTAACTTCTCCATATAAATTATCAACTAGACTATCATCTAAAAAATGACCTTTTAGAGCAACAAAGCCAATGTCTTCATAAGCTTTTCCTATGTCGTTTATAAATTTTTGTTTTCGTTTTGGATCATCAGAAATGAAATCCTTTAAATCTACGCTAGGTATTCTATCCATTGGATTTTTATTTAAATTTTTGTCAATATACAAATGTAACCATAATAGTGCTAAAAATTAGGTCGGAATTATTTGCAATTTGAAGTCTATTATGGTTTATTGATGCAATTTTATTTACATTTGAAGGATTACAGAAACCACATTTTATGCCAACAATCACAAAAAGTAACATCGCCTACGATAAAAGAAATTTAAGTGATAAAACTTTACTGAAGCTTTATTACAACATGCTTAAACCGCGACTTATAGAAGAGAAGATGTTGATTCTTCTTCGTCAAGGTAAAGTATCTAAATGGTTTTCTGGTATAGGACAAGAAGCCATTTCAGTTGGTGTTACAATGGCACTAAAACCAAGCGAATATATTTTACCAATGCATAGAAATTTAGGGGTTTTTACAACGCGCGAAATTCCTTTACATCGTTTATTTGCCCAATGGCAAGGAAAAGCGAGTGGTTTTACTAAAGGTAGAGATCGATCGTTTCACTTTGGCACTCAAGACTATAATATTGTGGGTATGATATCGCACTTAGGGCCACAATTAGGTGTTGCAGACGGTATTGCTTTGGCTAACCTTTTGAAGAAAAATGGCAATATAACTGCTGTTTTTACAGGTGAAGGCGGTACAAGTGAAGGTGATTTTCATGAAGCCTTAAACGTTGCCTCAGTTTGGCAATTGCCAGTAATTTTCTGTATTGAAAATAATGGTTACGGCTTATCTACGCCAACTAGTGAGCAGTATCATTGTAAACATTTGGCAGATAGAGGTAAAGGTTATGGTATTGAATCTTTTATTTTAGATGGAAATAATATCATTGAAACCTATACAAAAATTCAAAAATTAGCAGAAAGTATTAGAAAACGACCAAGACCTATTTTAATTGAATTTAAAACATTTAGGCGTCGTGGACATGAAGAAGCCAGCGGCACAAAATACGTACCTCAAGAATTAATGGATGAGTGGGAATCTAAAGATCCTATAGAAAATTTTAGAAGTTATTTGTACAGTAAAAAAATTCTGAGTCCATCTACAGATGAAGCTTATGAAGCGGAAATTAAAGCCGAAATTGATAAAGCATTAGAATCTGCTTCTGCTGAACCTCACATCATCCCGAATGAAACTACAGAATTAAATGATGTTTTTAAATCATTTGATTATAAGGCATATAGTCCATCTAAAGAGACAAAAGAACTCCGATTAATCGATGCTATTTCTGAAGGCTTAAAACAGTCTATGGAAAAACATAAAGATTTGGTAATTATGGGACAGGATATTGCCGAATATGGTGGTGTTTTTAAAATAACGGATGGTTTTTTAGAAGCCTTTGGTAAAGATCGTGTGAGAAATACACCTATTTGCGAATCTGCTATTGTGGAAACAGCGATGGGTTTATCTATTTCAGGTATTAAATCTGTTGTAGAAATGCAATTTGCTGATTTTGTAACCTCTGGTTTTAATCCTGTTGTTAATTATTTAGCAAAATCGCATTACAGATGGCAACAAGAAGCAGATGTGGTGATAAGAATGCCTTGTGGTGGAGGTGTGGCTGCAGGTCCGTTTCACTCACAAACCAATGAAGCTTGGTTTACAAAAACACCAGGTTTAAAAGTGGTGTATCCTGCATTTCCATCTGATGCTAAAGGGTTATTGGCAACTGCAATTAATGATCCCAATCCTGTGTTATTTTTTGAGCATAAAGCCTTGTATCGTAGTATTAGACAAGAAGTACCAACCGATTATTTTACCATTCCGTTTGGCGAAGCTGCACTTTTAAAAGAAGGAACTGCGGTTACCATTATCACTTATGGTGCAGGTGTTCATTGGGCTTTAGATACTTTAGATAAAAATCCAGATATTTCTGCGGATGTATTAGATTTAAGAACCTTACAGCCTTTAGATAAAGCTGCTATTTTCAATTCTGTGAAAAAGACAGGACGTGCTATTATTCTTCAAGAAGATTCATTGTTTGGCGGTATTGCTAGTGACATTTCTGCGATGCTCATGGAAGAATGCTTCGAATATTTAGATGCACCTGTAAAACGTGTGGCTAGTATGGAAACTCCGATTCCTTTTATTGGTCATTTAGAAGAGCAGTATATGGCTAAAGGGAAGTTTGAAGGTTGTTTGCGTGAGCTTCTTAACTATTAGAAATGTTCAACTTTTTTAAAAAGAAAACCAATGCTTCCTCTAACATCTTAATAGAATGTTACGAAGATGTGGTCTACATTGCTGGTGTAAAAATTGAGTTCCCAACACATCTAAATACCTTGATATCTATTTTTGGCGAACCTACAAAACAAGAACACGATTTACTTTGGCGTGTGGTTTGGGATGATTTAGGCATTTATACAGAATATGCTGCGTGGGATACTATTCTCGACGTTAAATTTTTATATACTAATTCACACAAATTAAAGCACTTTCCTAAATCCTTTTTTAAAGGTCGAATACTTGTAGATAGTTTAGAGATCTTACTTGGTGATTTTCAAATAAAGGAACTGACTAAAAACAAAATCCAACAACTCACTTACAAAGGGCAAACAGAGCCATACTGTATTGCCATCGGAAAAAATTTTAATTATAAAGAAATTATAGAGGTTGATAAATACGTAATTAAAGATTTAGAAGAAGAGGTTCTCACGTTTAAGGACTTCGGATTTAAATTATGTATTATTCAAGAATTAATGTATCAGAAAAAATTATTACAGCCTAAATTCGAATTGTATGATTTTATAAAATGGTACAGTAAAAGAACTATTGATATTGAAAAAGAAGGCTATGAGCCCATTGCAGAAGTCACTCAATATTTTAGAGATTTGCCTATTCCAAAACGCTTGGCTTCTGAAGTTACAGAAATTTATCAAGATGGAGGTAATACCATCTATTTACAGTTATTAAGATTTGGTGAAGGTTGGGAAGATTATTGGGATATTGAAACAGCGGAAGATGCTAAACAATTTCCTAATTTAAAAAAGGCAGCGCTAGGTTATGCAAAAGAAAATGTAGTTAATGAACTGAATGCTATGGAAATTGAAGCGACCTTTATTTAGAAACGGTTTGTAAATGCAACAATGCTTGTTTCATTATTTAAAACCCGCAACATGTTATATCAATTAACTTTCAGACTGTATTTTTTTTGCTACAGCTTCAACTTTATCCAAAACACGCAATAAATTCCCACTCCAAAGTTGTTCAATTTGTTGTTCGGTATAGCCACGTTTTACCAATTCTAAAGTCACGTTGAAAGTTTCAGACGCATCCGACCAACCTTCAATGCCGCCTCCACCATCAAAATCGCTACTAATTCCAACATGGTAAATACCAATCTTTTTAACTAAATAATCAATATGATTTACAAAATCCGATACATCAACAGCAGGAGGTAAGTCTGTCATAGTGGCTAATTTCTTTTTACGAATAGGAACCATTTTACCCAAATGTCCGTAATACGTGTTGCGTTCATCAGCTGACATTAACTTTTGGTCTTTACGTTCAACCCATTTTACTCCCATAGAATCTAAAATTTCTTTCGCAATTTCGACTTCAATACCAACACGATTTTCAAATTTTTCGGTATTTAAATAGGAGGTGAAAGCCACGGTTTGAATAACTCCACCATTCTTTTTCAGCCAACCCAATTGTTCATCGTCTAAATTTCTACTATGGTCACAAAGTGCTCGAGCAGATGAATGTGAGGCAATTATTGGTGCTTTGCTTAATTCAATCATCTGTTTCATTACTTCTTTTGAAGGATGAGAAACATCGATCATCATTCCTAAACGGTTCATTTCTGTAACCACCTCTTTTCCTAATTCGCTTAAGCCATTATGCAACCAAATGTCATCACTTTCGCCAGTATTACTATCGCAGAGTTGGCTATGACCATTATGAGATAGCGACATGTAACGTGCACCAAGGTTGTAGAATTTTTCTACATTAGAAATGTCAAGTCCAACAGGATAGCCGTTTTCAATACCTATCATTGCTACTTTTTTACCTTTAGCATCTATACGTCTTACATCATCTGAAGTTACAGCTAATTCTATGTCGTTTGGTGCAATGTCATTGACTAATTTATGAATCGCATCAAACTTAGACATTGCATTTTTATAAGCATCTTCATAACCTTTTTCTGTTAATGAATCTTGTCCTGTGTAGACCACTAACCAAGCCACATCCAGACCACCTGCTTTCATTTTCGGTAAGGTAATCTGTGTATCTAGATCTTGACTGTAATTAACGTCATCCGTAAAATTCTTCACATTAATATCGCAATGTGTATCTAAGGTGATAATACGGTCGTGTATGGCTTTTGCCTTAGCGATTAATTGATCTTCTTTCGAAATTTCTGACTTGCAACTTGTTGTGATCATAAAAACGATACTTAAGTAAAAAATAGATTTGTGATACATCTTAAAATGGAATTTTCCTAAAAATAAATAGAAATTCAGTCGAATGCATAGAATTTTATGTTTTTGTCTAAACGAAGTCTTTTGTCGATGTAATTTGCATTTAATCTATTTGAAAATGAATAGAAATATGAATTGAAGTTACTAATGATATAATATCCTATTTTTAGGCATCTAAAACATACTAACTATGAAATTGAAATTTATTTTAGCATTATCCCTTATGTGCAGTTTAATGTTTGCGCAGCAAATTCCCGATGAAATAAAACCTCCAAGTTGGAGTTTAAATACGGTGTCTGAATTAGTACCTCACAAATTGCCAGCTTTTGATTTAAAAAAGTTGCAAGCAGAAGATGTCATTAACGATCAAAATAAATCTATTCCTTGGAGATTTGGTCATGATATTTATGTGGATCACGATTTTAATGATGTTGGAGAATGGAGAACTTTAGATAACGGAGATCGCATTTGGCGCATGGCTTACACGTCTAAAGATGCACAATCTATTAACTTTTTGTTCGATGTGTTTAAAATTCCTGAAGGCGCTAAACTTTATGTTTATAATGAGGATAAAACAGATTTATTAAGACCATTTACGCATCATAACAATAATGCTGAAGAAGTTTTAGGAACTTGGTTAGTAAAAGGCAATACCGCTTATTTAGAATATTACCAACCTGCAAATGTTGTTGGTGAAGCTAAACTTACGGTAGGTTCTGTTGTGCATGGTTACCGTACGGCAGAAGATTATGCCAAAGGTTTGGGAGATTCTGGTGCGTGTAATCAAGATGTAGATTGTGATATTACACCTCCTTCAGATCCTTTTGGATTAAATACGGTTAAAGAAAATATCAAAAAATCGAGTGCTTTAGTTTTAAGACAAGGCACAGATTGGTGTTCTGGTACGCTAGTAAATAATACAAACAATGATGGCACTCCATATTTTATGACCGCTAATCACTGTGGAGGCGGAGAAGGCACTTGGGCATTCCGATTTAATTGGAGAAGTCCTAGTCCATCGTGTTCTACGTTTGCTGCAAGTCCTAATGGATCTTTCAATCAAACCGTCAGTGGTGCAACGATAAGAGCAACAAGTTCACAATCTGATATGGAACTCGTTGAAATTAACGATATGAGTTTCTTTAATAATAATCCAGATGTGGTTTGGGCTGGTTGGAACCGATCAACGACACAAACACCTGTGGTTAATTTCGGAATTCACCATCCAAGTGGAGATATTCAAAAAGTATGTAGAGAAGACGATGGAGCTTATAGAGCGGTTGTAAACTTTAATGGCAATTCTAATACCCAAATGTGGTTTATTGATGAATGGGAACTTGGTGTTACTGAGCCTGGCTCTTCAGGATCAGCATTATTCAATGAAACAGGTCATTTAATTGGTATGTTATCTGGTGGTTCTGCTGCTTGTAGTGGTACGTCTAATAATGGCGGAGTTGATTTTTATGGACGTTTTGGCGTGGCGTGGGACTTTGGAAGTTCACAAGCAACACGCGTTAGAGAATGGTTAGATCCATCTAACTCAGGTGTTGTAGTTTTAGATCAATTTCCTCCCTTAGAAACGTTTGATAACGATGCTAGAGCTACTGCTGGCAATAATAGTACTGAAATATGTGGTGAAGATTTTGCACCAGAGGTCACTATTCTTAATCCAGGTAATTTAAATTTAACTTCGGCTAACGTATCTTACTTTTTAGATTCTGATGCTCCAACGGCTGTATCGTGGTCAGGAAATTTGGCAACTGGTGAAAGTGATATAGTAGCGACACCAACGTACTCTGATTTAAGTCCTGGTCCGCATTCATTTACCATTAACGTTTCAAATCCTAATGGTACAACGGACCAAAATACGTCTAATGATAGTTTCATATTTAACTTTGAAGTTTCGCCTTCTTTTGTAACCTCTAATTTAGTTTTTAACATTCTTACAGATAATTATGGTATCGAAACAACATGGAACGTTGTAGATGGTTCAGGTAATATTATTGCCGCAGGACCAAGCACTCCTTATACCAATGCAACAACATTTCAAGAAAATATTACACTTCCCGTGGTTTCTGGAGAATGCTATACATTTACCATATTTGATGATGCAGATGATGGTATTTGTTGTGGTCAGTTTGGTAATGGCAATTATAATTTACAAGATGATAGTGGTAATGTTATTATCACAGGAGGCCAATTTGGTAGCAGTGAATCGGTGTTATTCAATATTCAAAACCCATTAAATATTAATGAGTTTGATTTATCTCGTATTATTCAGGTCTATCCAAATCCCGTGACTGATATTTTAACTATTGATATGATGACTAGTAACGATGATGTGACTTACAACATATATAATACGTTAGGACAAACCGTTGGCAAAGGGATTTTGACGGCTAATGCGCAGCATGTTATGAATATGTCGGAATATGAAAGTGGTATTTATTTCGTTAAACTTTCAACAACAACTAGTGCTATGACACAAAAGCTCATTAAGAACTAAAGTCTAAGTAGACACTATAAAAAAAAGTCAGTTTTCTTTTTGGAAGACTGACTTTTCTCATTTGAAGTATCTACTAACAATACTACAATTCAATATTGTTTTTTAAATTGATTTAGGTCATCATCTAAACTATTAGATGTATTGACAATTTTAGATAAAGCTCTCATTTTGATTTGTTTTTTTTGATTGATTAATTGATGACTGTCGTTCTATCTGTAACGTCTTTTTTGGTTCCAAGTGAAACTTTTAGTCTCGATAGATGTACTTGATAATTGATTGTTGTTTAAAGTTCTCATGATTATTGTTTTTTAATTGATTACACTTATAAGACGATGAGAAGTAAAGATTGTTACAGTACTTTGCATAACATAGTACAATTTAACATAGTTTAACTATAAATTGTATCTTTCATGCTATGACTGCGCATCGTTACATCATCTTTATACTAGTTTTCACTATAATTTCTAGTTGCCATAGCAAAAGAGAAGACCATTGTTTAAAAAAACAATTAGAAGTTACCGCAACGGCTTATAATTCTTTGGCGTACCAAACCAATTCTAATCCAAGTATCACCGCTTTTGGAGATAGTTTAAAACCAGGATTAAATTATATTGCTGTGTCTCGCGATTTATTAGATTCTGGCTTAGTACATAATACTAAAGTGAAAATTCAAGGGTTTGATAGTTTATTCCTTGTAAAAGACAAAATGAATCGACGCTGGCGAAAACGTATTGATATTTATATGGGTACTGATGTTAAAAAAGCAAAAAAATGGGGCAAAAAGAAAGTAAATATTGAGTATTGCCTAGCTGTTAAGGATTCAATTGAATAATATAGCTAAGGTGCAACATTCTATATTTACTTTCAACTCCGATAATTATCAGAACCGTTTCTACTCAGTAGGTATCACCATAATTTCAGAAACCATAAATGGGTAAGCTTTTTTTACCGTTTCCAATTCAGCTTTTGTCAATTGTTCTGGTGTTTTGTTTAGCTTCTGTTTGGTATAACGCGTTCGTAAATCGTAATACGCTTTAGTAATTTCATCTTGTACAGCAACAAACAAATCGTATTTAGTTAAAGCACCGTGACTTAATGAAATTACAGCTTTTTGTGGATGATCAGAAGATAAACTCAGCTTTGTGCCTTCGCAATAATCACATCTATCAAGTCCGTTATTATCAACAAAGGCTTCTACGAGTGGTTTAATGTCTCCTAATTTTACGACGTTTTCTTCAATCATAATTTCTTGTTTGTCATTCATAGAAATACGCATCAGGTTACGTTTTTCAATATCTGCAATACATTCTGGTGTATCGCAAACACGTGGTAATTGTCTTAAAATGCCTTTGTCTGCCGAAATTGTGGTTGTTACTAAAAAGAAAATAAGTAGTAAAAACGCAATGTCTGCCATAGATCCTGCATTGACCGCTACAGAATGTCTTCTAAATTGTTTCATAATAAAAAGATTTAAATGTTAAGTTAGAAAGGGATACAAGAACAGTACCATTCTTGTTAAATCTTGTTAACAATACATTACAAAACCTTTACAATGTGCTATTTTTGCAAAATTAACTATGTCTAAAATTCATATATGTCGGAATCACCTGAAAACATAACACAAAAAGCGAGTGATAAAAGTCTGTACGATTTCCAAATCAAAGACTTAAATCGCATTTTTGATGTCATGCGCGATGAATCTGAGGATTTTAACCTCTTATATCAGTTGCCAACAGGTGGTGGAAAAACCGTTATTTTCTCAGAAATTGTAAGGCGGTATGTTGAGCAACATAACAAAAAGGTCGTGATATTAACGCACAGAATTGAACTTTGTAAGCAAACTTCAAATGTACTGTCTGGGTTTAATGTTAAGAATAAAGTGATTAATAGTAAAGTAAAAACACTACCAGACCAAGACGATTTTCAGTGTTTTGTTGCCATGGTAGAAACTTTGAATAACCGCTTGTCCGACAATGATTTTGAACTCAAAAATATAGGTTTAGTTATTATTGACGAAGCGCATTACAATTCCTTCCGAAAGCTATTCAAATTTTTTGAAAATTGTTTTATTCTTGGTGTTACAGCCACACCATTGAGTAGTAATATAAAACTACCAATGAAAGATAACTACAATAAACTTATCGTTGGTGATGATATTTCTACCTTAATTAAAAATGGATTTTTAGCCAGAGCAGAAGTCTCTAATTACGATGTAGGACTGACCTCTCTAAAAATTGGGATTAATGGTGATTATACGGTAAAATCTTCCGAAGCATTGTATACCAATAGTCTCATGCAATCCAAACTGTTGTTTGCTTATGAGGAATTGGCCAAAGGGAAAAAGACCTTAATTTTTAATAACGGAATTTATACCTCTAAAGAAGTATATTATACGTTTAAAAAAGCTGGTTATAACGTACAACATTTAGATAATACGGCTGGAAAACAAGAACGCAAGGATATTTTAAAATGGTTTAAACAGACACCAGATGCCGTTTTATCTTCAGTGAGTATTTTAACTACTGGTTTTGATGAACCTTCTGTGGAATCTATAATTTTGAATAGAGCTACACGATCTTTAACGTTATATTTTCAGATGATTGGTCGTGGTAGCCGAATTTACAAAGATCGTAACACGTTTCAAGTGATTGATTTAGGAAATAATGAAGCGCGTTTTGGATCATGGGATCAACCTGTAGATTGGCAACATATTTTTAAGCATCCGGATTATTATCTCGAAAATATTGTGGATGATGATTTGCTGGAACGTGATTTTGTTTACAAAATGCCAGATTCTTTAAAAGTGAAATTTAAAAAATCATTTACTTTAAATTTTGATGTAAAAGCCGAATATAAAGATGTCATTAATTCAGGAAAAAAGTCTTTTACAGTGATTGAACGGTCCATTGCACAGCACTCGCAAATGTGCATCGATAATAGTGAAGATGTGTTTGATGCCAGAGAACTTACTAAAGATTTACAAGACGAAATTGCATATAGAATAAAACAGTATTGTTATTGTATAATGAATAGCACTCAAAACTATAAAGATTGGCTTTTTGAAGAGTACAACCGAAAGTTAAGAATTAGTTTTAATGGTAAGTTTTAACGTTTTTTTGTTAGGTTTTTGATTTTTATGCGTTTAATTTGAAAGGGGAACGGTTTTTGTTATTTAAGAATTAACAAATTTTATCTAAAGTGAAAAGGATTAAAATCATAGCGTTAATGTTCTGCATCTTCTGCAGCAGTATGGTTTTTGCCCAAATTAAGGATAAAGAAAATAAATCGATCCGTATTCCTGCAGTAGAATCTAAGAAGGAAAAAGATTCGGCTTTAATTAAAGTGAAAGTCGCTCCTAAGCTAAAAAAGGAAGACGATAAGGCCAGTGGTAAATCTAAAGACGAAGAAAAGAAATTTGTATTTAGAGAAACTGAAAAGCCTTTCTCTATGACTGAAAATGACGGTTTAAAAAGTCCAAGTGAAATTTTTGAAAAGCGCTGGAATAAAGAAGCCGCTAAAGGCGGAATTATTAGAACCATGTCTGATCAATTTTTGGGAGAACATCGCGTAGATACTAAATTCGTGAATATTGTTTGTAGAGATCATCAATATCCTGATGGTGACCGTGTGCAAATTTTATTGAATGGTACTATTGTAAAAAATAATCTACTACTTACTGGGAGTTACCGACGTGTAGAAGTTGATTTGGTAGATGGTAAAAATATAGTAGAAATCGTTGCTCTTAACCAAGGTGAGTCCGGACCAAATACAGCAGAGTTTGTTGTTTACGATGATAAGGGTGGTGTCATCTCTTCAAAAGAATGGAACCTACTTACTGGTGTCAAAGCAACTATTATTTTTAATAACGAAAAAACGGTGATTAAAGAGAAAACTCCTGAAGAAGCAAAATCTGAAACGGCTTCAAATAATTAATTAGCTCCTATTTCTTTTTTTAAATGTAATCTTAGCTAACGATATTTACCATTTAAAATCATTGGTGTAATTTTTTCTAAGCGTTTTGCTTTAGTTTCTGTTCGCTTTGCAGCACTTATATAATCACAGTACAACCTTTTATTAGATAGTGATAATGAATTAAAAGTTATCTTTAATTCGGAATTACTATGAAACACTCGTTTTAATTCTTCAGGAATTATTAGAGGTTTTTTCTGTCGTGCAGGCAGTAACTCACGTCCTAAACGTTGGTTTTCAATCGCTTCTTTTATATAATCTAAAACTAATGTGTTGTTAATTTCTTGGTGATCTGTAAAACGCATTTGGAGCAAGGCCTTTGTTTTGTTTTCTTGGGCATTAACCAATAGCTGATGCGTATCTTTTAAAACACACCTTGATGAAACCAAATACAGCAATGGTTTTTAAATGCGCCAAGTCCTAAAACATTTTTTCCATTTAAGCAATACGTTGGCATGCTCCATTTAATAGTCTCTTCTAATTCTGTAGAATTAATTAAGCTTCTTAATGTTGTAAGAGCATCCGAAAAATGCGAATTGATTTCAATATATTCTTCTATGGAATAGACTTTTTTCAATTATTCTTGGTGTTTTAAATGATAATAAAGTGTAAAACTACTATTTTTTTGGTAAATATAGTGTCATGTTTTCAATTTCCATAGCATCCAAATGACCCATTTTACGTTCATCTTTTGTAATTAAATGTAAATGGATATTACTATCGTGATGCGTAAAAATCCCTTTATGTTCCGTTGAGAAAAACCCAATAATGGTGACCTCTTCATCATTAATTTGGTAGTTGGTTTGACCTTGATGTGCTTCCTTTGGTGAGCTTACTTTTGTGCCTTTCGGTAAATTTTGAATATGAATAGTAGCTTTGGATACTTGCCCAATTAATTTAAAAGCAAAAGGTCTTTTGAAGTGTTGCGTTTTTTGATCAATAAATTGTTCGAGTGCATTTATCGTTTTTATATTTGGTTCTAATTCTATTGCTTCCCATGCGTTAACATTAGCATAAACTAAGAAAGGAGCTGACACATTAAATGTTTTTGCAACAGTCATTGTAGAGTCAGATGCCACTTTTGAAACGTAGCTTATTCCATTATTAATTAGTAATTCTCCAGTAAGATAACTTTCAGGCCCAAGTGCATAAAGTCCTGTTTTGTTAGATATGGTATCAAGATCAATAGTACCTGCTAATTCGCCTTTCCACATGACGTTTTTCATAGCACCGACAACTTTCACGTTTGGGTAGGTATCATTAGACGTTTCTTTTTTATGATTAGAATTACAGCTACATAGACAAAATATCAAAATTCCTTGTATGATTTTTTTCATCTTAAGAGATTAGTTTTCTATTTTTATGAGCCGTCAACTCAGCAATCTTAACAATAACTTCTACAGCTTTTTGCATACTTTCTACTGGCACATATTCATAACGTCCATGAAAATTATGACCTCCAGCAAAAATATTTGGGCAAGGTAAACCCATGTACGAAAGTTGCGAGCCATCAGTTCCGCCGCGTATGGCTTTAATTAATGGTGTAATACCAACAGCTTTCATGGCTTCTTCCGCAATGTCTACAATGTGCATTACAGGTGCTACCTTTTCTTTCATGTTGAAGTATTGATCTTTCAGTTCAATTTCAAAAATGTTACTTTCGTATTTGTTATTTAAATCAAGAACAATCTTTTCTAATAAAGCTTTACGAGCTTCAAATTTATCTTTATCGTGATCACGAACAATATACTCAAGTATGGTTTCTTCAACGGCGCCTTTCATGTTGTGTAAATGGAAAAAACCTTCATAACCTTCAGTATGTTCTGGTGTTTCAAGTCGAGGTAATGTATTTATAAATTCAGAAGCATAATGCATAGAATTTATCAGTTTGCCTTTAGCATAACCAGGATGTACAATTTTACCTTTTACTGTGATTTTTGCACCTGCAGCATTAAAATTTTCATACTCTAATTCACCAATTTGACTACCATCCATAGTGTAAGCCCAATCGGCTCCAAATTTTTCAACATCAAATTTATGCGCACCTCTGCCAATTTCTTCATCTGGTGTAAACCCAACTTTTATAGTACCATGTTTAATTTCAGGATGGTTAATGAGGTATTCCATGGCGGTCACAATTTCCGTAATTCCGGCTTTATCATCAGCTCCCAAAAGGGTAGTGCCATCAGTTGTAATTAAGGTCTGTCCTTTATATTGAAGCAAATCTTCAAAGTAATCTGGCGATAATACAATGTTTTGTTCGGTATTTAAAATAATGTCTTTACCGTCATAATTTTCAATAATTTGAGGTTTCACGTTGGCACCAGTAAAATCTGGTGTGGTATCAAAATGTGAAATAAACCCAATCGTTGGCACGTTGTGATCTACATTGCTTGGCAAAGTTGCCATGATATAGGCATTTT
Organism: Winogradskyella sp.; assembly: GCF_045105575.1. GTDB lineage: Bacteria > Bacteroidota > Bacteroidia > Flavobacteriales > Flavobacteriaceae > Winogradskyella. Next base: position 4,102 of record NZ_JBGCDQ010000036.1, on the reverse strand, counting down.
CGTCAATACTGACGTCACTCAGTCCAATAGCTTTAAGTTCTTCAACCAATTTATGGGCTAAATCCCATTGTTTGGCTGTACTTGGCGTTGTGTCAGAATTAGGATCAGACTCGGTATCAATTTTTACATAACCTATAAAACGGTCAATAATATGCTGCATAACATTGGTGTTTAAATAATTTGAAGACTATATATTCGGTAGAAAGTAGATAAAAAAATAAACCTATGAGTTTGTGATTCATAGGTTTATTTTAAAAAATTTAAAGTTTAAATGTAACTACAGGAAGTTTTGTATGGTTAACGATATCTTCAGAAATACTACCACCAAAGAAATGACTTAATCCTGTTCTACCATGCGTAATCATGGCTACAGCATCAGCACCTTGGCGTTTCGCAAAATTTAAGACACCATCTTCTACGCTATGATCTGAAATACGTGCCATATGAACTGCCTCTGTATTCAATTTGGCTTTCTTAGAGAAATTAGCGATTTTTTCGTCAATTTCATCAGTACTTAAAAAGCCTAAGTTTGGTAAGTTAATATGTAATAAGGTTGTTTTTTTACCCAGTTCTGCCAACAATTCTAGCGCATTTTTAACTGCAGAAACACTCTCATCAGAAAAATCAGTAGCTAAAACAATATGATCAAAATTTACACTATCTGGTTTAGATTTTACCACTAAAACAGGTGTATCACTGTAACGCACTACTTTTTCAGTATTAGAACCTGTAAATAATCCGTCTTGTGCGCTATGACCTCTTGAGCCCATTACAATTAAATCGGCTTTAACATCACCTGCAACGCTTGCAACTTCTTTTAGTACCTTATGGTATTTCACCATAGGTGTAAGGCTTATACCTTCAAGATAGGGTTGATCTAAAAAAGCTTCAAACTTTTTATTGGCTACCATAAGCATAAATGCATTTTCTTCGCCACGTTCATCGCTGGATGCAGAGAAAATAGATTCAGACATTTCTAGCATGTGCATTATAATTAATTCTGAATTGTGCTGTTTTGCTAATGCTGCAGCTGTTTCTAAGGCATATTCTGAGTGTTTTGAGAAATCGACAGGAACTATAATTTTTTTCATGTTGTATATATTTTATTTAGGAATTCAAATTTAAACAATTCAATTTGCATAAATTATGATAAATGACAGTTTCTATGAAATTTATAGACGAATTTAAAATCTGAATTTATAGAATAGATGCTTATTTTTGTAGTGCAAATTAATGAGTATGTATAAAGCGTTAATCCGACCTATTTTATTTCTTTTCGATCCCGAAAAAGTACATTATTTTACGTTTTCTTTAATTCGGAATTTATCTAAACTTCCAGGTATTAAAAGTCTATTTAAATCACTGTATGTCATTGAAGACAAACGCTTAGAACGTCATTTATTCGGTTTAAAATTCAGTAATCCCGTAGGCTTAGCCGCAGGTTTTGATAAAAATGCCGTGTTGTATAATGAACTCGCCAACTTCGGATTTGGTTTCATTGAAATAGGTACCGTAACACCAAAAGGACAAGAAGGCAACCCAAAACAGCGATTATTTAGATTGAAAGATGATAAAGGCATCATTAACAGAATGGGCTTTAATAACGAAGGTTTAGATGCTGCTATTAGTCAACTTAAAAAGAATAAAGGCCAACTAATTATTGGTGGAAATATTGGGAAGAATACACAAACAACACCAGAAAATTATACCAAAGACTATTTAGAATGTTTTAATGCCTTGCATCCTTATGTTGATTATTTTGTCTTGAATGTGAGTTGTCCAAATGTAGGAAGCCATGCTAAATTGAATGATAAAGATTATTTATTAGAACTTATAGGTGCTGTGCAAAACGCGAACACGACGTTTGGTAAGCAAAAACCAATTCTACTTAAAATTGCACCGGATTTAAACGATATACAACTCGATGAAATTATTGAGTTGGTCGCTGAAACTAATCTAGACGGTGTCATTGCAAGTAATACCTCTACAGATAGAAAAGGTTTAAAAGCTACCGAAGCACGACTTACAGAAATAGGTAATGGTGGATTAAGCGGACAACCTATTAAGGAAAAGTCAACAAAAGTCATTAAGTATTTAGCAGATAAGAGTCACAAAGCATTTCCGATTATTGGAGTAGGAGGAATTCATTCTGCGGAAGACGCTCTACAAAAAATTGAAGCTGGTGCAGATTTGGTGCAGATCTATACTGGTTTTGTGTATGAAGGACCAAGTTTGATAAAGAAAATTAATAAGGCTTTGTTAAAATAAAAATGGTTTGTTACATATTAACAGATCTTTCAGGTTTTCAAAACCTCAAAGGTCTTAACTAATCTGTGTAAATCCGTGAAATCCGTGTCTAAATAATATAAAACAAATCTTCTGAATTACGACATCCTCATATCCTTCGCACTAGCCACATCAGCTTTAGCCATTTCGCCAGGACCAGATAATATCTATGTTTTAGTACAAAGTATTACCAATGGAAAATCTTATGGCATGGCAACGGTTTGTGGATTAATTACAGGCTGTATTATTCATACGACCTTATTAGCTTTTGGAGTTTCTGCGATTATTAAAGCGAATGATAATATATTCTTTGGAATCAAAGTATTAGGTGCTTGTTATCTAATTTATCTGGCTTATAAAGTATTTAAATCTAACGATCAATTAAATTTAGATGCAGATGTGGTGCCCAAGAAAAGCTTGAAAGCGTTATTCGTTCAAGGTTTTTTTATGAATGTCCTCAACCCTAAAGTCATCATCTTTTTTTTAGCCTTTTTTCCAGGGTTTTTATTTAGCGATGCCATGAGTTCTGTGATTCAGTTTTATATTTTGGGTGGCATTTTTATGTTGGTTTCGTTTATTATATTTTCAGCTATAGCCTTATTAGCTGGTCAAATTAAAACGTTCACGGTTAAAAATCGAAATTCTGGATTCGTTTTAAAATGGCTTCAAATCGTCGTGTTTATTGGTATTGCTATTTTTATACTAATTTAATACCATGTTAACGTTTAAGTTTCTACCGAAGTTTTCTATCCTAGTTGTTTTCATATTTGTTCTTTTTACCATCGTCGGAACACTGTCTCACGAATTTGGTCATATTGCAGTAGCCAAATATTTAGGCTATGACACCACATTGGATTATGGTAGTATGAATTATCTTCCTAAAGGTTATAATAGAGATGAAAATGTACTAGCATTAGAAAGAATAACAAAAGACTACAAAACCATAGCTTATGACAAATGGCCAGATGACTTAAAATTTAAATTTGAAGCTTTACAAAAGACCATTAATGCTACCTATTTTAATAATGAAGCATTTAAGACAGATAGTTTTTGGATTACCATCGGTGGACCAGCACAAACACTACTCACAAGTTTTCTAGGATTACTGGTACTATTTATAAGACGAAGAAAATGGACAACTAAATTTGAAACTATCGACTGGTTGACTGTTTTTATGGCATTATTTGCATTGCGCGAAGTCTTTAATTTCGTCCAAGCCTTTTTTGCAACGATTGTTAATTCTGAATCTAATTTTCACGCTGATGAGTTCCGAATTTCAAGATATTTGGGTTATCATGAATGGGTAATCCCAACATTCACCATGATTTTAGGATTAGTGATATCTTCTTATGTCATGTTGAAAATTATACCATTGAAATTTCGATTTACCTTTATAATTTCAGGCTTTATTGGCGGCATTTTGGGTTTTGTGTTATGGTTTGGTTTTTTGGGTGAATTACTATTTCGTTTTTAATAAAAAAAAATGGCTATAAGACCTTTAAATTTTACTTAATTAAATGATCTCTTAAGAGATAAAATTGAATAGTACCTTTTTACAAGGTTTTAAGCTTTAAGAAATAATGAGCTTTTTTTCTAAATATAAATTTGAGTGTAAGAAGAAGGTTTATGGAAAACCCAGTTTCAACACTAACGAAGTGAAAAATATAATTTAATTTTTTCTTATCATCTTCATCTTCATCTTCATCTTCATCTTCATCTTCATCTTCATCTTCATCTTCATCTTCATCTTCATCTTCATCTTCATCTTCATCTTCATCTTCATCTTCATCTTCATCTTCATCTTCTTCTTCATCTT
>NZ_JBGCDQ010000035.1:0-15132 GCF_045105575.1 Winogradskyella sp. | reverse complement strand
TCTGGTACAGATTCTTTCATATACACTATTTGTGATAATGGAAGTCCTGTGGCTTGTGATGAAGCTACAGTATATATCACAGTTGAAGGTGTTGCAGGAATCAGTATTATTAAATCAGCTTCCAGTGCAACTACCGAATGTGTTAATGTAGGCGATGCTATAACATATAGTTTTACAGTAACAAATTCTGGTGATTTACTTATTAATAGTATCTCAATTATTGATGATTTATTAGGTGGTGATATTACGGCTTCACTTACACTTGTTGGAGACACAAATAATGATGGCATATTAGATCCTTCTGAAACTTGGGTATTTACTGCACCAGATTATATAATAACCCAAGCAGATGTAGACGCTGGTAACATTACAAATAATGTCACAGTAAATGGTTTAGAACCAGATGGTACAACGACAGTTATTGCAACAGATACTTATGTTATCGATGCTAATAATCCTAATGTAACCCTTTGTAATGAATCAGGCATAAATCTCATAAAAACTGGAGTATTCAATAATGATAATGGAAATGCTTGTACTGAAGTTGATGAAACAATTACATATTCGTTCACTGTTACTAATTCTGGTGATATTGCTTTAGATAACGTTATTATTACAGATCCATTGTTAGATAATGCCTCACCTCAAGCAACGATTAACTTTGTTTCTGGAGATACAGATAATGATAATCTATTAGATCCTTCTGAGTCTTGGCTATATAATGCCACCTATTTAGTAACACAAATAGACATCGATGCCGCACAAGTGATAAACTCGGCGACAGTAACTGCCACAGAAATTGCAAGCGGAACAACCGTTAGTGCAGTATCTGAAACGACAACGGATTTATTAGAGGACACTACGCCTCCAGACGTTTCTAATTGTGCAGTTTTAGATCAAACTATTGAATGTAATGGTGCGAATAACGAATCTATAGCTAATGATTGGAATGCAACTAATATTCTAGCCTTAGAAAATTGTGCTACCGATATTTGTGATGATAATGTTTCAGTAACCTCTAATTATTCTTTTACAAATCTTGTTTCTAATTGTGGTGCTGGTGGTACAATAACAGTGACCTATAACTTAACGGATGCCGCTAGTAATGTGACCACTTTAACGGCAACATTCACGATTGAAGACACAACAGCACCGGACTTATCTGCATGTGTAACACTCGATGCCACACTAGAATGTAGTGGCACCGATAACGAAACTTTAGTCAACGATTGGAATACAGCCAATATCGCAGCTCTTGAAACTTGTAGTACTGATGGTTGTAATGTTAATACAACTAACGTAGTGACATCGAATTATGATTTTACAAACTTTGTTTCTGCATGCGGATCGACTGGTACAATTACAGTTATCTATACAATTACTGATGATTGTGGTAATACCTCAACGACGAATGCTACTTTAATAATCGAAGACACCAATCCTCCATCAATAGATAATACTGCAACAGAAAATATCGATATTGAATGTGGTGCAACACCTGATGGTACACTAGAAGCATGGCTAGCAAATAATGCAGGCGCTACGTCTAGCGATAACTGTAGTGATGTAACTTGGTCAAACGATTTTGATTCTGACACAGATATAGACTGTGATAACGGAGCAATTACGGTAATATTTACAGCAACTGACGAATGTGGAAATACAGCAACAACAACTGCAACTTATGCTATTATCGATACAATACCACCTGTATTAACTGTGCCTCTTGCGGTAACAATTGAGTGTGATGAAGATTATAGCCCTGATAATACAGGTTTAGGTAAAGCAACAGACGATTGTGCCGAAGCAGAAGTAACGTTTACCGATGCTATAGTTGAAACTTGTGGTAATTCGAGAATAATTACAAGAACTTGGACTGCAACTGATGCTTGTGGTAATGCTGTTTCAGCCGATCAAATTATTACCATTGAAGATTCAACAGCACCAACATTCACTGTTCCTGCTGATATAACCATAGAATGTGATACAGACGTTACAGATGTAACACTAACAGGAGATGTTACTGATGAATTTGATAACTGTTCAGCAGATATCGAAGCAACGTTTACAGATATAGTTACTGCAGGAAGTTGCCCTAATGCATCTATTATTACACGTACGTGGTCATTGTCTGATGAATGTAATAATACCACCACCCGTGTCCAAACCATTACAGTAGAAGATACAACAGCACCAATATTCTCTGTACCTGCTGATGTTACTATTGAATGTGATGAAGAAGCTACTGATTTAACGTTAACTGGCGATGTCACCGACGAAGCCGATAATTGTTCAACAGGACTTGAAGCTGTTTTTACAGACAGTATCACTGATGGTGATTGTCCAAATGCTTCTGTGATTACTCGTACATGGTCTTTAACTGATGAATGTGATAATACCACAACCTTTGTGCAAACCATTACCATTCAAGATACAACAGCACCAACTTTTACAGTACCTGCGGATATCACGCTTGAATGTGATCAAGACACCACCGATTTAGCATTAACTGGTGATGTTACTGATGAGGCTGATAATTGTTCTACTGGACTTGAAGCAGTTTTTACTGATACCATTACTGATGGTGATTGCCCAAATGCTTCTGTAATTACTCGTACATGGTCATTGACGGATGAATGTGATAATACCACAACATTTGTGCAAACCATAACCATCCAAGATACAACAGCACCAACCTTCTCTGTGCCTGCTGATATGACTATTGAATGTGATATTGATACTACAGATGTAACACTAACAGGTGATGTCACCGATGAAGCTGATAATTGTTCAACTGGGCTTGAAGCTGTTTTTACAGATAGTATTACCGATGGTTCTTGTCCAAGTACGTTTATAATTGCACGGACCTGGTCTTTAACTGATGAATGTGATAATACCACAACATTTGTACAAACGATTACGGTTCAAGATACAACAGCACCAACTTTTACAGTGCCTGCTGATATTACTATTGAGTGTGATGTTGACAACACAGATGTAACACTTGTTGGAGATGTAACTGATGAAACGGATAATTGTGCCGTTGATCTTGAAGCAACTTTTACAGATAGTATTGCGGATGGTGCTTGTTCTAATGAGTTTGTTATTACTAGAACTTGGTCATTAAGCGATGATTGTGATAATACAACTACATTTGTGCAAACCATTACAGTTCAAGATACAACTGCACCTGCTTTTAATGAAACCTTACCACAAGATGCAGATGCAGAATGTGATGCTGTACCTGCAGCTGAAACATTAACAGCGATCGATAATTGTGATACGGAAGCAATTGAGGTGGTATTTACAGAAAACATTTTAAATGGACTTTGTGTTGGTGATTACATCATTGAACGCACTTGGACAGCAACTGATAGTTGTGGTAATGTCAATGAACACATACAATTAATCACAGTTCAAGATACTACAGCACCTACCCTTTTATCTGATCTTGAAACAACTTTAACTGTGGAGTGTGATGCTATTCCTGATATACCAGAGCTGGTATTTGAAGATTCATGTTCAAATGATATTGATGTGGTATTTAATGAAGATACTTCAGCAGAAAATGACTTTGAAGATTACACTATTATTAGAACTTGGACGGTTACTGATGATTGTGGTAACCAAGGAGTGTTCACACAAAACATCACCGTAGAAATTACCAATGCCATTAATGCCTTTGATACCAGACGTTGTATTCTTGATGAAGCATTTGACTTATTCGATTTATTATCTGGTGATTTTGACATGGATGGAACTTGGAGTGTCGTGTCTGGAAATGCTACAATTGACGGCAGCTTCTTTGATCCTACATCTGCTGAAATTGGTGTTTACACTTTTATGTACACTATTGCAGATGGCCCTTGTCCTACTGAAAGAGAAGTGAGTGTTACCTTAGATGATGACTGTGTGGTATTAGCTTGTGGCGAAGAAAATGTAGTCATTTCTAAAACCGTAACAGATAATGGTGATGGTCACAATGATTTCTTTACCATTAGTGGTGTAGAAGAGTGTGAATTTGTTTATGAAGTACAAATATTTAATCGTTGGGGCGCGGAAGTGTTCAAATCTAATAATTATAAAAATGATTGGAATGGCTTCTCTCACGATTCATCTGTAGGAAGTTCTGGAAAAGTCCCTACCGGAACCTACTATTATATTATTAATTTAAGAAATAGCGGTTTAGCCCCTTTTGCAGGTCCTATTTACGTCGCAACAAACTAAAACTTAACCGATGAAGTTATCAAAATTTATAAGTATTGTGATACTCTTTTTGAGTGTTTCTACTGTCTTCGCTCAGCAGCTACCTCAGTTTACACAATACATGTTTAATACCATCTCTATTAATCCGGCGTATGCTGGTAGTAGAGAAACCTTAAGCGTTGTAGGTTTACATAGAAGCCAATGGGTCGGTTTAGATGGTGGACCAGAAACACAAACCTTATCCGTGCATACACCTATGCGAAACGAGAATATGGGTTTAGGGATATCATTCATCAATGACAAACTGGGTTATGAAAATTTCTCATACCTGTATGCAGATTATTCTTATACCATTAAAACTAGCGAAAAAACTAAACTAGCCTTTGGTATAAAAGCTGGTATGACACATTACTTTTTAGACCGTGAGTTGCTTGATGATCCATCTGTTGTAGACGATCCTTTTTTTAATGATGTATCTAACCGCTGGAGTCCTAATGTAGGTGCTGGCTTGTATTTACATTCTGATCGTTGGTACCTTGGACTTTCTACTCCAAGAATATTAAATACCGATTATAATAATGGCCGTAATGGCACCTTAGATTATGTGGCTTTAGAACGTATCAGTTATTATTTTACAGGTGGTTATGTATTTGACCTCAGTGAAAATACCAAATTAAAACCTTCTGTGTTATTAAAGGCAACTAATGGTGCACCTTTATCTTTTGATGCTTCGGCAAACTTTTTGTTTCATGATGTATTTTGGTTAGGAGCTGCCTACCGTGTGAATCAAAATGCAGGTGCTATTGGTGGTATTGCGGATTTTCAAATTTCAAAACAAATGAGAATCGGTTATGCTTATGAATATCCAATATCAGATATCGCTCCTTACACCAGTGGTACTCACGAAATATTACTGATGTATGAAGTCTTTAAAAGTAAACGTGTTAAATCCCCTAGATATTTCTAATCAGAACCGTATTATGAAAATCAAAATAATAACAGTCCTCATCATATTATTCAGCTCGGTAGCTTACGCTCAAACGAAACTGGCTGATAAGTTTTTTGATAATTTTGGCTATGTAAAAGCGATAGAACTCTACGAAAAAGTGGTTGAAAAAGGAAAAGCTGATGCTCATGTATTAACACGACTTGGTGACGCGTATTACAATAATTCTAACTCAGAAAAAGCAGCCTATTGGTATGAAAAAGCCTTAGACAAATATGCGAATATTGAAGCTGAATACATCTACAAATACATTCAATCACTTCGAAGTATCGGAAATTATGAACAAGCAGATGTTTGGTTTAAAAAACTATTAAAAGCACAACAAGGTGATAGCCGACTTAAAGGTTATGATCCTGATGAAGTGGGTGTTTTTGACAACCTCACCTCTAAAAATGAAGACCTTGTCGTCACTATTGAAAATTTACCTTTTAACTCAGAAAACTCAGACTTTGGTTCTTTTATACAAGACAGTACGCTCTACTTTGCCTCTGCAAGAATACCTTCTAAAAAAGTGTATAGTTGGAATAAGGAACCCTTTTTAGATATTTTTCAAGTTGATGTAAAAACGGATAAAGAAACAGATTCTTTATCGTATGGTGAGCCTTCTCAAATTGTGGCAGAAGAAATTAATACAGATTATCATGAAGCCTCTGTAGCCATCACTAAGGATGGTAAAACCATGTATTTTACCAGAGACAATATTAACAAGCGCAATAGATTACAATATGATGATGAAGGCACGACGCACCTTCAAATTTATAAAGCCACATTAACAGGAAAAGAGTGGGCCAATGTTGTGGAATTACCTTTTAACGACAAGGTGTTTTCAACAGGACATCCTATATTAAGTCCGGATGATAAAACCTTATACTTTGTGTCTGATCGTGATGGTGGTATTGGACAAACTGATATCTATTCTGTAGCAATAAATAGCGATGGTAGCTATGGCGAACCTGAAAACTTAGGCGATAAGATTAACACGGAAGGTCGCGAAATGTTTCCTTTCATTGCTAAAGATAGTACCTTTTATTTCTCTTCTGATGGGCATTTAAATTTAGGTTTACTCGATATTTTTAAATCTAATATTTTAAAAGAAGACACGCCTTCCGAACCAGAAAATATGGGTGCACCTTTTAATAGTGGTTATGACGATTTCGCCTATTATGTAGACAACCAAACACGTAAAGGGTATTTCTCTTCTAACCGACCTGAAGGTAAAGGTAGTGATGATATCTATGGCTTTAATGTCACTCAATGTGCACAACAAATTACGGGTATTGCTACAGAGCATAGAACTGAAATTATATTAGCCAATGTTACCGTGCAACTTATTGATGAGACTGGTAAAATTATAGAGGAAGTTGTAACCACAGATGATGGTGCGTATACCTTTGAGGTTGAATGTAATAAAACGTATTCGATTCTTGGTACCAAACCAGATTATAAAGAAGATCTGAAAAAAATCACTACCGATAGAGAAAATGAAAAAATACACCAGGTGGATCTTATCTTAAAACCACTCATTTTAGATAGTCAGATTATTATCAATCCGATCTTTTTCGATTATGATAAAGCCACCATTAGAACCGATGCGCAATACGAATTAGAAAATATTGTCGATGTATTACGTAAGCATCCTGAAATGACTATTAAAATTGAATCGCATACCGATAGTCGTGGTCGTGATAAATACAATTTAAAACTATCGGACAGACGTGCTAAATCTACTAGAGAATATATTATTTCTAGAGGTATTGAAGCCAGCAGAATTGAAAGTGCTAGAGGTTTTGGTGAAACACGACTCTTAAACGAATGTGGTAATGGCGCAAAATGTTCTGAAGATGAACATCAAGTCAACCGACGATCGTATTTTTATATCGTACAAAAAGAAGAATAACGATATCTTAACTAAATTAAATTGAAGAGCAAGCCTATTTTGGCTTGCTCTTTTTTGTTAGTTTGACTCTAGTATAACATAACTATTCTCATTAAAACAATTTATTTTTGGCGTTATCAGGCTATATACAGAAATATACTAAATGCTAAAATCAAACTCAACGAAGATATCAATACTTAGATATACTAGAACCTGACTTTGGTAATTACTATCAATTTTATTAAGTATGTCCTGTTAAAGACAACCTACTGGTGAAATTATAAAACTAGCGTTTGTTAGTGTGCCTTTAGGTACAACATTAAGTGTACCCAAAGGCACACTTAATGACAACAAAAGATGCTTTTTTACCTATATAAAGTCCCTAACGGGACCAACCGCGAGTTTTGTTAACTAATTAGTCACTGGTATTAAAACTAAAGAGAATAACTGAATTTCATATATTCAGCTTAACTTGTAATACTGTAAAAATCAAATTCACTAAAAAAACAATATTTAACTAAACCATGAGAAAGGACGTCTTAGTGATACTTATAATTTTGAGCTTTCATTCAGTACAATCTCAAATATTAAAAGGCATCGTCTCAGATAGTATCTCCAAAGAAAAATTAGCTTACGCTAATTTAATTCTAGACGGTAAAAATATAGGGACTTACAGCAATGAGGATGGTCGTTATTATTTAAATCTACTTAAAACGAACATTCAAGATACCTTAATTGTTTCCTTAATAGGCTATGACCATAAAAAAATCGCATTATCGCAGTTTATAGATAGCGTAACACCTACTTACAATTTTCAATTAGTACCAAAAACAGAATTATTAGATGAGATTCTAATTGTTAGCAAGACTAAAAATTACAGTAATAGTCAGGAAAAACTTGCAACAGGAAATAGAAAGACTACATTTCCTTCTTCGAGCACATTTAGCAAAGAAATAGTAACATTAATTGAAAACCCAAAAGGTAAAAGTGGAAAATTAATAGACCTGCAATTAACCTTTAAGAATAGAAATAATAAAGATTATAAAACCTATCCAACGTATTTCAGGCTGTATTTCTATCGTGTTAATGCATCAGGGTTTCCAGGAAAACTTATCAATTTTGAAAACATTATCATAAAACCGAAAAAAGATGATAAAACGTTTAAAATTCACTTAGAGGACAAACACATTCTGTTTGATAAAACAGGTTTTTTTGTTGGCATAGAAACTGTAAAACCGGACGACATTAACGTAGAAGCGTCTATGTATTTAACGACTCCAAATATAGTATATACACATACTAACAAACTGTTAGTGTATAGTCGTTTTGTTTCTGAAAAGTGGAAAACAAATTATAGAAAATCAATATTTAGAAAGAATTTATATGCAGTACCATTTATAAAAGTGACTGTGGTTTATAAAGACAATTAAACTCAAATACTAAAGGTTTTTAGCGCTTAATAAACATATTAGTAAAATACCACTTCCCTTCGCTGTTTTGTTCGGCAGACACTTCAAAATCAGTAAAATCACCTATAATATTTTCTTTGTGACTTGGGCTATTTAACCAAGCATTTACAACCGCCTGAGCAGAACTAAAACCGTAAGCCACATTTTCTGAAACAATATTTGCGCTTGCATTAGCTTGTAAACTTTGCTTTCTTAAAAAGAAGTTATCATGTGATACGTTATCTACCTCAATCATATAATCTGTATGGGTAAACGCAACCGCTTTTACTGTACTGTGATTTTGCAATGGATTTAAACCTTCGTTAATTCTGTAAGCATTGATAAGCTCCATAATCTCAATCTCTATCACCTTAGCTTCTGGTGCTACAAGAACATCAATAGAACTTAATGCATCATCTTCAACAGGCTCTGTTGAACAAGATGTAAAACTTAATGTTACAATAATCGCTAAGAATGGGAATAGTTTAGAAGCTTTCATAATGTAGGTTATTTAGGTTTGGGATTACTAAATTAACCGCACATTACTTTTAAAATGTTAAATAAATGTTAAAACCGACAAACTACATGTTTTTAATCGGTTTTTAATGTTAATCATCGATGAAATGCACTTTTGAATAAAAAAAATAAGCACTTAGACCTGTAAATTTGTGTTTCGTCGGTAAAATACTTCTATCCATATTGACGATTTTGATTACTGATTACTGATTACTGGTTATTGGATTATTGGATTATTGGATTATTGGATTATTGGATTATTGGATTATTGGATTATTGGATTATTGGATTATTGGATTATTGGATTATTGGATTAAAATAAAAAAATCAGGATTCACATCATTACTAAATAACTGATTAACTAAATCAAAAAACAAAAAGTCCTACCATGAAGCGCATTAGAAATGATTAAAACATATTAAGGCGCTAAGCGCTCAATAGTCCAATTGTAATCGTCTTGAAGTTGGTAACGTATTCTATCGTGAAGGCGGTTGGGTCTGCCTTGCCAGAATTCTAGCTCTACAGGTTTGATGATGAATCCTCCCCATTTTTTTGGTCTATCTATTACTTTGCCTTCGAATTTAATTTCTAAGTCTTTCAATTTGGTTTCCAACTCTTTTCTGTCCTTAACGACTTCGCTCTGATTAGAAGCTATGGCTCCGAGCTGACTTCCTCTTGGTCGCGATTCAAAATAACCATCACTTAAGTTTTCTGCTATTTTTTCAGCTTTACCTTTAATAATAATTTGGCGTTCAGCCGAAGGCCAAAAGAAAGATAGGCATACATTTGGGTTTGCCGTAATTGCTTTTCCTTTTTCAGAATTATAATTGGTATAAAAAATAAAGCCTTCATGCGTGTATTTTTTAAGTAGTACTACTCTACTTTTTGGGTAGCCATCTAAGCCCATTGTAGAAATGGTCATAGCATTAGTTTCACCAACATTAAAATGCGTATCGACTTCAATGAACCAATTTCGGAATAATTCAATCGGGTTTTCTGGAACGTTTTCTAATAATAATTCCCCTTTTTCGTATGATTTTCTGTAGTTGCTTAAATCTTTTTCCATAGGTTGACGAAGTTAATTCAATAATTCCTTTTTGTCAAAAAAAGTGTAACTTTAGATTTTACAACCCTTAAGTAATCCTAAAACTCCTAAATGCACTTTGAAAATTCCCTTTTATCAAAATCCCTCACCTTCCAAAAATTAACTTTAGAATTCGGCACCAATTACTTGTTTGACGATTTTTTTATCATGGAAGTCAATGAAGGTGTTCACTTTAATTCTCAAAAACTCAATAAACTCCTTGCTGCCATACGAAACCACTATGGTCATCACAAAAAGTTAGCATATATCGCTAATCGTGTCAACTCCTACTCCATTGATCCTGTACTCTGGTCTTATTTTGATAAAGATGATAGTATACTCATTGCCGTATCGATAGTGAGTTATAGAGATTCTACATATATGAATGCTAATATTGAAAAACAACTATCTGCAATAAGCTTAAAACGCTCACAAAGTTTAGAGGAAGCTATTGGTTGGGTGCAACGCTTAACTGAATTGAATTAAAACTCAAACGATTTTCCATCTTTAGCCAAAAGCGTATTCTCAAAAACAGTTTGGGCTTCAGATTTAAATTCGTCATAACCATCATAGCGCGTGGAATAATGTCCTAATATCAATGTTTCTACATTTGCTTTTTTAGCGATTGTAGCAGCTTGCTTGGCTGTACTATGTTTAGTAGGCATACATAAATCTTCATTTTTATCTAAAAACGTAGATTCGTGATATAAAACCGTGGTATTTTTTATAACTGGAATAATAGCTTCATTATAAACCGTATCACTACAAAAGGCATAACTTTTAGCTGGAACAGGATCTTTAGTTACTTTTTCATTACTAATTAAAACACCATCTTCATTTTCAACATCAAAACCTTGTTTTAATTTTCTGAAATACGCTACATTAATATTCGCTTCGTTTATGGCATTAATATCTAGTTTACGCTCATTCGCTTTCTCTTTAAATAGGAAACCATTTGTGTAAACGCGATGTATTAAGGGAATGGTGTACACCTCAACTTTATCGTCTTCGTAAATTAGTTTAGATGTTTTTGAACTCAACTCATGAAAAATAATTTGATACTTCGTCCATGTATCTGATAACTTCATTTGAAGTGAAATGACTTGCTTTAAGCCTTTTGGTGCATAGATATGAAGTTCTGTTTCTCTGGTTAACAAACCAAAGGTGCTGATTAAACCTGCCAAACCAAAACAATGATCTCCGTGAAGATGGGAGATGAAAATGTGCTTAATCCGAGAAAACTTAATTTTATTGCGTCGCAGTTCTACTTGTGTCCCTTCGCCACAATCTATTAAGAACATGTGGTTTTTTATCTCTAAAACTTGAGATGTAGGATTGGCATTTATACTTGGTGTAGCGCTATGACAGCCGAGAATGGTTAATTTCATTATTGTTAGTCGTTAAGTTGTTTGTTGTTGAATCGTTTCAACTAAACGACAAACAACTAAACAAAAAACATTTTTTTTAGAATCCTAAATCGCGTTCAATATCTTCCATTTCAATAATATCGAAAGCTTCTTGAAGGGTTGGTACTACGACGATTTCTACAGGCATTTGATCTAAATCTGCTTTTTCAGTTACGATGACAAAACTCTTTTTACTGGCACGATGGTTATTGCTTAACCTCAAGAACTCCACCACATCTTCTAAAGTAATATTATCTAAACTCGATAATTTAACGACGAGATGATAGTTTTTGTGTGTATCGTAAGCGTTCTCAATATTTTGAACTAACGTTTTTACTGTAGCGTTTACTTGTGTAATTATAGTCGTATTACCCTTTCTGTCTATGATCATAATTTATTGTTTTATTTTAGAAGCTAATAAATAAATGACAGCCATCCTAACAGCGACTCCATTTTCTACTTGATTTAAAATAATGGCTTGTTTAGAATCTGCCACATCACTTGTAATTTCTACACCTCTATTTATAGGTCCAGGGTGCATAATTACAATCTCTTTATCTAGGCTATCTAATAGTTCTTTATTCACTCCAAATTGTTGTGTGTATTCTCTTGTTGACGGAAAGTAACTGATGTCCATGCGCTCATTTTGAACGCGTAACATGTTAGCCACATCGCACCACTCTAATGCTTTTTTAAGATTGGTTTCTACTTTAACACCTAAATCCTTAATGTATTTTGGCAATAATGTTTTTGGGCCACAAACCATAACGTTAGCACCTTGTAATTGTAGTGCATAAATATTTGAAAGCGCTACGCGACTGTGCAAAATATCACCAACAATAACCACATTTTTTCCTTTTACACTTCCTAGTTTTTCCCTAATTGAATACGAATCTAACAAAGCTTGTGTTGGATGTTCGTGTGCACCATCTCCAGCATTTATAATACTTGCGTTAACGTGTTTAGATAAAAATACACCTGCGCCTGGATTGGGATGACGCATCACTACCATATCTACTTTCATAGAAAGGATATTGTTAACCGTGTCTATTAATGTTTCTCCTTTTTTAACTGAAGATTGCGATGCTGAAAAGTTAATAACGTCTGCCGAGAGTCGTTTTTCAGCTAACTCAAAAGATAATTTGGTACGTGTGGAATTTTCAAAAAATAGATTAGCAATGGTTATATCTCTTAGTGAAGGTACTTTTTTAATCGGTCTGTTAATAACCTCTTTAAACTGATCGGCAGTTTCAAAAATAAGATTGATATCCTCTTTTGTGAGATATTTAATTCCTAATAAGTGATTGACACTTAATTCGCTCATAATTAATAGTATTCAGTTTACAGTAGCAGTTTGCAGTTAACTCTCACTCAATTTAAATTCTAAATTTCTAATTATTTTACTCTTATCTGTAAAACTTAAATGAACTTCTGCATTTTTCAAAAAGTCAAATTCGTCTAAAATAGGTTTCATTGTTTTAAAAAGTTTTTCAGCATTATTTCCGTAGGTGAAAAATTGACCTTCGGTATCATCTTCCAAAGTTACTATGTGTCCATCGTGTCTTCCAATTTCTTCTGGAATTTCATCAAATAATTTCTTATCCACAGCATGAATTTCGTCTAAACCATTAAATTCACCAAAACTAATGATAACACTATCTGTTATTTTAGCTTCTTCAAAATTGAATGATTCTAATTCTTTGAAATTCATATTCTCTTTTTAATATTTCAATCTTAAATTCATATTCGAATTCAACTTCAACTTCATCTTCATCTTCAAATTATCACTTATCCACCAAATAAACCGCATCTTCGCCTTCATTCTCTACCCAATTCACTTTCACTTTTTGATTGTCGATAGCATCTACTTGTCGTCCTTTATAGTTCGGTTGAATTGGTAAATGTCTGCTAAATCGTCTGTCTATTAAGGTTAGTAATTCAATATCCTTTGGTCTTCCAAAAGATTGGATAGCTGTTAGTGCAGACCTTATACTGCGACCTGTGTATAAGACATCATCTATAAAAACGACATTTTTATCTTCGACAATAAAATCTATAATCGTTGTGTTGGCTTCGAGAGGTTTGTCGCCTCGTCTAAAATCATCTCTAAAAAATGTGATGTCTAAATGCCCAAGTTGAATGTTTTTAATCTTGTAGTCTACAGTGAGCATTTGTGCCAAACGATCGGCTAAAAACTTTCCTCTGGGTTGAATGCCTATTAAAACAGTTTCAGAAAAGTCATCGTGATTTTCAATGAGTTGACAAGCCAATCTGTGAAGGGTAATGTTGACTTCTTTAGAGTTAAGTAGTACTTTTTGACTCATTTTTTTATTCGCACATTGATGTGTAACAAAGTTAGGATAAATAATTTTGTTTGCAATGGATTTTCTTTTACTGTTTAGTTGTGGAGTTGTTTGTTGTTAAGTTGTTTTTGACGAACTCTTAAAGTTTTTTGTTACACTAAGAATCGCAGAGAAACACAAAGATTCACAGAGAAGGAGGCGGGTAAATTGAATTTAAGTTATAATCAATATCCTAAATCTCTCAGTGTATCTCAGTGTCTCCGTTTTTCTCTGTGCAATAATTTCATTACCAATCAAGGATGAAATAGCTCAAAATTAAAGCATAAAAAAACCTCCCGTATAACGAGAGGCTTTATAATATAGATTAATGAGATGCCTTTTTCACTTCGACTACGCACAGTGACCAAGAGCATTGGGATATTACTTCTTCCCGTCCATTTTATCTTTCAATGCTTGTAGTGCATCATTTGCATCACCAAGAGTTGGTTTCGCTTCTGCCGCTTGAGCTTCCTGCTTTCTGACAGCTTGCTTAACGATTTTAGCTTCTTCAGCTCTAAATACTGCAGTATGAGACGCTACAACACGTTTGAATTCTTTATTAAATTCAATGATCTTGAATTCTGCTTCTTCACCTTTACCAAGTTTAGAACCATCTTCCTTTTCTAAGTGTCGTTGTGGAATAAATGCTGTGATATCTTCATTAAAATCTATCGTTGCACCTTTGTCTACCATCTCCGTGATAGCCGCTTTATGAACAGAATTTAAAGCAAATTCAGTTTCATACTTGTCCCAAGGGTTATCAGTAGTTTGTTTATGACCTAAAGATAATTTACGTCCTTCTACATCTAACTCTAATACAACTACATCCAAAGTATCACCTACGTTACAGAACTCAGATGGATGCTTAATTTTCTTAGTCCAAGATAAATCTGAGATGTAGATTAATCCGTCGATACCTTCTTCTAATTCAACAAAAACACCAAAGTTTGTAAAGTTACGTACGATACCTGTGTGTTTAGAACCTACTGGATACTTAGTCGTAATATCTGTCCATGGATCTGGTGTTAATTGCTTAATACCAAGTGACATTTTACGATCTTCTCTATCTAAAGTTAAGATAACAGCATCGATTTCATCACCTACAGTTACGAAATCTTGAGCAGAACGTAAATGTGTAGACCAAGACATTTCACTTACGTGAACTAATCCTTCAACACCTTCTTCTACTTCAACAAATGCACCATAATCAGCAATCACAACAACTTTACCTTTTACTTTATCTCCAAC
>NZ_JBGCDQ010000034.1:0-3066 GCF_045105575.1 Winogradskyella sp. | reverse complement strand
ATCCAAAAAGTATGACGTTCCCAGGACGACCATTACCTATTGGTTAAGAAAATACAGTACCTTAGTACAACAAAACTATAGTATGAGTAAAAACGATGAGATTAAAAAACTTAAGGAAAAGATTGAAGAACTGGAGTTCGTAAAGGACTTCCAACAAGACATTATCGCTGATATGGAACTCATTACAGGCGTCGATATGTCAAAAAAGTCGTTGCCCAAAACATTAGCAAAAGAGATAGAGCAAAAGAAAAAAGCCCGTATAAAAGAAAATGGCTCTACCAATGTTTTGGGATATCTAAACAAGCCTTCTACAAACGACTCAAAACCCAACAAAAACAACAAGTAGACCATCAAAAACTTATTAAAATGGTTAAAGACTACCGTAAAAAAGTAGGCTCAAAAACTGGTGGAATAAAACTTCATACCGAACTTAAACAAGAGTGTATTAACGCTGATATTAAAATGGGGAGAGATAAGTTCTATCGCTTCTTAAGACTTAATAAGCTACTTGTTCCTAAAACAAAAAATTACATCACAACAACAAACTCTAATCATATGTACAAAAAATATAAAAACCTCGTAAAAGACCACGTTCCTACTCGACCAGAACAACTTTGGGTAAGCGATATCACTTATATTAAAACCCAATACGGTCATAATTATCTAGCTCTGGTCACAGACGCTTATTCTAAGCAAATTATGGGTTATAAACTCGACAACCATATGAGAACATCATTATGCACAGATGCGCTCGTTATGGCTATTAAAAATAGAAAATATCCAAAAGAAAAGCTCATTCACCATTCCGACAGAGGATTCCAGTACTGTAATCCAAAGTACACGACATTTGCAGAAGACAACAACATCACAATGAGTATGACAGAACAATACGATCCATATGAAAACGCCGTGGCAGAAAGAATTAATAGAACTCTTAAATACGAGTATGGATTAAAACAAACCATTAAGAACACAGATCTGGCGCAAAAAATGACTGAGCAAGCTGTGTATATTTATAACAATCTAAGAACGCATTTTAGCCTAGATCTAAGAAAACCAGCCGAAGTACACCTTAATCCAAATATCAAATACAAGTCGTATCGAAAAAATAAAGTAAATTTACCTGAACTAACGATTTAAGAACGAAACTAGTTCAAACTATTTTTTTGCCTTCTAAACGGCTGAAAAAAATCTTTTGAACGTCGAAATAGTAACAAAAAAAGAGTCAACCTATTTCAGTATAATACACTTAAGTAATTTCTTAATCACTGAAAAAGCCGCCATTTCTTATCAACCTACAGAATAAAATAACAAAATGAACAAAAAAGGATTCATATTCGATCTCGATGGTGTTATTGTAGACACTGCAAAATATCACTTTTTAGCATGGCAACGCTTGGCTAAAAGTTTAGATATCGAGTTCACAGAAGAAGAAAACGAACAACTAAAAGGAGTGAGTCGTGTAAAATCTTTAGAAAAAATATTAGCTTGGGGAAATAAGTCCATACCTGAAGCACAGTTTACAGAACTCATGGCAAAAAAGAACGAAGAATATTTAAGTTACATCGCAGATATGAATAGCGATGAAATTTTACCAGACGTACCCAGAGTTTTAAACCTATTAAAACAAGAAAAGCAACCCATTTCTTTAGGTTCGGCAAGTAAAAATGCCAGAACGATTTTAGAACGCGTTAATCTCAAATCAGATTTCGATGCCATTGTAGATGGCAACGACGTCAGTAAGGCGAAACCAGATCCAGAAGTGTTTTTAATCGCTGCCAAAGCAATTAATATAAAACCAGAAGACTGCATTGTTTTTGAAGATTCAGTCGCTGGAGTATCGGCTGCAAATGCTGCGAATATGATTTCCATTGGCATTGGAAGTAAAGCCAATTTAGGGCACGCAACATATGTATTTAATGATTTTACTGAAATTTCAGATGATTTCATTACATCTTTAATTGATAATTAAACCAAAGGTTAACTAGTTAAATTGTCCCCTTGAGGGGACTTTAGGGGTGTTTTTTGATTTAATAATTATTAAAAAACACCAATTAAATCCAAATAAAGTAAAAAACAAATGAACCTAGATTATATCATCCCAAACAATTGGTCAATCCTCGAAGAAGGATTTCATCCAGATCAGGTTAAAGCATCAGAAAGTTTGTTCAGCATCGGAAATGGTGCCATGGGACAACGTGCTAATTTTGAAGAAAAATATTCAGGCCCAACATTTCAGGGCAGTTACATTGCAGGTGTTTATTATCCAGATAAAACCAGAGTCGGTTGGTGGAAAAACGGCTATCCCGAATATTTTGCCAAAGTGTTAAATGCGCCGAATTGGATCGGAATTAATGTGATTATTAATAACGAGCAACTCGATTTATTCACTTGTAAAACCGTTAAAAATTTTCGTCGCGAATTAAACATGAAAGAAGGTAGGCTCTCACGAAGTTTTGTGGCAACCCTTCAAAACGATATTGAAGTTGAAGTCAAAACCACACGATTTTTAAGTTTAGATTTGGATGAAGTTGGTGCCATCAATTTCAACATTACACCTTTAAATTCAGAAGCACAAATTACATTCGAACCTTATTTAGATTCAGGCATCACGAATGAAGATACCAATTGGGACGATAAGTTTTGGGATACCTTGAATGTGAGTCACGAAAACAACCAAGCCTTCATTCAGGCAAAAACCATGAAAACAGATTTTTATACCTGCACGTTTATGGAATCGCAGGTGTTTATCGATGGTAAATCAGTATTAATAGAACCCAATTTTACAGCAGATGCTAATTTAGCGGCATTTAGTTATGGGTATAAGGTAAAACAAAACGAAACCTATTCTATTCATAAATTTGGTGGGTATGTCGTAGATCGCAATCATAATAAAAATGAATTGGTAGCTGCAGCTAAGTCAACATTAAGCAAAGCAACAACAGCTGGTTTTTCAAAATTACTAGAAGATCAAAAACAAGCTTGGGCAACGATATGGCACATGTCTGATATTACTATTGAAGGCGATGTAAAAGCACAACAAGGTATTCGATTTAATATTTTTCA
>NZ_JBGCDQ010000033.1:0-3655 GCF_045105575.1 Winogradskyella sp. | reverse complement strand
TTTTGATAGAGGTGGTTACTTATATCACGGAAGAGTAAAATCATTAGCAGAAGGTGCTAGAGAAGCAGGACTTAAATTTTAAGACATTATGTATCAAAAATATAAAAACGCAGAGCTTGTTAAACCAAGCGGATTAGAATTGAAAGATCGCTTAGTTGGCGTTCAGCGTGTAACGAAGGTAACAAAAGGTGGTAGAGCATTTGGCTTTTCTGCAATTGTTGTTGTAGGTGACGAGGCAAGCGTTGTAGGGCAAGGTTTAGGTAAATCTAAAGATGTTGCAACGGCTATTGCTAAGGCGATTGAAGATGCTAAGAAAAACTTAGTGAGAATTCCAATTATTAAGGGAACCATTCCACACGAACAAAAAGGGAAGTATGGTGGTGCTCGAGTAAATATAATTCCAGCCGCTCCTGGTACAGGTGTAATTGCAGGTGGTGCAGTAAGAATTGTACTTGAAGCAGTAGGTGTACACGATGTATTATCTAAGTCTCAAGGTTCATCTAATCCTCATAACGTAGTAAAAGCAACTTTTGATGCTTTATTACAATTGAGAGACGCAAAATCTGTAGCTAAAGAACGTGGTATTTCACTTGAAAAAGTATTTAACGGATAAGTAAATAGACTTTAGTAATATGCTGTTAGTATTGTAGCTAACAACGAAATTACTAATGACTAACAACTATAAAAGATGGCAAAGATAAAAGTAAAGAAAGTAAAAAGTGCAATCAATCGTACGAAGAGACAAAAGCTGACATTAGAAGCTTTAGGTCTTAAAAAGATTGGTCAGGTAGTAGAGCACGATGCTACATCAAGTATCCTTGGTATGGTAAGAAAAGTAGAACACTTAGTTTCTGTTGAAGAAGCTTAATAATATAACTTAACAATGGATTTAAGTAATTTAAAACCTGCAGAAGGTTCAGTAAAAAATCAAGGAAAGCGCATAGGTCGTGGACAAGGTTCTGGTAAAGGTGGTACTGCAACACGTGGTCACAAAGGTGCTAAGTCGCGTTCTGGTTATTCTAAGAAATTAGGATTTGAAGGTGGTCAAATGCCATTACAGAGACGTGTACCTAAGTTTGGATTTACAAATATTAACAGAGTAGAGTATCAAGGTGTTAACTTAGATACATTACAGAAGTTAGTAGATGAAAAGAAAATTAAAGATAGTATTGATTTTGAATCTCTTGTATCTATGGGATTAGCTGGTAAGAATGAACTGGTTAAAATATTGGGTAGAGGTGAGTTAAAAACAAAACTAACAGTAACTGCTCATAAATTTACTGCAACAGCAAAAGCCGCTATTGAGGCTGCTGGTGGTGAAGCTGTAACTTTATAAGATTTTAGGATGAAAATAATAGAAACATTAAAGAACGTTTGGAAAATCACAGAGCTTAAGGATAGAATTTTTCTAACCTTGGGTTTACTTTTGGTTTATCGTTTTGGTGCTCAGGTAGTATTGCCAGGTATCAATATTGATGCTTTAGGTGGTTTACAGGACGGAACGTCTAGTGGTCTTTTAGGGTTATTAAATGCCTTTACTGGTGGTGCATTTGCTAACGCATCTGTATTTGCTTTAGGAATTATGCCTTATATTTCTGCTTCTATTGTAGTTCAGTTAATGGGTATTGCGATTCCTTACCTGCAGAAACTTCAAAAGGAAGGTGCTAGTGGTCAGAAAAAAATCACCCAGATAACACGTTGGTTAACTATTGGAATTTGTTTAGTTCAGGCTCCAGGTTATTTAGCGAGTATTCCTGGTTTATCGGGTGCCTCTTCTATGAGTTCTATGTTAGTACCAGGATTTAATGAAAACATTTTTTACTTTTCTTCAGTAATTATTTTAGTCACAGGTTGTGTATTCGCAATGTGGTTAGGCGAAAAAATTACAGATAAAGGTATTGGTAATGGTATTTCATTATTAATTATGGTAGGTATTATTGCAACTTTACCGTCGTCGTTTATTCAAAATTCTGCTTCTAGAATAGAAGGTGGTAATGGAGGATTTATGATGATTTTAATTGAGTTGGTGATTTGGTTCTTAATTATATTAGCATCAGTATTCCTAGTCATGGCGGTTAGAAAAATCGCTGTGCAGTATGCAAGACGGACAGCTTCTGGTGGTTATGAAAAAAATGTTTCTGGATCACGCCAGTTTTTACCATTAAAGTTAAATGCTTCTGGTGTAATGCCAATTATCTTTGCACAGGCTATTATGTTTGTTCCTGGATTAATAGGAAGTTCATCTTGGTTAAAAGATACAACAGCAGGTGTTTGGATGCAATCTAATTTTCAAGATATCTTTGGATTTTGGTACAATTTGATATTTGCTTTGTTAATTATCATATTTACATATTTCTACACAGCAATCACGGTGCCGACTAACAAAATGGCAGATGATTTAAAGCGTAGTGGAGGATTTATTCCAGGTATTCGTCCAGGATCTGAAACTTCAGAATATTTAGATAAAATTATGTCGCAAATTACGTTACCAGGTTCTATATTTTTAGCTTTAGTAGCTATCTTCCCAGCATTTATTGTGAAGCTTATGAACGTGCAAGCGGGTTGGGCTTTATTTTTCGGTGGTACATCACTATTAATTATGGTTGGTGTTGCGATAGATACAATGCAACAGATTAATTCTTATTTATTGAATAAGCATTATGATGGATTAATGAAGACAGGTAAAAATAGAAAGGCGGTAGCGCAAAATTAGACGATAGTAAAGAGTCATTAGACATTAGAAAAAAAATCGTATTAAATAAGTAAAGTTCTAATTAACTAAAGACTAAGAACTAAAAACTAAAACATGGCAAAACAAGCAGCAATAGAACAAGACGGAACGATTATAGAAGCATTATCAAATGCTATGTTTCGTGTTGAATTAGAAAATGGTCATATAGTGACTGCACACATCTCTGGTAAAATGCGTATGCATTACATTAAATTGTTACCAGGTGATAAAGTAAAATTAGAAATGAGTCCTTACGATTTAACTAAGGCTCGTATAACTTATAGATACTAAAAACATTCAGAGTTCAAAGTTTAAAGTTTAGAATTGAGCCTTGAATTAAGAATCTTGAATATTGAATTATTATGAAAGTAAGAGCATCAGTAAAGAAAAGAAGCGCAGATTGTAAATTAGTGCGCAGAAAAGGTAGACTTTACGTCATTAACAAAAAGAATCCTAGATTCAAACAAAGACAAGGGTAAATATGGCAAGAATTGCAGGTGTAGACATACCAAAACAAAAAAGAGGAGTGATCTCTTTAACTTATATCTACGGAGTAGGTAGAAGTAGAGCAAAAGAAATTTTAGTTGCGGCTAAAGTTGACGAAAGCACTAAGGTACAAGATTGGACTGACGACGAAATTGGAGCAATCCGTGACGCGGTCGGAACTTTTAAGATTGAAGGTGAATTGCGTTCTGAAACACAAATAAACATCAAACGTTTGATGGATATTGGATGTGATAGAGGTATTCGTCATAGAGCTGGTTTACCTTTAAGAGGTCGACGTACTAAGAACAACTCTAGAACAAGAAAAGGTAGAAGAAAAACAGTTGCTAACAAGAAAAAAGCAACTAAATAATAATTAGAAATATTTGGTCTTTAGTATTTAGACGTTGGAAGGAATCTGTTTGAAATTACGGTTTAGGA
>NZ_JBGCDQ010000032.1:0-41876 GCF_045105575.1 Winogradskyella sp. | reverse complement strand
CAAAACCGTTGTGCAACATTGAACCCAAACTATGAAAAACCTTATTACAGTATTTTTATTAATCGTTTTTTTAAGCTGCCAATCGATACCGAAAACTACTCAAAAACAAGAATCATCTGAATTTGAATTGATTGATTTGACAAAGACTCAATTGAACTTAATGAAAATGTTCAAAGATGAAGATAGAATTAAAAGAGATTCAATTTTTACAGAAAAAATATATGAACCTTATTTAGAATTGTGGAATAATTACTTGGGCAATAAAAATGATTTTATAGAATGGCTAAATACCACATCCTTTCCTGAATTAAATCAATACCAAAACAAAGCAGAAGAAATAAATCTGGAAGATTTAAATAAGTATTTTAAAAATACTAAAAAAAGGATGACAAAGTTTACTGGATTTGAACCTGTTGGAAAATGGTACATAGTATTTGGCCCTAAATGGACTGATGCTGGTGGTATTGGTAATAGTGCAATGGTTCTTGATTTAGCGAATTCCATAAATGATACGGAACATATAAAGTTATTATTCCCACACGAATTAAATCATCAGATATATTCAAGTACAATTCCAAACACTGAAAGTATAGTTTTAAAGAGAATTTTAGATGAAGGATTTGCTTCTTATGTAAGTTTCTTATTTCATAAAGGAGAAACTACTAAAGCTCAAGAATTACATTACACAGAAAAAGAATTAAAAACTTGTAATGAAAATGAAGATATGATATTAAGGAAACTTGAAAAATATCAAAATTCTATTGATAAAAAAATAGCGAACCTTTTCGCAGATAGAAGTTATAAAATAGAAAAGGATTTACCAGGAGGAATTGGATATTATATAGGCTTTAGGATTGTAGAAGAATACGTAAATAAAAATGGAAAAGAATCTTGGAGAAATATTTATACAATGAAACCAGAAAAGGTACTTGAACAAAGTGGGATTTTAAAATAAAACGCCGCACAACAACGCATATAATTAATTGCTAAGTCTGTACCAACTTCCTAAAATCCCTTCAAATTTTCTATTCCGTGATTATTCATTAAATTCATTGCCTAATTACACATCATACCATTAAAACCAAAATTTATGAAAAAAATCACAACAGCAATCCTACTTTTTGTTGCGTTAATTTTACAAGCTCAAGAATTGACTTATGGAATAACGTTAGGTGGAAATGTTTATGAAATATACTCTAATAGTACTTTAAACCCTTCAAATAGTAACATACGTAATGAAGGAGGCACAAAGAAATTTAAACTTTATTTAGGCGGATTTGCTGATTATGGATTTAATCAATTTGGAAAAGTTACAAAAGCAACTTCCGAATCTATTTAAAGTTTGGATACCAATTTAAAGCTATAAGAACGATGATCTATAAATATGAATCATCGAGTCTCTAAAATAATTATGCATACTGCATTATATCAAAAAAGACCTATAATCACCAATACTTTAAACTCAAACCAACCTATTAAAATTTAAAAACATGCTACCAATTATAAATTAATAGCATGTGTAGTTATAAGATAAAGTTTGGTTCTATTACCTTCTTAAATTTAACCTGTACAATCGTGTACAAATATTAAATTTTAAAAATTCCTTAGAAACGTATAGGTTACAATTCTGTTAAAATATCGGCCGAATCTACTACTACTTCAATAGTGTCACAATTTTCGAGTGATAATTGTACTTTTTGACCGTAATCAAATTCATTGGATGCTACAACAACCGCGTTATAAGTAGGCAATTCAATCCAATTACTATTGTCGGCAATAGAAATACTGCTCACAAATAACTCCGTGTAATTATCATCTAAATCGTAAATAATAAAATCGAAACTATGCGTACCGTTATTGGTTATTCTAACCATAGGTAAATCGTCAACACACATTTGGGCTTCGGGAGATACTAAATCTGAGATGTCATTAACATCGGCTGGTTCTGTTGTACAGTTTACAACAAGTAAAAACAATAAGAGTAGTCTTATATTTTTCATAAGTAGGTAATTTTTCATTCTATTTGGGACTGCAATATATAAAAAATTAACATACAGCCGTTAAAAAGTTGTATTTATTCGATGAACGGTAAGAAATAAACTTTCAAATTAAAACGCAAACCAGTAATTAATGCGTATCACAGAGTTAGATAGAACTATAATACGATACCAATAACAGAAGAGTGGATCCTAACTTATCAAGTAGATTAGTGGTAAAACACCCCATTTCAAAGCTTTGGTTTAACGGATAAAACTGTAGAAATATTATTTTTTGGTTAAAACTTAAATTTTTTAAATTTAAATTAATCATCTTAAGCTAATTTTCTCAATTCACTTTCATGCTTAGGAGTCAAATTTGCTATGATGGTCTTTTTAAACTGATCCACGTCGTAAGGTTTTAGGATAATATCGTTCATCCCTGAGTCGTAAATCTTATGTTTTTGCTCTTCTATTTCAACAGCTGTTAATGCAATTATAGGAATAAACTTATTGAATGTTCTTATTTCTTTCGTCGCCTCAATACCATTTTTTACAGGCATGTTAATGTCCATTAAAACTAAATCGAACGCATATTTTTTAACTAAAGCCACTGCTTCTTCACCGTTTTGTGCAATATCACAAATAACATCAGAATTTTCTAAAATTCGTTTGGTAACGGTTTGGTTGATACGATTATCTTCTACAATAAGTATGTGCTTTTTTTCTAGTTGCTTACAATCTAAGATCGGTGATATTACTTGTTTCTCTGCATCTGATGCTACTAAAATATCTAAATGAAAATAAAACACTGTTCCTTCTCCAATTTTACTATTAACACTAATAGTACCTTTGGCTTGCTCTACCAATTTTTTAACAATAGGTAATCCAAGTCCGGTACCTTGATATGTTCTAGATGACGATTCAATTTGAGTAAACTCATTAAACACCTGTTTTAGTTTACTTTGCTCTATGCCTGGACCTGTATCTTTAATTGTAAATTGAAGTTTAGCCGTTTGGTCTGATTGTTCTAACATTTCAATATTGACATCTATAGATCCCTTTTCAGTAAATTTACAGGCATTGCCTATTAAATTCATAAGAATTTGAGAAAGTCTTACCGAATTGCCCTTTAATAAAATAGGAGTGTTTTTTTCAATATGAACTTCAATTGTATTTTGATGCTGCAGTCTAATATATTCAAATGACGATACTATTGTCGCAGTTAATTCTTCTAAGTTGAACACAATTGTTTCGTCAGTAAAACTATTGTTGTCAATTTTATTAATATGAAGTAAATCGTTTATAAGCGCCAATAAATAGTTGGCTGAAAATTTTAAAGATTTTAAATCTTTTTCATGTTTTTTTAAATCATTATCCTCTAATAAAATAGAACTTAAACCAATAACTCCATATAAGGGTGTTCTTAACTCATGACTCACCGTTGCAAAGAACTTTGTTTTTGTTTTGGTAAATTCTTCACTTTCCTTTTTAGCAATTAAATATTGCTTGTTTTTAATTCGCAAATCTTTTACTAAGATCCTTCTTCTTTTATGTGCAACGTAAGTAATGGCTAAGATTAACATTAAAAAAACACCAATACCTAAAAACAGCAATAACAAGATATTCTTTCTTTCAGCTTGTTCTATTAAAAGTTGTTTTTCAAGCTCTTTAGACTTAATCTGGTCTTTAAAGCGTTCTACCTTTAATTTTGTACTTACGGATTCAATTATACTTTTAGCTTCACCTTCGTCCTTTTCCGCTTCATAAACCTCTAATTTTTTACTAATATCATAGACTCCTTTATAATCTTTTTGCATCTCTAAAGCCTCTTTGTAACCTGTGTAACCTTCAATTAACGCATCTCTAAACTCTGTATTATCACAAATAGCTATGGTTTCTTTAAAACTTTTAATAGCTTCTTTTGGTTTGTTTAATAAAAGTAGCATTCTGCCTTTATTATGAATATGGCTGGCTTTATAATGCGGTGGATTGTTTAGAAGATTTAAATATAACTCCGTTTTTTTGAGGTGATAGGCACTACGTTCGGGCTGTTGCGTTTCGTTAAACGCTCTTGTTAAATTATGATGTAAAACAAACAATTTTGTTGTATCCTTTAATTGTGCCGCTATTTCTACACTTTCAAGATATATTTTTATCGTTTTACCCTTGTAGCCTTCGGTATAATAATAAATGTTAGCAAGATTACCTTTAGCTTTTAAAATAAGGCTACTGTCATTAGTTTTATTAGCTTGCTCTAATGTTTTTAAAAATAATTTTTTGGCATTAACAGTGTCTTTAATACGTATCAATGTATTTCCAATTACAGTTCTTACGTCATGGATGTGATTTGTATTCGCGCTTTTTTCTGCTAAGGACAATCCTTTTTCAGCATAGATTAAAATTGGTGCATAATTAGATTTGTAATGCTCTTGGGTCATCCATTCTAACATCGCCTCAACATGGGTCTTAATCTCAACTTTTGTAGAATCCTTTGATATTTTTGGTAGCTTGCTGGTAATAGATGTCAATGGACTTTGATTTAAATCAAAATCTACATTTTCGTTTTGACTGTAGGAATACAGACATACAAAACATGCAACCAAACCTAAGGTTTTAGTTAGGAATTTCATAGTAGGTATAGATAATTTGGGATTGTAATATATGTATTATTTATTACAAAAAGGCTATTACACCGAAATAATCTGCATTTTACCCGATATTATCCAAAACTGATTCCTGTAAAACCCTAGAAAATAGTTTTATTATACTAAAGAAATTCTGTAGACTCTAAATCATTTTTAAAGTATTTACCTCTTGTTCAGTAAGGTGTTTCCAATGACCACGAGGAATATCTTTTTTGGTTAAATGACCAATGGCAACACAATCAATTTTTACGATGTCGTAATTGAGATTGTCAAATATGGTTCTTAAAATGGTGTTTCCTGTATTTTTAATCTTAATACCAACAAGATTTTTAGATTCACCTTGTATATAGCTAATTTCTTCAACCATTACAGTCTTCCCTTCAACTTTAAAACCCTCTTGAACCTTCTTTAAATCTTCAAACTTTAAGTTTTTATCGAGCTCTACCTGAAATAATCGTGCGACACCCTTTTTAGAATTGGTGAACTTCTGCATAATAATATCATCATTGGTAAACAACAATAAACCTAGGGAGTTTCTGCCTAAGCGACCTATAGGTTTAATATTTGCACTAGTGGCATTAGCGACCAAATCCATCACAGTTCTGCCTTTGCCTTCGGCAGTTGTCGTTGCAAATCCTTTGGGCTTGTTCAATAATACATAAACCTTTGCCTCAGGCATGATGCGCTGACCGTCAAAACGAACATCGTCCGAACGTTTTACTTTATAACCCATTTCGTTAATCACTTTGCCATTCACAGAAACTAAACCAATGGCAATATTTTCATCAGCTTCACGACGCGAGCACATACCCGAATTGGCAATGTATTTATTTAAACGTATCTCTTCTGAATTAGAGTTTGGTTTTGAAGCTTGAGTTTTCTTTTTAACTGGAGCATTTCCTTTCGTAAAACTTTTAGGTTTACTAGGTGCAGTTCTACTTCCTGAAGGTTTCCCTTTTCCTTTGCTATTTCGCTCTTTGCTCATGTTGTAATTTTTTGCAAATGTAAAACAATAGTTGACATTAACTATTTAATTTCTACAGTAGTTTGTCGTTCAGTGTTTACGGTTAATTTAGTCACGTCTGGTCTTGAATAATGACCAACTGGATCAAAATTTTGGCGTTCTTCCAAAACCCGATTAAAATCTATAGTTTGAATGATTAGCCCTTCTTTATGCAATACAGGTTCTACAATCCACTCACCATCTGGTCCTGCAATGCAACTTCCTCCATTAGCCAACGTGTCTGGTGCATTTTTAATAATAGCATCAAAATGTGGTGTGTCTTTCGGAACGTCTGTTTTAGACATTAAACACGATACAGAAACCACAAACGAACGTGATTCTCGTGCAATAAAGCGTGTAATATCTTTGGTATTGTGATCGCTTCCTGGCCAAACGGCAATATGAAGATTTTCACCTTGACCATATAATGCTGTGCGTGGTAAGGGCATCCAATTTTCCCAACAATTGAGTCCACCAACCGTAAATGCTTTTAATGGATGTACTTTTAGTCCGTTTCCGTCACCTGGTGACCACGTGAGGCGCTCATCGTAAGTAGGCTGTAATTTTCTATGGACCGACTGGATGTTACCGTCTTCATTTATATACACTAAAGAGGCATAAATACTATGACCACCTCTATCAGTTGGACGCTCTATAATGCCTAAATAAATAGCAATACGATGCGTTTTTGCTAATTCACAAACTGTATCTAACTCTCCTTTTTCTATACAAATGGCATTATTAACATAATGTGCGTGTAGTTGTTTATTGACATCTGTATTCCATTCTGCACCTCCTGTAAGTGCTAACCAAAAGGGATATCCTGGTAATAGCGCTTCACCAAAAACTACAAGTTCACAATTTGCGCTTGCCGCTTCTTTAATTGCTTCTTCTACTTTTTTTAAAGTCGCACTTTTATTTAACCACACAGGTGCGATTTGTGCCATGGCAATCTTTAACGTTGTCTTCATTTATATACGATTTAAAACAATAGATACATCAATTAACAAAATAGAAAACACACCAGCTACAATAATAAACTTAAGCATATTATGTAATAATAAGTAATGTGTTTTCTTGCTAGATTTTAAAAGTATTATTAAAAAAGCTAGTAGCACTACCACACTAAAATAAAAGAAATAATACATATGACCGATATCAAAAAACAGCACTAAGGCTATAGAAACACTCATAGTAATGACTGCTACAATAGTGAGCATGGTCTTAGATACTTTTTCTCCATAAACCACTGGTACCGTTCTGTAATTTAGAGCTAAATCGCCTTTAATGTTTTCTAAATCTTTAGTCAACTCACGCATAGATACTAGTAAAAACAAAAATAATCCGTGAGCAAAAATGACTTTTTCGAAATTTTGATAATAAATAAATATCGCAAAAAATGGTGTAACCGTAAGTACCGCAGAAACCAAATTACCAATCATTGGTTGCTTTTTTAAACGATGCGAATAAAACCAAATTGCAAATATATACAGCGCAAAAAAGATCACGGCTCTAAAAGACACATAGCTCGCAAAAACAACAGCCAAAAAATTAAGTACAAAGTAAAAGGATAGTTTTGTGTTTTGACTTACCAACCGATCTAACATTGTTTTTGTAGGCTTGTTGATTAAGTCTTTTTCAGAATCGTAAAAATTATTAATAATATAACCTGCTGCAATCGTTGCAGATGATGCCAAGACGAGCATCATTAAATTGATATCAAAAAGAACGGATTTTATGGTTTTATCTGGAGCGAAAATATAAACCGAAGCTAAATATTGGGCTATAATTACCACTAAAATATTGTACCCTCTTACTACAGAAAACAGGCTGAAAAATTTTAGAAGAATGTGTTTCTGCCGTCTAGATAACATGATTGATGTTTAGGGAATACGCAAAGCTATTTTAAATAAAAGAAGGATTACAGTGTTGCAGTTTACTGACTAGCAACTATTAAAAATTATAAACCACCTCTAATTTCTGACCTTTTAAGGCTTCTTTAGCTTTGTCTATATTTTCAGTAAAACCTAAAATGTAACCTCCACCACCAGAACCACAAAGTTTTAAGTAGTAATCGTTGGTTTCAATACCGTTTTTCCAAAGCTCATGAAATTGCGACGGAATCATTGGTTTAAAGTTATTAAGTACAATTTTAGATAATTGTTTTGTGTTTTTAAATAACGACTTCATATCACCTTTTAAGAAATCATCTACACAAGCATCTGTATGTTTTATAAACTGATCTTTAAGCATGCTACGGAAGCCTTCATTTTTCATGTTTTCCATAAAAATACTGACCATAGGTGCGGTTTCTCCAACAATACCACTATCTAATAAAAATACAGCCCCTTTTCCTTCTGCCTTTTGCGACGGAATGCCAGTAGCTTCTATATTATCTTTAGAATTTATTAAAATTGGAAGACTTAAATAACTGTTTAATGGATCTAAACCAGAAGATTTTCCGTGGAAAAAGGATTCCATTTCAGAAAAAATAGTTTTAAGCTTTAATAATTTTTCACGTGTTAGGTTTTCTAAAACTGTAATTTTATTAGAAGCATATTTATCGTAAATAGCTGCAACTAACGCACCACTACTTCCTACTCCATAACCTTGAGGAATTGAAGAATCAAAGTACATTCCTGAATCCACATCGTGCTGTAAAGTTTCAAAATCAAACGTTACGAGATCTTTATCTAAGCATTTTAAATGAGCCACTAATCGCTTTAAACTCGCGTTAGATTCAATCGCTTCTTTCGTCGGATTTTCATCAACCTTAAGTGCTCCATTGTAAAAATTATATGGAATAGATAAGCCTTTAGAATCTTTGATGATTCCGTATTCACCGAATAACAAAATCTTTGAATAAAATAATGGTCCCTTCATGTAATAATGAAAAATTAATAATGCAAAGTTAATGATTATTCTTTGGATGTTTTAACAATACTAACCAATAATCGTAACATTTCCTGTGATTTAGGTTTAAATTTGCCAAAATCTTTAGTGTTTATATAATTTGTTGCGTGAAGTAAATCTAACCAATAATCGGTTTCATTAGCTTCTTTTAGACTAATTGACATTTTATTAATAAAATCTTTTTTGCTTTGAGCGAATTCAGCTTCTCTTACATTTGCACCAATAGATGTTCCTGATTTTAAAAGCTGTCTCGACATCACAAATTCTTTTTTATTGTGTGCTAAATCTTTATATAAATTCACAATATTTATAGCGAAATCGAAACTTTTTTCTTTGATAATATTTGGCTTCATAACGATGAATTTAAGTACAACATCTGAAAGATACTACTTAAATTTTTTCATTATTACTTATTAACTTTTAATTAATAGTTCCGCACCTTTTCCTATTTGATCGCAAATATAATGCTCGTTTTGACAGTATTTCGCTAATACTTTTTCAATAAATTCAAGCACTATTTCCTTTTCACTTTCAGGATATAACACATGGACATTGGCACCTGCATCTAAGGTAAAGCATACTTTAGAACCTGTTTTCATTCTGAAAGCCCAAATTTTATTGATAACTTCTAAAGTATTTGGTTTCATCAATATGAAATAAGGCATACTCGTCATCATCATAGCATGAAGGGTTAAAGCTTCACTTTCTACAATTTTTATAAATGCGTTTAAATCACCCGAAGCTAAAATAGTTTTCAGTTTTGCCAAATTATCATGGGCTTGCGCAAAACGCTCTTTTGCAAACGGATGACCATACATTAATTGATGACCAACGGTACTGCTGACTTGCTTTTCTCCTTTGTCAACTAACAAAATAGTGTCTTGATAATTATTGAAGTTGGCGTGTACATCACCTTCAAACTTTATTCCGTATAAATCAGAACTTTCTGTACTTTCATTTTTTCCCCAAACAACAAGTTCGCCTTCAATACTTCGGCAAGCACTTCCTGAACCTAATCTTGCAAGGAACGATGCCTTTTGGTTGAAAAAAGACTTCTCGACTGCGCTCGAAGTAACAGCATCAGTCAATTCCTGTTCAATACTCATTAAACAAAGTGCAATGGCGCTCATTCCAGAAGCAGAAGATGCAATCCCTGAACTATGAGGAAAGGTATTAGAGGTTTCAATTTTGAAATGATAATCCTTCAAAAATGGCATGTAAGCTTCAATACGCTCAAAAAAGGTTTGGATTTTTGGCTTGAACGCTTCATTTTTCTCGCCTTCAAAATAGACATCAAAACTAAAATCGTTGCCTTCTTTTTTAGAATAGGTAATTTCTGTGATGGTCTTACAATCTGAAAGTGTAAAACTTATTGATGGATTTTCAGGAATTTGATGCTCCTTTTTGCCCCAATATTTTACCAAAGCTATGTTGCTAGGTGAAGACCATTTTACTGATCCGTTTTCAACATTAGCGTTGTATGTTTTTAGAATAAAATCTTGTGCTGTCATGCTAGTCATTTGTCTGAGACAAAGATAATAGTTTTAGCATTGTTTTATAATTTCTGGCAGTAGCATTGACTTTTAATTTTTTTTCGAAATAATTTAGATTGAATTTTGCGCGTCCATAACCTTTTGCGCAAAACAAATACATAGAATCATTTAATATCACATAAGTATCATCAGGATATACTTTTTGAGATGCCTCTACTACTAAATCTTTACTTGGAACTTTGCTAAGTAATACGAAATAACTTTCTGTTTTTTGGTTTTCCGTAAAAGGGCAATTCTTAAAAATAGTTGCAAACTCAGTTGTTGTTTTAACCAAAACTGGAACTTCAAATTGGAAATGATCTAAAATTGATTTTTGAATGCGGTTTTCTAAAACTTCCGCTTCATGAGCTGAAGATTGAAAAATAACATTACCACTTTGAATGTAGGTTTTTACTTTTTTAAGTCCAGAGTTAGCAAGTATTTCTCTAAGCGTTGCCATGGGCACTTTTTTGTGTCCACCAACATTGATGCCTCTTAAAAGTGCAATGTAGGTTTGCATTTAGTAATCTTGTTTCTGGTTTATAATGTGAATTACATATATGTCCTCATTTATTATTCTATAGTGAATAGAATAACTATGCTTTTCAAGCGAAACAATTCTTACATCTTTATATCTAACCTGAAAGCAATAAGGCATTTTTTTTATTAAGTTTAACTGCCTAATTAAATCACTAAAAAAATCATCGTGTTTTTCTAAATATTCATAATAACAAGAAATTCTATAGAGTTCACGCTGCGCATCTTCTGATAAACTAAAGTTCTCTTCCATACTTTTTCAATACTTCAGATACTGGCGTAAATTCAACTTCTCCCTTGTCCATTCTGTCAATCATATCATCCATCATCTTTTTATAAGCTTCCGATGGTTCACTAAACCTTTGCGCAGTATCCTCAAGTGTAAATTCTATGTAATTTTTAAGAGAGCGCTTTTGAAGTTTTGCTTGCTTTTCTAAAATAGCGATGGCTTTATCGTCTAGTTCTATGAGTTTTTTTGTTTTTCCCATGGTATATACTTTTTATATAGTAAATATATATAAAATATATTAGATTAGATTAATAGAGCTGTAAGGCTTTCAATATCTTGCAGGTTGGTAAGTCATAAATAGTCTAACGACGAAGCCTTTCGACTTCACTCATTAACCTTAAAAACATTAAATTTATAATACCAACTTAAAAACCCTCTTTGACTCTAGTCTTACAGACCTGCAAGCTTTTTAAAAGCTGCTAGGTCTTTAAACAACAGACTGTGATACAATATAAGCACCTGTCCAAGCATTCTGAAAATTAAAACCGCCCGTTACTGCATCTACATTGATGACTTCGCCTGCAAAAAATAAGTTTGGAATGCGTTTACTTTCAAACGTTTTAAAATTGACCTCTTTTAAATCGACGCCTCCTGCTGTTACAAATTCTTCTTTAAATGTGCTTTTTCCCGTAACCTGAAATATAGCTCTAGTTAATTGCGCTGCTAGATTTTCGAGTTGGTTTTTATTGATGTCTGCCCAACGTTCGGTTTCATTTATTTCTGAAGCTAAAACGAGTTGTTTCCAAAGGCGTTTTGGCACATCGAATTGGTTGGAATTCTGAATTATTTTTTTTGCAAATTCGTGCTTAAAACCTTTGAGATGTTCTAAACACATTTCAAAATCTTGTCTAATAAAATTGACTTCGATTTTAAAATTGTAATTCAACTTGGCCAAAGCTACAGCTCCAAAAGCTGATAGTTTTAAAATCGCTGGTGCACTCATACCGACATGTGTAATAAGCAAAGGGCCTTCTGACTCTAAATCCGTACCTACAACGTTTACCTCAACATCTTTTGCCACAACACCTGGAATATCTTTAATGCGTTTATCCTTAATATCGAAAGTGAAAAGTGAAGGCACAGGCTGCACAATCGTATGACCCAAATCTTCGAGTACGTTCCATATTTTTGGATTGCTTCCTGTGGCAACTACTAATTTATGGCAGTCTAAAATTCCTTGAGATGTTTCTATTAAAAAATCATTTTCTCTAACTTTAATAGATTTTACAGAATAATTATAAAGTACGTCAACCTTATGCTTTTTGGCTTCATTTAAGAAACAATCAATAATAGTTTGAGAGGAATTTGAAACTGGAAACATTCGGCCATCGTCTTCAATTTTTAATTCTATACCTCGTTCTTCAAACCACGCAATTGTATCGCCTGTCATAAAAGTGTGAAAAGGCCCTAAAAGTTCTTTTTCGCCTCTTGGATAATTTTGTATTAATTCTGACGGAATAAACTCTGCATGCGTCACATTACAGCGACCTCCTCCAGAAATCTTTACTTTTTGAAGGCCTTCTTTTCCACGTTCTAAAATAGCAACGGATAACTCTGGATTTTTCTCAGCAATATTAATAGCAGCAAAAAAACCTGCTGCTCCACCTCCAATAATTATAATATCTTTACGTTGACTCAATGTGACTGATTTAAAGGATAAAATTACAATGATATACCTCAAAAGACTAATATTTCTGTTACTTATTACCACATCTTGTCAATCTACTGGGCAACTTAAAGTTGAGGCTGATATTGCACAACATTTAAAAGAAGTTTCGGCTGTTGAAACCTCTACAGCGTCATCACTTATCTGGACCATTGAAGATTCTGGAAACCGTAATCAATTAGTTGGTTTAAATGCAGAAGGCACCGTTATTAACACCATTACTATTACTAATGCAAAAAATGAAGATTGGGAAGATTTAACCGCTGATGATGAAGGTAATATTTATATTGGCGACTTCGGAAATAATAATGAAAAGCGAAAAATATTCAGAATTTACAAAGTGAAATTTGAAGATTTAGATAAAACGACTGCCATCGCAAACATTATTGAATTCGAATTACCTAAAAAACAAGATTCTAAAGACTTTGAAGCGTTCTTTCTTTACCAAAACTACTTTTATATTTTCAGTAAAGAACATAAGAAATTCTTAGTGCTAAAAGTGCCTAATATTGAAGGTAAGCATTTAGCAAAAATACATTCTGATTATAAGCTCGATGGCAAAAACAATAAAATAACCTCTGCTGATCTTAGTGATGATGGCAAAACAATCGTATTGCTAAATCATGATAAACTTTGGAAACTTTCGGGTTTTAAAGGTGCCGATTTTTTCTCTGGACATATCACCGAATTACCATTTGAGCACAAGTCTCAAAAAGAAGGTATTTGTTTTAAAAATAACGCTGAAGTATTAATTACAGATGAGCGCAGAGGTACTGACGGAGGCAACATTTATAGTTTTAATCTAAACTGAGAAGACTATCCTTATTAGAATACTAAAACGTGTTAAGCACAAGCAATTTTGGGCTCATCTAAATACTAAAATCCAAAGCCAAGTCTAAATGCTAAACGCACACCATCATCGCTATTAAAAGCAGATATATTGGCCGTCATCATTTCTGCCATATTTACAAAAAATCCTCCACCAAATGAATTATTCCATTTCTTGGAGTCGTCATTATCTATCCAAACACGGCCATAATCCATACCACCATAAATACCAATATGAATTGGAAGTAATCCTGTTTTAAGACTGCTAAAATTCCAACGTATATCTGTAGATTGTGAAAATGCACTTTTACCTGTAAACCTTTGAAATCTGTAGCCTCTTAAACCTGTTCTGGCTCCTAAAGTAGCACCTTGATAGAATTCAAAATCGTCACCAAAATTAATATGCCCTCGAAAATTAGTCGCTAAAACCAGCTGACCACTGGGAATTAATTTATAGTCGAAGCCTAATTCTGGAATGAGGTATCCAAATCCTTTTTCAGTACTTACATTATTTTTATATCCAACTTCTAAAGTGGTTTGCATGCCAACCGTTGGAAACGCGTCATTATCTTTATTTGCATAAGCATATTTAGCATTGACACCATAAAAATCTTGCTTATCAAAAACAGGATTATTTTCTGATAAAACTGAAATAAAGCGTTGTGCGGTACGCTCTACCTCATTGCTTTCATAAGAGATTCCAAACTTAAAACTTGCCCCTTCTCTACCTTTCCAAATTAAAGATGGCATAGCGCTAAAAGTTCTTATTTTCACACGGTTAAAATCACGATCAACATCTACACCATCAGCATCATCTGCTTCAAAATTTCGTGTTTCATTGCCAAAACCAAAAAAGTTAACGGCGTAATTAGGGCTATTAAAATGAACATCCATTCCTAAATTTACACCTGGAAAAATATTTGAAAACTCACCACTATAATTCAAATCAAATCCACTGGTTGCAAAATAATAAGATGCAGCGACTTGATGTTGTGCTGTAAACGGGTTACGTTCAAAACCATAATTAGTAAAAATAGCACTAGCTCCAATTCTAAAACCATCGTCTGGATTCGACCCTAAACTTGGTAAAATTTGAGTCATGTTATTTTTTAATTTTTTATAATCATAGACATTGGTTTTGTAATCATCAGTAAACTTCTTGTGTCCTTTATTTGTTACAACCGTACTTTTCTTAGACTTATAATCATAATACGTCACGCGCTTTCCGTTTTCAATAGTGTAAGTGTCGTTATTTTGCCCACCTATTAATCGTAACTTTATCAAATGATCACCATTTCCTTTAACCTCAAAAACATCATCATCGTCTAAAGCATAAATCCATATCTCTTGTGTTTCTTTACGATTGTACGTTCGTTCATGAAACTTATCTTTCTTTTTACCATCTTTAATCCGATAGGCTGTGACTTTAGTTTCACCATTAGGCAAGCGCTCAATATCGAACCAATCATCTTTATTGGTTCCTTTTATTACAGCATATTTATTCACTAATTCATAATAGCGATCAGAAATTTTTTGAAGATTGGCTCGTCTCGCCTTTAACTTTTCTTTTATCGCCTCTACAGAATGTCCTTGTACTTCTTTTGGCATGTTTAAAAATGCTTTTTCAATAACAGCATCTGTAACATTCTCTTGAATATGTTTAACTTGAGCATCCCAAACATCTTTCCTAGACTGTGTAATAATCTCCATATCTATTGGATAGGGTTCTATATTCACACCTTTAACGTCTTCTAAATCATCAGAATATTTTCTTAGAATACGTGCATCAGGTATGAGTTTTACAGCAGCACCTAAAAGAAAACCATCTGACATAATTGAAAATGCCTGATCACGATCTCTTGGCATTGGTCGGTAAACTTTCTTACCATTTTCTTTAAACTCAATCCATCTCCATTGGTCTTGATGCCTATCCCAATCTCCAATCAACATATCAAACAATCTTGCTTTTATATACGCTTTTTCGTCAACTACGATATCTTCATCTTTATGGACTTTTTTCATCATATCATCAGTTGATAATAATTTGTTCTGAAAACCAAAACTTGCTTTATCACTATGACCTTCAGAGGTGTGTTCTTCAATCATGTAAAGTTCATCACCAAATTCATCATTATAAGACCCTAAACGCTCTTGCTTTGGTACATAATACAATACAGGATTGGTATGATAAACACCAATAGCATCTGCCAAATCACCCACAACCAATGGTGCATAAGGATGAGATCCTGTAAATACAT
The DNA here is from genome assembly GCF_045105575.1 of Winogradskyella sp. GTDB lineage: Bacteria > Bacteroidota > Bacteroidia > Flavobacteriales > Flavobacteriaceae > Winogradskyella. Next base: position 26,226 of record NZ_JBGCDQ010000032.1, on the reverse strand, counting down.
CTAAAACTAAATCTTCGGTTGCAGTGTCATCAAATTGACCTTCTATATACTGATCTTTAAAAAGAAATGCTTGTAAGTATTGAAGTGCTTGTTTTCTTACGGCACGCATTACGTATTGCGTTCCGTTTTTATCTTTTAGCCGTAAGGACTTCGATTGATTTCCACCACCTTTTCTAACAGGTTGCAATCCACCGAATAATGTATCTAAGCCAACATTTGGAGCCTTTACTTTAGTACTGTAGTATTTTCTGTAGCGCTCTCCCCAAAGAAATTTACCAAAACCGCTAAAATCTGTCTCATCTTCACTATAGATAGAAGCACTCGTATGAGACGATACGTTGTCTTCATAAGCTTTTGGTTGTAATGGTTTGTTTTCTTCAAAAACTTCAATTGTAAATACTTCTTTTTCTTCATCTGCAGAATAAAAAGTAACGTGTGATGAACCATCTTTATACACCATAAGTTTAGCATAACCAGGTGTTCCATAACCAAATTTTCCACTCCCGATATTTCGAACAGCAGACACTTTAGAACCTGACCCTGAAACAATTTGATGCAAATTATCTTCTACCAAATACTGTAAACTATGCTCATGACCCGAAACAAAAACTACTTTTTCATTCTCCTGAGCAATGGTTACTAAACGTCCTTTTAATTCATTATACATTGGATTTTGAAGATCGGCATGTGAAACGCCTGTTGTTGTTCTCAATACATTTTTTAGGGTTCCTAAAATTGGTAATGGAGACATATGACTAACGAAACTGAATTGTCCTCCATGCGAACCATTTGTATACATAGGATGATGCATGGCGACAATTGTCGTTTTCCCTCTTGCCTTTTTTATGAGGCTACTAAACTCGTCTAAAAATTTATGTCTCGTCTTTATCTCACAATCATCGTTGATCGTTGGACGATTGTTCCAATTAGTAATGTACCAGTGGGTATCTATTATAATTAATTCAATAGCATCTGAAATATGAATTTTATCTATCGGACAACCATTTTCTGGCAAAAAGCTGTTTTTTCCAAGGGCTTTTTCTACCATTTTCTCTTGGTCTTTTAATCCTGAACTACCTGAGTACCAATCGTGATTTCCTGGAATAAAAACAGTTTCTCCCTTAAAATTTTGAGCAGCTTCTGTTTGAATAGTAATACGATGTTTCGCTAACTCATAACCTTCTTCTGATTTCTTAGGTAGTCCTTTTGGATAAATATTATCACCTAAAAAAATAGCTGTACTGTTCTTGTCTGCTTTCTCGAGTTCAGTTTTAAAAGCTTTTATGGCTTTTGAACTTTCTCCTAAATCAGAATTTCCTGCATCACCTATAAGGTAAAAGGTGTGTTCAATATCTTTATCTGTGGGCAGTTCGCTTTCTACACTTTTTGTGGCTTGCTTTTTTAATGTCGCACAAGCATTACAGACTAGCATTAAAGTTAAAACTAGAGCGTATTGGTATCTTATTTTCATCAGAATATTTTGGTTGGTCGGTGAATTTACAACATCACTTTTCCCAGAGGCTATCTGTGAAATAATGTTTGCAATCCAAAAAATTAGTGGTCAGTTTAAAGTTTGTGGCTTCTGCTAAGTTACTAATTTCGTCGAGACTGTACTTTTTAGAAAGTTCTGTCCAAATTAACTCATTATAATCAAAGTGAATTGTTGTGTTTAAAGCTTTAATTTCAACGGCTTGTTTCCTCAGACTTACGATGTAGCTTTTTACATCGCCAGTAATAGGATTATAATGGCAATAAAAATCGAAATCATCGATCTTAAAATCAGCTTCTAATTCTCTACTAATTCTTAGTAGTAGATTTAGGTTAAAACGTTTGGTAATTCCATGCTTATCGTAATACGCATTATGAATGATGACTGGATTCTTCTTAATATCGAAACCAATCAACAATTTATCGCCAAGTTTCATATGATCGTGAAACAATTGCAATAGTTCTTTGGCTCGGTCTTCTTGGTAATTACCAATATTTCCACCTAAAAACAGTAACAAACTTGGGTAATCACTAGTGCGATTGTCTTTCAAAATTTCGAAATAATCACCCACTTTTGGATGGACTTTTAAATTAGGCAAACGTTCTTTTAAATTCTTAGTCAGTATATATACAGCTTCTTGCGAAATATCAATAGGTATGTAATGAAAATCTACATCATGATTTACTAAATGCTCTAAAAGCTTAAAAGTTTTAAAACCATCTCCTGCGCCTAATTCCACAATATTAAAAGGTCCTGAGAATTTTAAGGCCTCAATAATTTGTTTCGACTGCATGGATAGTATTTCGAACTCAGCATTGGTGAGATAATATTCAGGCATATTCATTATTTCTTGAAATATGCGACTCCCATTATCGTCGTAAAAGTATTTTGAGGATAAGTATTTGTTTTCGGCTGTTAAGCCATTAAGCACATCTTGTGCGAAGGTATCTGTCATCTATTTTGCTAATCTTATGCCTGAAAATTGCCAACGCATTTCAGGGTGAAAAAAATTTCTGTATGTTGGTCTGCTATGATTGTTTCCCGTAGCGACGGAGGCACCTCTCAAAACCATAGTATTAATCATAAATTTGCCGTTATATTCTCCCAAGGCTCCTTCTACTTTTTTGTAGTTTGGATACGGTAAATAAGCACTGTTGGTCCATTCCCAAAGTTGTCCGTAATTCAATTGATTGGCTGCGACCTCCCATTCAAATTCAGTTGGTAGTCGCATGCCTTTCCATTGTGCAAAAGCGAAAGCTTCGTATAATGTGACGTGGCTAACTGGCAAATTAGGTTCAATAGCTTTAAACCCTTTAAGTGTGTAATGCATCCATTTGTCTTTGACTTTGTGCCAATACATTGGTGCTTCCAATTTGTTATTTTGAACAAAATCCCAACCTTCAGCATGCCACAAATTAAAATCTTTGTAACCACCAGCTTCTATAAATTCTAGATATTCTGAATTGGTGACCAATCGATTTGAAATTTCATAATCATGAAGGTACACTTTATGTCTTCCTAATTCATTATCCCAGCAAAAGTCATCAGTATTATGACCAATTTCATAAACACCTTCTGAAATTTTTACAAATTCTTGATGTTCATCTTCTTGTTTCAAACTGATCTCAAAGTCTAACTTTGGAAACGAAGGTTGGTGTCCAAAAATATACTTAATATCATATATCAGTAACTCTTGATGCTGCTGCTCGTGCTGTAAACCAATTTCAATAATATCGGATATATCTTTGGAGATGCCTTTAGAAATGAATGCACTTAAATGTGAATTAACATAAGTTCTAAATTCTATAACTTCACTGAATTTTGGTCTTGTCATTAAACCTCGATTAGATCTTATGACACGGTCACCAACGTTGTTATAGTAACTATTAAAGTAAAACGCATAATCATTATGAAAAACTTTGTAATCTTTAACGTATTCCGTAAGCACAAACTGCTCAAAAAACCAAGTTGTGTGCGCTAAATGCCATTTTGGTGGCGACACAAAATCCGTAGGTTGAATTGCTGTATCTTCTGGACTTAATGATTTACAAATGGCTTCCGTTTTATGCCGAATTTCTAAAAACTGTTCTTTTGTAACCGTATGTGATGTTGTGATTTGCAAGGGTTAATCTTTTATAATTTGGGTATTAAAAATAACTTCACTTTCAATGGTTTTATGCACAGGACATCGCGAAGCAATCTCTTTTAAACGTTCTTTTTGCGAAGCATCTAAGTTACCAACAAATTTTAGTTTTTTATTGATATGGTCTAAATATTTTGGTTGATCTACCTCAATTTGTAAATCGTCACTATGTTTTCTGGAATGTGAAATGTAAACAAACACTTCTCGTAAATCCCATTGCTTTCTCTCCGCATACATTTTTAGTGTCATTACTGTACATGCGGCAAGTGCTGCGTTGAGATATTCGTAAGGCGAAGGCCCAAAATCGCTTCCACCAATACTTGCTGGTTCGTCTGCAATGAAGTTATGATTTTTAGTTTGAATTGCCGTGGTAAAATTATCTTCAACAATGTTCAAATGACCAACCAATTGTTCCCCTTCAATACTTAACATGGTGTTCTCTTCTTTCGGAAAATAACGTCTTGCCCAAGTTCCTATAATATCGCCAACATATTTACTATCGTTTTCTTGAGATAACAGATGGTCGGCATCATCTAAAGTGATAAAACTTTTAGGATGGTAAGCGTTTTTATAGAGTTGCTCTGCATTTTCAATGCCTACAATTTTATCGAATGGCGAATGCATAATCAATAAAGGCTTTCGCAGTGCTTTTACGGTAGCTGGTAGATCTGTTTTACTAAATTCTGAAACAAAGTCTTCATCAATAACAAATGGTCGTCCACCAATATTTACTTCAATGTTACCTTTATCTTTAATCGCGTCAATCTGATGCGAAAATAAATGCGTAACATGATCTACTGTTGCAGGTGCACCAATAGTTGCCACAGCTTTAACAGCATCAATTTTTGAAGCCGCAACTAAAACTGCTGCTCCACCAAGCGAATGACCAACTAATAAACTTGGTGCTTGGTAATATTCTGTTATATAGCCATGAACATCTATTAAATCTTCTACGTTGGCTGAAAAATGACTCTCTGCAAATTCACCTTCACTTCTGCCCAATCCTGTAAAATCGAATCGTAATACGGCAAATCCATCTTGGGTTAATGCTCTACTTAAATGCTTTACGGCATTGAGATTACTACTACATGTAAAACAATGTGCAAAAATGGCGTAGTAGTTTGGTTTTTGGTTTGCAGGTAATTCTAAACTTGCGCTTAGCATTAGTCCTTTTCTGTTTATAATTTTAAGCTTGGTGCTTTTCATGGTGGTTTTTTATTTCATACCTGTCAGGTTGGTAAAACCTGACAGGAAATTTCGGATTCAAATAGATTTTATTAAACCATCATTTTATTCCTCAACTCTAACTCCTCGCCAGAATGCGACACGATTTTTTATGCCCTTTGCTAATTCTGAAACTTCAGGATAAAACCATGCTGCATCTTTATTTTCTTTGCCGTCGACTTCTAATGTGTAATAAGATGCAGTGCCTTTCCAAGGACATACGGAATGTAATTCGCTAGATTTAAAAAATTCCTTTTTGATACTCTCATGCGGAAAATAATGGTTGTTTTCTATGACGACTGTATCGCTACTCTCTGCGATGACTTTGTTATTCCAAATTGCTTTCATGTTTGTTATTTTTATAGACCTATATGGTTTTTTTTAAACCTTGTAGGAACTGTTAGTTTAGCTTTACAACCCTAAAGTCCCCTCAAGGGGACAATAGTCCAATTCATCTCAGCGGACTGTCCACTTGAGAGGACTTTAGGAGTGTTTTTCGTCCGATTTATATTTTATTATTTCGTTTAAAGACCTGCTAGGTTTTAAAAACCTGCTAGGTCTGATTGAGGTCTGAATTTAAGAACTACAACTTAACATTGAACAACCTACTTTATGTCGTGCCCATTCTGGTCGTTTGGTAAACCATTTTCCGTTTTCTGGTTGTTCTTGGTAAGGTTGTTTTAATAGTTCAAATAGTTCATCTATTAATTTGTAATCGCCTTTGTCTGCATCGTCAATTGCCAATTGTGCCATGTAATTTCTTAACACGTATTTTGGGTTGACTTTATTCATTTTATCTTTGCGGTCAGCATCTGATAGCAATTCCTTTTCTAGTCGTTGGTCGTAAATTTTAAACCAAACTTTCCATTGCGCTTTAATTTCATATTTTTGCTGTTCTGGTTTGTAAATGGCTTTATGGACGTGTTCTAATCCCGCTTCAGGAAACCCTTTTTTATAATTTGACAATAGTCTGAAAAACATGGTCATATCAGTTTCGTGTCGTGTTAAACAGTCTTGTAAATCTGACATTAATTTGGCATCACTTGCAGCTTCAATTTGCAGTCCTAATTTAGAACGCATCATCTGTAAAGACTTCGTTTCAAAATCAGTTTGATACTGGTTCAAAACAGTTTCAAACGGTTCGGCTTCATCAACTAAAGTATATAAAGCATTGGCGAGTTGTAGTAAATTCCATAGTCCGATGTTGGGTTGATTGCCAAAACGGTAGCGCTTATTTTGTTTATCAGTTGTGTTTGGTGTCCATCCAAAATCGAAATCTTCTAACCAGCCATAAGGTCCATAATCAATAGTTAATCCGAGGATAGACATATTATCTGTATTCATAACGCCATGCACAAAACCGACACGTTGCCAATGGATAATCATGTCTAGTGTTCGGTTAGCAACGGCTGCAAAAAACTTGATGTAAGTTTCTTTTGAAGGTTTCCCGAGTTCAGGATAAAAATGCTTGATGGTATAGTCAGTAAGCTTTTTTAAATTTTTTGTGTCGTTTCTGGCTGCGAACAATTCAAAATTACCAAAACGAATAAATGTTGGAGCTAATCTGCTCACAATAGCTCCTTTTTCATAATCGGCATTACCATCATAGAGCATATCTCGCAACACATCATCACCAGACAACATTAAACTCAACGCTCTTGTGGTAGGCACTCCCAAATGAAACATGGCTTCGCTGCATAAATATTCACGAATGGAAGATCGTAACACTGCAAATCCATCGCCTTGTCTAGAATATGGAGTGGCTCCAGATCCTTTGAGTTGTATGGCCCAACGTTTTTTATTGTGCTCCACTTCAAACAAGTTAATAGCTCTACCATCGCCTAGTTGACCAGCCCAATTGCCAAACTGATGGCCTGCATAAGCCATGGCATACGGTTTTGTTTTAGGATAAATTTTTGAACCCGAAAAGATGTCTAAAAATGCTTTTGAATGGCTGTCTTTTTCATTCAACCCAATAGCTTCTAACATTGCTGCAGAAGCATGAATTAATTTTGGATTGGAAGGCACTTTTGGAGTTACATACGAATGTGTGGCTTCAAAAACTTGGCGTCTTGAGTTTTCAGTATGAGTATCTGATGGTAATTCGGTATTAAAGGTGTTGCTTATTTTTAATTGCATTGAAGGCTGCTTTCTGTTTTGGGTAAATAGAACGTTTATTAATACGTGCTCTTGGTAATTATTCGATATGAATTTCGTCTAAACAATCGTCGTTATAGTTTTGATTACATTGCAAAGACAATCAACTTTAGCTAAGTTACTACTTTAGTAATTGAAAAGGTTATAAATAATTCTTAAATTAGGCTCACATTTTAGTATATGGAGAATATAATAATTGAAGCAGAGAAGTACGTTATATCATATTTGAATGATAATTTAGATGCAACTTTCGTTTATCATAACCTTGCACATACGCAACGTGTGGTTGGCAAGATAAAAGAACTTACAGAAGAAAGCTCTTTAAGTGATACGGAAAAACAACACCTTTTAATTGCTGCATGGTTTCATGACACGGGATTTACAAAAACAATTGAAGGTCATGAAAAAGAAAGTGTAAAAATTGCTTCCAAGTTCTTAACAGCGCAAAATGTTTCAGAAGATACTATAAAAGGGGTTTCTAAACTCATAATGGCAACGCAAATGAATTATAAACCTACAACTAAGATTGAAGGTTATATAAAAGATGCCGATTGTGCCCATTTATCTAGCAAAAATTATGAAGATTACGCCAGCTTATTGCGGAAAGAATGGGAATTAACCATAGGCAAGACCATATCGAAAACAGATTGGATACAAGAGAATATTATTTTTTTAACTAACCATTCTTTTAATACAGATCTTGCTACAAAAAAATGGGAAAGTCGTAAAGGAAAAAATTTAGCGAATCTTTTACAAAACCAGAACAAGATTAAAGAAAACACAGAAAAGCTAAAACAGAAAAAAGCAGAATTAAAATTTAAAAAAGACAAATTAGACTTACCAGATCGTGGTATTGAAACCATGTTTAGAGTGGCACTTCGTAATCATATTACTTTAAGTGATATAGCGGATACTAAAGCCAATATTCTATTATCTGTAAATGCCATTATTATCTCTTTGGTTTTATCTAATTTAGTTTCTAAACTCGATAATCCATCTAATGGTTATTTAATATGGCCAACAGCTATATTTGCCTTATCTACGGTAGTTTCAATCATCTTATCAGTACTAGCGACAAGACCAAATGTAACTGGTGGTAAATTCACGAAGGAAGATGTCTCTAACAAAAAAGTGAATCTTTTATTCTTTGGAAATTTCCATAAAATGAAACTTGATGAATTTGAATGGGCTATGAAAGAAATGATGCAAGACAAAGATTACCTCTATAGTTCACTTACTAAAGATTTATATTTTTTAGGGCTTGTCTTAAATAGAAAGTACAATTTACTCAGGCTCACGTATACTGTATTTGCCGTTGGTATTATTGTAAGTGTTATTGCTTTTGCCATTGCATTTCAGTTTTCTGGTTCAGAAATAGCGACTACAGCGATGTTATAAAGGCAAAACATCAATTTTACGCCTTGATTTCTTTCATTAAATCATCATAAGTATAAAACGCCTTATCATCTTTATCTTTATGATAGAGCACACTCACTCTGATAGCTTTTAAGCCAGTAACAGCTTGAAGATCTTGAAGCTCAACGATTTCTACATCATCATCTAAATAGCGTTTAGATTGTAAAAACTTAACGTATCTTAAATACTCTCGTTCGTCTTCTTTTTGTGAATACACAATACTGATTTTACCTTTTTGTGTTACGCGTTCTGTTGTACCTTTAATGAAGGCTTTATCTACGCGTTTTTTTACTATCTCGTAACGCGCATTGTAAGTGCCATCGACATCAAATTGCTTTTCATCCATTCTAAAACTAATGGACAATGGTTGGTTAAATACTAATATCATGGAAGCGACATCCAAAGCCACTGGAAAATCTGACTGCATTTGATAATACGCGTTTTCCATTTCTACCATGACTTGCAACTGCCATAATCTTAAATTATAAAGGTAAATAGGATTAAAACTATCTTCTTTAGTAATAGATTCGCCTATATACATGTTGTGCTCAACACCATCTGTTTTAAAACGTTCAAAATAATGTGGATACATCAATTGCGCTTCTACTTGTTTCTGGTCTAACAGCGCAGCCATTTCTTTATTAATTAAAGCAATGGTGTCATCATAATGTTTTCTATGATGGTATAAGACATCTACAACAGCATCAATTTGATTAAAATAATGATCAATTCCTGCTTTCAATTCGTCTGTAGTGTACAAATGTTTTAAAACAGGCTCTATGTCATCTTTAATAAAACTTGCTATTTGTTGTTCACTATCGACTTGAAAATTTGAATCTAAACCTTCTAAAAAATCAGTGATTTGATATATATATTGCTCATAAATTGGTAACTGCTCTAATTCTGACGCTTCTTTTAAAATGCCCTGAACCGTTTTGAGTTGTAAAGTCAAATCTTGTTGCGTTGCTGTATTTCGAGCTTCGGAAGAGCCTTTAATATCTATTTGTCCGTAAAGTGGATAAATATTCTCGAATGCAATTTTATTAAAGCTCGGCTCATTGCCACTCATTTGATCTTTAATAAAATTTTTGGCCTCTTTTTCGAATCGCCAATGCACACTTGGATGGATAGAGGTACATTCTTTTTGAATAATGGCTTCAATTAAATTGACTTCTTCACTTTTAGAACGTTCTACTGCAGATACAATAAAAGGCATCACATCTACTAACTTATTCGCATTAATACTATTAAGGACAAAAGGTTTTTCTGAAACAATTTCTAAAATCCCCATTAATCCATCTTCATTGGCAATAGGTGCCAAAATAGCACTTTTAACACCTTGATCTTTTAAGGTTTTATACTGAGGTGCTTTACCTTCTGATAGCTTAAAAAATTTATCGACGTCAGACACCGCGTAGAACTTCTTTTCTTTCAATAATGTTTGATAAGACCAACTGCACATGGCTTCAGAACACTTCAAAGTCTTCTGTTTATTTAATAAATAACTATCCATACCTACACCGTAGACATGCTCAAAGGTATCTTCTTCTTCGTTATAAATTGAAAAGCCAACTTTAACGTCGTTTAATCCTAAAAGTGAACGGAAAATTTTATGAAAATCTTCCATAAAACTTTCATTTTTCCGCTTGTCTTCGCCTATTAATGACGATTTAATATTTGAAATAGACTGATCGTCTGTAACATCAAAAATATTAGAAATTACAAAGCCTTTAAACGTATAGCTGTTAGGTGGAAACTTCGCTTTCCAAAGTTCAATATTTTCAAAGTTATCTAGTAGTTCATCATAATCTTCTCTTGTTATTTTTGGAGCATCTGCACTTGGGATGATCTCAGTAAAATCTGCATTATATAGAATCTTATAATAATGCATAATTCCATTGGCATCTGGAATTTCGTAAAGAAATGGACGCTTAAAATTTAAATCATAGCCGTAGCAAAAATTAAGAATTATGGTACATGCGATGATATACGTCTGATCCTCTGGCATGTTTTTAATCTGTAATTCAAAATCTTTACCAGCGATTTCAATAATAGACTTAAATCGTTCTGAGGAATTGAAGATAAAATTATGAAATGGTATCGATGCTGTTTTAATCTCGTTCTTGGTTAGAATAGGACTAAACGCATCTTGAAGAATGCCTTCTATTTCCTTTTCATACGTTTTAAATAATTTAGTATCACTGAAACCGTCTCTTAAAACAGGATGCTCTTCTACAATTTTAAGTACACGTCTTGCATTAGAGGCAATAAAATCGTTATCAGCTTGAATTAAATTTTCGTACTGACTTAAAAGTTTATTGAAACTGACTTTTAATGTAAAAGGGGATTCTATGTTATCGTTAATATCCAAAATTATCTAATTTGATTAAAGCAAGTTACGAATAATATAGATAGTCGTTTTATTTTAGCATAGCTTACGTGATTCAACGTCATTTAAGTCCCTAAAAAAATCTAAAACCCTAAATGACCATAAGTCCAGTTAGAACCATCACTAATAAAAATTAATGTTTTGGTAGTAATGTTAGCACCTGCGAGATCAACTGTAGTTGTGCCTGCTGTACTGTTGTTTCCTGCAAAAAACTCAATACCTGCTCCTATACTACTTATTATAGCATCATCTACGTTACTTACATTCCTTAATATATAGATTCTACCCGGGAATAATGAGGCATCCGGCAAGCGAAATACTTGACCTGCACCAGTCGTAGTAATTGATATATAAACACCATCCTCTATTAAGGTTGGTGTTGCTGAACCCGTTATACTTAAATGTTTTACAGAAAGGTTTCCATTGATATCCAAAGTACTTTGAGGGTTATTTGTACCTATTCCTACTTGAGCATAAGTAGAATTAAAACAAAATGCTAATACTATTATTAAAATTAAATTTTTCATAACGAGTAAAATTAAATTATTGTTTCTTTTTTAAACTGATGGCAAAACCTCCACCTTCAGCTAATTTTATAGTTAGTTTAGTTTTATTATTTATGTCTATTTTTTCTATGATTAAATCCAAAGGATTATCATTCCAATGTGCGTTGTCACCATCTTTATAAATTATGGCTTCATAGATGTGATTCTCATCTAAAAAGCTAAAATCTAAATCTAAAGATAACGAATTTTCATCAGTTATGCCACCCACAAACCAATCTTCAGTAAGACGCTCTTTTCTGGCAATGGTCACATAATCACCTACTTCACCGTTTAAAACTAAAGTTTTTTCCCAATCTACACCAACATCTCTGATAAACTGCAAAGGTTTCGGGTTAGCTTCATAATGTTCTACCAAATCGGCTGCCATTTGCACAGGACTATAAATCACCACATACAATGCTAATTGCTGTGCAAGCGTTGTATTGACCTGATTGTCTTTTTTGTATGCATCGAATTTAATATTGAAAATACCTGGTGTAAAATCTATTGGCCCAGCAAGCATTCTTGTAAAAGCTACGATAGGTAAATGCTCTGGCGGATTGCCACCATCGCTTGCCCAAGCATTAAATTCTTGTCCACGCAAACCTTCTCGCGAAATGGTGTTAGGATAGGTACGTCTTAAACCTGTAGCTTTTATAGGTTCATGTGCGTTAATAGCAACTTGGTATTTTGCCGCTTTAATCACCGTATTATTATAATGATTGACCATGTATTGCCCATGATGGTATTCGCCCTTTGGTAGAATTTTACCAACATAACCTGTTTTAACGGCATGCATACCATGTTTCTGCATTAAAGCAAAAGCCGTGTCTTGTTGTTTAGTGTAGGTTTCAGTTGCCGCAGAGGTTTCATGATGCATAATAATAGTAACACCTTTTTCTTTGCCATAACGTACCACTTCGTCTATATCGTAATCTGGATAAGGGGTTACAAAATCGAAAACGCCTTCTCGGTCTTCAAAACCAATCCAATGTTCCCAACCTGTATTCCAACCTTCTACTAAAACGCCTCCAATATTATTCTTAGCTGAAAAATCTATAAAACGTTTTACATTTTCAGTGGTTGCACCGTGTGTTCCATTAGATTTTCCATGATCTGTCCACGTATTCATATCTTGAGTCATTCCATAATCCCAAGAGGATTTTCCTAAATGCATTTCCCACCAAACACCTGTATATTTCATGGGTTTGAACCATGAGACGTCTCCTAGTTTATTGGGTTCGTTCAAATTCACTATCAGATTCGATGTAATTAAATCTGGTGCATTATCCGTAATTTGAATCGTTCGCCAAGGTGTGTTGAAAGGCATGGTACGTTTTACTTTATAATCGGTGTTTTTAGAACCAACGAGATTACTTTTTAGATTGAGATTTTCAGTATCCACTTTTAAGGTCATTCCAGAATAATCGACTAATGCTGCCTCATGAAAACTTAAATGGATACCATCTTTACCAACCATAGTGACTGGTGTATTTACGGCATTTTCCGGAATATAGGTTTGTGCTAAATTGGTATGATTCGCATATGTTAAAGCGTCAACTTCTGAAAGTTTTGTAGTGCTATACAAATGTTCATAGATATCCCAATCTCCAGGAATCCAAAAGGTTTTGTAATCTTCTGTGAGGTTGAATTCAGTATGTTCTTCGGTTATAAAAACCTCTCCTTTTAAGTTCGTTTGTTCTGGAAATTCATATCGGAATCCAATGCCATCATTGTAAACTTTGAAAATGATGTTTAATAAGCGTGCTTCATCCGTTGTTTCTTCGAGTTCAATTTTTAATTCGTTGTAATGATTGATTACATCTAATTGTTCTCCCCAAGGCATTTGCCATGTGTCGTTAAAGTCTGAAACGTTTGTAGTCTTGACGCTAAAGTTTTTATTGAATTCAGGAATATCCTTAAATTCGAAACCTAAATAAGAGGTATCAACAATCGTTTTATTGTTGAATTTAACCGAATAATATGGACGACCTTCAGTGTCGAGACTAAAATTAACTTCAATCTTTTCGTTTGGTGACGTTATAATTTCTGTAACGCTCAATTCTGATGACTTACACGTAAATAGTGTTAGTGCGATTGCTATGATTACTAATTTTGTTTTCATAATTTGACTTTTCATACCTGTCAGGTTTGCAAAACCTTACAGGATATTAAATAACACACACCTACTCAATTTTTGAAACCTCAAAAGCGATTTACAATTTAACTGTTTCTAATTTTCATTTTACACCTATGAGGTTAGATACTGAATCAAGTTCAGTACATGCCTTGCAGGATATTTGAATCTAGACCTCAAAGGTAGATACCGAAACGAGCTCGGCACAAGACCTTTGAGGTCTTTAGATCGTTACTTCTTTTCCAACAAAACCACGTCAAACTGTGATTTAATAGTTACTGTTCCGTTTTTAACTTCTGCTGTTTGATTAGAATAAGCATCATATAATGTGTCACCATCTTTAAAAATCTTAGAGACATCCACAATCTTATCGCCTTTTTCAAGGTCTAATCCAACCACCACTAAATCTTTATAATCTCCTTTTTGATAACTTCGGTAGAAGTAATAAGGGGATTCCGTAATTATTTGATGCATGCCTGCTCCAACCGCAGGATGATTCGCTCTAAATTGACCTAATTTCTGCCAATGACTTAATACTTCTTTTGTTCTTGGTCGTTTTGCTATAGAATCCCAGTTCATCACCGAGCGTAATTTTGCATCACCCTCTGTACCAGGTACAGCAAGTGTTCTTGCAGATTCATCTCCATAATACACTTGGGAAGTTCCTGGTGATAATAGTAGTTTGTTAGCCGTTTCAAAAGGCTTTTTTCTTAAAGCATCAAAAGGGCTTCCATCGTCGTGAGAACTTAAATAATTTAGAGTTCCAAAATCTTCTAAATCACCTGTTAATATTTTATCGTAGTGCTTAAATAAATCCTCATAACCCATTTCTTTAGAGTTCCATTTAAATTCAAAATTAATGAGACTTTGAAAACTTGGTGGATCAAAATAATTGACTTTTTTATCTCCAAAATCGAACGCTTGTCCTGAGCTTACTCCGTAATTATAGACTTCTCCAACTAAATAGAAATCATTATCGTCTAAAACTTTCTCCGAATTATTCTTTTTGTATTGTGCAAATGCATAATCACATTCGGCTTTAAATTCTTCCCAAACATAGGCTTCGGTATGTTTTACCGTATCTGCTCTGTAACCATCTACCCCAAACTCAGTAATGTAATCTGTTAACCATTTTATAATATAAAAACGTGGTGCTCTTGGATGACCTGTGCGCTCAAAAAAGGCGTCGAGTTCTTTTATTTCTTGCTCGTATCGGCCTTCTGCTTTCCATTTTTCGACTAATTGAGGTGGTAATTCGACATTCTCATTGCTTTCTGTTCTAATATCTGGAAGATTGGCCACTAAAGTACAGGTCACAGTGTTTTCGTAATTATCATAGGTACATTGTGGTCCTGTGCGCACCCAACTGTCTGGCCAAACTGGGTCTTTTTCAGTTACTGGACCTGTATGATTGATTACTGCATCGAGCACTATTCTGATACCTTTAGCATGCGCTTCTTTTACCAACTCTTGTAAGTCTTCTGTTGTTCCGAAGTTTGGGTCAATTTTTGTCCAATCCTTCGTCCAATAGCCATGAAAACCATAGGTTACACCAGTACCTTCATCTGTACCTCCATGAATTTGCTCTACAATTGGTGTCATCCAAATGGCATTGATGCCTAAATCTGTAAAATAACCTTCTTTTACTTTTTGGGTGATGCCTTTAATATCGCCACCTTCAAATCCTCTTAATTTTGCGGTTGTTTTGGTTCTATCAAAATTAATATCGTTAGAAGGGTCTCCATTATTGAAACGGTCGGTTAATAAAAAATAGATGTTGGCAGCTTCCCAAACGAAAGGTGCCTCCGTCATAGAAGGTTCAATTGCAGTGGCATTACTATTTTCTGACTTGGATTGATTTTTACAACTTAAAATCATAAAACTTAGGCAAATTAATGGGATTATTTTTTTCATCTTAATTGTGTATTCTTTTATGGTTGAATATATATTTTATAGCTCCATGGTTCTAAATTTAGAAGCGTCGCATTGTGTAATGTGATTGTTTCATCTGTGCTAAAGTCTTTGTAAACTCCTTGATTAAGTGCTTCTTTAAAAGTGACAGACTTACTTTTATCTGAAAAATTAAAAACAGCAAATACCTTATCATTTTCATTCTGACGCACAAAACTGAACACCTCACTTTCATAATTATTTGGCACTTTAATCATGTGACTTCCCCATTTGGCATGCCATAATGCGGTATTTTTTTTCATTAATGTGAAGAGCTTTTTGTACAAATCACCAATAGGATGTTGTTGCCATTTAATGGCATCTTTTTCAAAAAACTCTAATCGTTTTGCGTTACCTGCTTCTTGTCCGTTGTAGATTAAGGGCATGCCTTCTCCAATAACAGACAAAGCGATGGCAGCTTCCAAACCATCTCCAAATTGTTCGTACATCGTGCCTTCCCAAGCATTTTTATCGTGATTGCTTACAAAGGTCATGCGCATACTATTCTCTGGAAATGCGCTTTCGTTCCATGAATAGTAGATATAAAGTTTATTTACATCTGCCTTTCCCATACAAATATTATGGACGGCTTCATTCCAGCTCCAAGCATAGGTCATATCAAAAGCTTCTGCGTGTAAATCTCTAGATTCCCATTCGGCCAACATAAAAACGGGTTTGATGTCGTCTAATTCTTTTCTGACGTTATTCCAAAATTCTAATGGCACCATTCCTGCGACATCGCATCTGTAACCATCGATATTGGCTTCCTTTACCCAAAATTTTAAAGCTTTGGTCATGTATTTTCTAACTTCAGGTTGGTTGAAATTTAAGTCGATAATATCGCTCCAATCCCACCAAGGTGTTGGACGAAAATCGCCTTTGTAATCTTTATCGTACAAATCTAGATGTTTCGTTACTAATTCATTGTCCCAAGCCGTATGATTCGCTACCCAATCTAAAATCACATACATGTCTTGCTCGTGCGCTGCAGCTACAAAATCTTTTAAATCTTGAAGTGATCCGAATTCAGGATTGACACTGTAATAATCTTTTACCGAATATGGACTTCCTAAGCTGCCTTTTCGGTTTTTTTCTCCAATCGTGTGAATTGGCATCAACCAAATAATATCGACTCCTAAATCTTTAAGTCTTGGCAATTGTTTTTGAGCTGATTTAAAGGTGGCTTCTTCGCTGAATTGTCTAGTGTTTAATTGGTAGATTGAAGCATTTTTACTCCATTCTGGATGTGTTAGTTTTACGTAAGATTGAGGTTGGTGTGGGTTTGAAGTTGAAAGTTCTGAATTTTCAATTGTCTCTTTTGATGGGTTTGAATTGTTTTTGCATGCTGAAAAAGCGCATATAACTGAAATTAGAATGAAGAGACGTTTTGTTTTCATGAGTTACGTTCTGTTTTATAAACCTCAAAGGTTTCAAAAACCTTTGAGGTTTGAGCTATCTTTTTGTAAATCGACTCGCTTCGACTTCGCTCAGCGACCCATTTTTGAGGTTTGGTTTGTTGAGACCTACTAGGTTTTGAAAACCTCGTAGGTCTTAGTTTATGATGTTCTTATTTATACCTACAAGGTTTTTGAAACCTTGCAGGATAGACTAACTTTTATCTAATTAATCATTTTATACCTACAAAGTGAAACCTTGCAGGAAAACAATCCATTATTTTTCAATTTTTAAAATAAAGGATTCTAAGGGTTTTATGTCAATTCTCACTTGTGCTTTACCATTTTCTACTTTTAAAGTTGACGTATAAGTCGTATACAATTGGTCTTTTACGTCGTACTCTCCATCTTGAAGTTTTAATTTTTGAACTAAATCTTCAGGTAATTGTAATTCAAAGCCATAGGTGTTTTCTGCATTAAAATTTGAAATGATAATTAATTTTTCATCATCGCTCCAACGCACAAAAGACAAGACTTTATCATTATACCATTCTGTATTTTGATGGTTGTAAATCTGAATATCTTGATAGTCTCCCATCAAAGCCGAACTGTTAATGGTGAAATTTAGTAAGCGTTTGTAAAAATCACGAAGGTTTTTTTCTTCTTCTGTGGATTGCCCTCCATCAAACTTTTTATCGTTTACCCAACGCACATAACTTGGTACTGAACCATAATCGAAAATAGACGTTCTTGTTGGATCACCGAAACCTAAGTCTTCGGCACCAGATTCTCCAAATTCTTGTCCGAAATAAACCATCGTTGGTGCCGTTGATGATGTTGCAGAAATTACCATCGCTGGTTTTCCCTTTTCTGCACTACCAGCAAAATCAGGACTAGCAATACGTTGCTCATCGTGGTTTTCTAGGAAGTGAAGCATGTGATGTTCAATATCTCTTAAATCATCTAAAATTAGTGGAATATGGTCTGTTTTTCCGTGACCTTGCATCACGTGTTTCAACGTATCATACAACTGAACTTTGTCGTACAGATAATCCATTTTCCCTCTTTTGATGTAGTCTCTGTACAAACTCGGATTGTACACCTCAGCCAATAAGAAGGCATTGGGATTTTTCATTTTTACGTGCGAATTCATATAACTCCAAAATTCTACAGGTACCATCTCAGCCATATCGTAACGGAAACCGTCGACTCCTTTTGCCGTCCAATACAAGGCAATGTCTTTAAATTTTACCCATGAACTTGGTACGGTTTTATCTTTCCAGAAGTCGAAGTGTTTTTTATAATCTTCGTTCTCAAAACCTGCTGGCAAATCGTTAAAATCTTTTTTACCATCAGGACTTACTCCGTAATTCACTTTTACCGTTTCGTACCAATCGTTAACATCTGGTTGTGATGCTCTTGACCCGTTTCCTGTCCATTTTGCGGGAATTTCTTCAAACTTACTATCTGCAAGTGGATGCTTTTCGCCACCTAAAGGCTGGTAACCGTTTTTCCATTCTGGTACTCTAAACGCTTCATTTGGATTGTAATAAAAGTTATTATTAACGTCATAAGTTTTGGTCTTATCATCTTCTGCTCCAAAATCTGTTGTGCCTTCAGGATTGGTTAAACTTTGATAATTTCGTGCCACGTGATTTGGTACAATATCAATGATCACTTTTAAACCTGCTTTGTGAGACCGTTCTATTAAAGCTTCAAATTCTTCTAATCGGTTTTCCACATTTACGGCTAAATCCGGATTCACATTATAATAATCTTTAACCGCATAGGGTGAACCTGCACGACCTTTTACAATATCTGGATCGTCGTTAGAAATGCCATATTTTGTGTAATCTGTAATCACATCGTGATGCGGCACACCTGTGTACCAAATATGTGTGACTCCTAAATTTTTGATTTCATTTAAGGCTTGAGCTGTGAAGTCATTAAATTTTCCTACTCCATTTTCTTCTAAAGTTCCCCAAGGTTTATTTGTGGTATTGGTATTTCCGAATAAACGTGTAAATACTTGGTAAACGACTTCTTTTTTCTTCATTTCTTTTTTTATTTCTTCACTTCCACTGCGCTCAGTGACTGTTTCTTTAGGTTCGTTTTTACATCCAAAAACACCTAATACGATTAATAGTGCTGTTATCTTTTTAATGGTTTTCATTTGGATTATTTTTTAAGTTTAACCGTAATAATTGAAGTTTCTTCTGAGTTTCGTTCTACAGGAATTCTGGCTGTTTTTGTAGTTTCGGACCAATCAAAATCAGAATTACGACCCACCATAATACGCTTTGGTTTTTTTTCTAAGCCATGAATAGTTAAATAAAATATCCGTGATTTTGAACTGTAATTTTTTCCTATGTCATCAGAAATTTGAAACTCTAAAACAGAGCCTTTTGTTTCCATTTCAAAATTTAGGATTTCATAGTTTTTATCGGCAATAGCATTTGCAGATTTACCGTCGTCCGTGTAAACTGATCTGCTACTGCTTAAAACGGAAGCATCGTGATAATAATCAATTTTATAAACCCTGTCATCATAGATTTCTGTAGTTTGGATGCTATTGGTATTTGGAATAAAAGCACCTGCTCTCACATAGGTTGGTATGGCGTTTTCTTTTAAAGTTACGGTTTTTGTTTGTCCACCTGTTACTTTTTCATCTGTGTAATAATTGAACCAAACATTATCTTTTGGAAAGTACACGTCTTGTTCTTTTTTACCTGCTTCCAAAACTGGCGACACTAAAAAATCATTTCCCCATAAATAGGTTTTTGAATAATCGAACAAGTCTGAATTATTGGGTTCTTCAAAAAATAAAGGTCGCATTAAAGGTTTACCGAATTGGTTATTCTCGTAAACTAAATTGTAATTGTATGGTAATAATTTGTAGCGTAATTCTATGGCTTCTTTGGCAAGTGCTTTCGCTTTTTCGCTTCTAAAAACAGGTTCACTCGGCACATCTTCTTGTGCGTGTGGTCTGTAAATTGGGTTAAATACTCCGTATTGTAACCAACGCGCATACAATTCGTCATCTAAATTGGCACCTGCAAAACCACCTAAATCACTATGCATATAAGCTAAACCTTGCATACCCATTTGTAGTGCAATTTCGGGCTGACTTTGTAAGCCTCCCCAAGTTCTATTAACGTCGCCAGACCAAGGAATCATTCCGTAACGTTGCGAGCCAGAGTAGCCTGCTCGCATTAAAATGAATGGCCTTGTGTTTGGGAAATCACGCTCATAACCTTCAAAAACCAATCTTGCCCAATCGTGACCATAAATATTATGCACTTCGTTTGCGCTTCCAGCTTTGTGCTCCACCCATTCTGGATGCACTTCTGGTTCGCCTAAATCTCCCCAAACTCCTGCGACTCCTTTATTGGCTAATCCTTTATAAATGTTCCAAAACCATTTTTCGCCATCAGGATTGTAGATATCGATGAGGCCTGTGTTACCAAAATAGAAATCGTAGGTTGCTGGTTTTCCGACAGAATCCTTTGCCAAAATTCTTTTCTCAACCGCTTCATTCCACTTTTTAGATGTGGTTAAAATAAACGGTTCTGTAATCGTTATGGTTTTGACACCTTTATCTTTGAGACGTTTTACCATGCCTTCAAAATCGGGAAATGCTTCTCGGAACACTTCCAAATTTCCCATGGTGCCTTTAAGTTCTTTTCCAAACCAATACAAATCTAAAATAATGGCATCGACTGGGATTTTTTCGTCTTTAAATTTTTTAATCGTCATTTCTACCTCTCGCTGTGAATGGTAGCCAAATCGGCTTGAAAAGTTACCCAAAGCCCAACGCGGCAATAGTGGTTGTTTCCCTGTTAAATCGGTATAATTATCAATCATATCTAACCAAGAATCGCCTACAATAACTTGATAGGTTTTTCTACCCGAAATGGTTTCATAGGTTAAGGTATTATCGCCTTTACTATCTAAATCTAGGAAGCCAATTGGTGCATTATCAAAATGTACGAGATATTGTTTTGACGATACTACGATTGGCATAGTATAGTTCATTAGTTCGCTTCGGGTTTCGTAACCATAATGTGCTTTGTTGTACAATTCTAATCGATTGCCACGACGGTTCATTCCTAAAGCTCTTGCGCCTCCTCCATATAAAATTTCATCTTTTTCTAAATGGAACTGTATGGTTTCGAGACTGTCATTTTTAACATAGCCTTCTTTTTCTGAAATGATAAATTTATCTTTATAATGGTACGAAATTTTAAATGGCTTTTTAGTAATGGTAACGTAAAGTCCTTTGGTTTTTAACACGACCTCGTTACCATTATCAGTCATTTCAAAATACGAGTTGTAGGGTTTTGCGACTACAGCATGAGAAGTTGCTTTTAGATACTCACCTTTTGGAACAAACGTAGTTTCAATAATATTTGCAGAAAATGGTTTAAAAATATAGTAACCATCATTGACTTCAATTTTTAAATCTAAGCCTTGTTTTACAGCACTTTGAAAAACTCGAGTTGAATTTTGAGCATGCGTAAAACCGGATGAAAAGAGGGTAACGATAAATAAAATTATGTTTTTCATATTTTGTTTATTGAGACCTCACCGTTTTTAAAACCTGTGAGGTCTAGAAATATTTAATTCAATACCAACAAGGTTTTGACTTCGACTCACTTCGCCTTCGCCAAGTGACTTACAATCAGCTAGCAACCTTAAATTAAAAATACCACCTGCAAGGTTTTAAAAACCTGCTAGGTCTATTAAAAGCCAACATCAGGTCTGTTTTTTTTATCATTTTTTACTTTTAATAAAAATTCTAAAGGTACATTTAATCGTTTGTTCCATGAACTTTCTGAATGGTCTGTACCTTCAAAATATAGATTCTTAAAGTCGGTATCAGAATATCCTTTTGATTTTAGGATATCATCGACTCTTGTTGCGTATTGCGGATAATGCTCGTCTAGAGTTTTATTACCATAATCAAAATACAATTTATGGTCTCCTGCTGTTGGTAAATTGGCTTCCATATACTTAAAAATGGCTTCTGGATATGGGTTATTTGGCATTGGCATTGCACCAACCCAATGTGTTGATAAACCTGCTGCGCCACCAAAAACTTCTGGATATTCTGAAATCGCATACATAGACATTAAACCTCCCATGCTTGAACCCATTATAAATGTGTGTTCGCGATTTGTTTCGACCGAATAATTTTTATCAATACTAGGTTTTAATTCTTCAACTACAAATTTTAAATAGTTATCTCCTTTAAAATCACTATTAAAATTGTTCTTTTTAGCTAATGCCATTAAAGAATCTTTAACCTTAATATTCATAAAATCCATTGCTTTTTGCGGAAATAAATCTTGCCAACGGATTTCTGGAATATTGTGAATTCCGACTACAATAAAATCTTTTACTTTTTCTTCATCTACTAATTTTGATGCCCATTCATCTACTTTCCATTCTTGTTTGTTCCATGTGGTGGTAGAATCAAATAAATTTTGACCGTCGTGCATATATAACACTGCGTATTTTTTATCTTTTGAATAGTCCTGAGGTAACCAGATGTCTACTGGTCTTGCTTGAATATATTTTGACGGAAAGCTGTCTGTACGATGAATTTCACCCTTATACAATTGAGCCGTTTTTAAAGCTTGAAACTTAACCTCAGGTTGATTGGTTTCAACTTTAATATTTTCTTGTATTGGTTGTGTTTCATTTTTACATGATAACAAAACCAGAAAGGTGCATATGTAAATAAGGTGTTTCATAGATGTTGCTTTTAGACCTGCTAGGTTTGAAAAACCTGCTAGGTCTCTGTAACTTTTAAAATTTAGTCGTTAAAATCAGACTCCCTTTTTCGTTTAACATTAAAGTCGTATCCCATTTTAGTTGTGCTTCAGAAACGATATTTTTCAATAATTTTCCTTTTAATCCTAATTCTTCAAATCGAGATACCTCTAATTCAATTGGATTCTCGTTTTTATTGATAATATGAACAATGGTTTCGTTTTCTGACATTCGTGCTAAAACATAAACACCATCTTGTGGTGCAAAATGCATGGTTTTTCCGTCGTGAATGGCTTCGCTTGTTTTTCTGTAATTCAAGATGGTTTTGAGATACGATTGCATTTCTTTTTGATCTGCTGTTAAACCTTCACCCGAAAATGCATTTACCGTATCACCTTGCCAACCGCCTGGAAAATCTGTTCGGATAAGTCCATGGTCACCTGGATTATCAAAATCCTCCATTAAAATTTCGGTACCATAATAAATCTGTGGAATTCTCGGCAACACCAATAAATAACTCAAAGCCATTTTGGAATTGGTTAAATCGCCTTTAAATTCTGTATAAACGCGACTTTTATCATGATTGTCTAAAAATGCCATAATATCTTTTGGCGACGTGTATGCAAAATCATTGGATAAGCCTTCATAAATTTTCACGAGGCCTTTATCCCAAGATTCATCTTCATTTAAAGCTTCGACGATTTGCTTTTGCATGGCAAAATCCATCGTAGATTTTAAGTTAGAATCGTATTTGTCTGTATTGTTATGGCCCTCTTGCCAATAGCCAATTAACAATGGGTTATAGCTCCACTCTTCTCCAACAATGGTAAAATTAGGATATTCATTCATAATCGCACCAGCCCAGTGACTCATAAACGTTTTGTCTGGATAAGGATAGGTGTCTTGACGAATGCCACCCAAACCTAAGGTTTCAATCCACCAAATGCTATTTTGAATAATATAATTTGCCATAAAGGGATTACGCTGATTCAAATCTGGCATCGTAGCTACAAACCAACCGTCTGCCATTTCAGAATAATCTTTTTTAGACGCATATGGATCTTGATTTGTAGTACGTCTGTGGCTCGATGTTTTGGTGGTTTTCCAATCCCAATTGTCCTTATTCTTCTCGTAATGTTCTTGATAATTCACCCAATCTTTAAATGGTAAATCTTTCATCCACCAATGTTGCAATCCACAATGATTAGCCACCTGATCCATGATGAGTTTCATATCTCTCGACCTTAAATCGTCTGCTAAGGTTCTGTAGTCTTCTAAGGTTCCGAATCGTGGATCTACTTTGTAAAAATTAGTCATGGCATAACCATGATATGAGCCTTGTGGCATATCGTTAATTAAAACAGGACAAGGCCAAATTGCTGTAAAACCAAGGTCTTCAATGTAATCTAAATGGTTGGTAATGCCTTGTAAATCGCCTCCGTGTCTGGCATAACCATCTGTTCTGTCAGTACCTTGTTGAAGCAAACCTGCTACTTCATCATTTTTAGGATTGGCATTAGCAAAGCGGTCTGGTGTAATGAGGTAAATGGCATCCGAACTATCGAAACCGACATAATCTTCTGCGGATTTTTCGCGTGATTTTAACGTATAAGTTTGAATTAATTCTGAACCGTCTTCACGTTTGAATCGGATATTGAATATGCCTGCTTTTGCAGATTCAGAGATGTCTAAATCTAAAAATAAATAATTAGGACTATCGGATTTATGCACTTTTTTTAAGGTGACACCTGCATAAGACATTGTTGGTGTTGCATTTCCGATATTTGGATGCTTAACCAATAATTGAAGGTTTTGATTTTTGAAATCTACCCACCAATTTGGTGGTTCTATGCGTTCAATGTCATTCTGAATTTCCGTAACAGTTTCGGTTTCGGAAATCACGTTTTTCTCTGACGTGCTTTTTTCTTTGCATGACGACACATTAATAAGGAATAGGATGATTAGGATGTGTTTTAATGCTTTCATACTTTTTGTTTCAATTAAGAAAATATACCTACAAGGTTTTAGAAACCTTGCAGGATAAAAGTCAGGTTTATTTCAAGATAATTGGTTGTTTTTAAAATTTTAGACCTGCTAGGTTTGCAAAACCTGCTAGGTCTTTGACCAATTTAAACTCACAGGATATTATACCGTAACCAAATTTCCAGAGCTAATCATCACTTCCTTACCATTAACCAAAATTGGT
Organism: Winogradskyella sp.; assembly: GCF_045105575.1. GTDB lineage: Bacteria > Bacteroidota > Bacteroidia > Flavobacteriales > Flavobacteriaceae > Winogradskyella. The sequence continues at coordinate 1,401 of NZ_JBGCDQ010000032.1, read as the reverse complement.
AATGCCTTATCACCTTCCAACTCAAAATGGGTTTCATTTTGGTTGACGCTTACTTTTATAATCTGATGTCTAAAATTCACTTTAAAAGAATAGCCTTTCCATTGTTTTGGAATCTTAGGTTCAAAAGATAAGGTGTCGTTTTTAACACGCATACCACCAAAACCTTCTACAATACTCATCCATGTCCCAGCCATTGAGGTGATGTGCAAACCTTCGTGTACTTCATGATTGTAATCGTCTAAATCTAAACGCGACGTTCTCAAGTAGAACGTATACGCCTGATCCATGCGGTCTAATTTTGCCGCTTGAATACTGTGTACGCAAGGTGACAAGGAACTTTCGTGAACTGTAAATGGTTCGTAAAACTCAAAGTGACGCTCTAATTCTTCAATTGTAAAATCGTCCTCAAAGAAATAAAACCCTTGTAATGTATCTGCTTGTTTGATGTATGGCGACCGTAATATGCGATCCCAAGACCATTTTTGATTAATTGGACGTTGGGTTTGATCTAAATCTTCAACCGTAATCAGTTCCTTATCTAAAAAACCATCTTGTTGTAAATACACTTGATGTTCCTCGGAATATGGAAAATACATGTGATCTGATACTTTTTTCCAAAGTGCTAATTCTTCATGTGAAATTTTTGTTTTGCCTTTAATTCTTGCAAAATCTTCGCCATGCCCTTCTTTTACTTTTTCAATCGTTTCTAAGGTATAATCGATACACCATTTGGCAATGTAGTTGGTGTACCAATTGTTGTTTATGTTATTTTCGTATTCATTTGGTCCTGTAACACCGAGAATGACATATTTATTTTTTTGTGTTGAAAAGTTAGCGCGTTGGTGCCAAAAACGTGAAATAGCAATTAAGACTTCTAATCCCATTTCTGGAATGTAACTGAAATCGCCAGTATATCTGTAATAATTAAAAATGGCAAAGGCAATGGCTCCGTTTCTATGGACTTCTTCAAAGGTTATTTCCCATTCGTTATGACATTCTTCGCCATTCATGGTGACCATTGGATACAAAGCAGCTCCATTTTTAAACCCTAGCTTTTCAGCATTCTCAATGGCTTTTTCGAGATGATTATAACGGTAGGTTAATAAATTTCGTGCGACTTCTTGATCTTTGGTTGCCATGTAAAACGGAATACAATACGCCTCGGTATCCCAATACGTACTTCCTCCATATTTTTCGCCTGTGAAGCCTTTTGGACCAATATTTAAGTTAGGATCTGTGCCTAAATAGGTTTGATTCAAATGAAAAATATTAAATCGAATACCTTGTTGTGCTTTTACATCGCCTTCAATAGTAATATCAGACATGTGCCATATCGTTGCCCAAGCTTGTTTTTGATCTTCTAGTAATTTTGAAAAACCAGCTGTTGTTGCTTTGCTTAAT
>NZ_JBGCDQ010000031.1:0-95507 GCF_045105575.1 Winogradskyella sp. | reverse complement strand
ATCAATTCGTATAATGCTTGTTTAGCATGTCCATAGCCATAATTGCCATTTTCGTAATTGGCTTTCATTTCAGCAATTTGAGCACTTGAAGCTAATAAACTATACAAAGCAAAACAGTTACAAGTTGACCAGTCTTTTGGTTCTTCAAGCGGAGTACTATCAGTTGCAATAGACATTATTTGTTTACGTAATTTCTTTTCTGGTAAAAAGATATCAATAATATTGCCTTTACTTTTACTCATTTTAGCTCCATCTGTACCAGGAATCAACATGATGTCTTTTTGTATATCTGCTTTTGGCAATACAAAAGTCTCACCTCCCATTTTAGCATGAAAACGAGCCGCAACATCGCGTGTCATTTCTATATGTTGCTCTTGGTCTTTTCCAACCGGAATAACTTCAGCATCATACAATAAAATATCCGCAGCCATGAGCATTGGGTAGGTAAATAAGCCACCATTAACATCATCTAAACGGTCGGCTTTATCTTTAAAACTGTGTGCTAATTCTAAACGTTTAAATGGAAAGAAACAGTTTAAATACCAAGATAATTCTGTCACTTGTGGTACATCGCTTTGTCTGTAGAATACAGTTTTGTCAATATCTAGTCCAAAAGCTAGCCATGTGGCAGCTGTAGAATACGTGTTACTTCGTAAAACTTCAGCATCTTTTATTTGTGTGAGTGAATGTAAGTCGGCAATAAATAGAAACGATTCGTTCTTAGCATCATTTGCCATTGCTATTGCTGGTAAAATGGCGCCTAATATATTGCCTAAATGTGGTGTGCCTGTACTTTGTATGCCTGTGAGTATTCTTGCCATGCTTACGTCCTGCGAAAGCAGGAATCTTATTAAATTAAACGTCAATCAAAATAAAAAACAAAGGTAATTTTTTTAGCAAATAGAAAAAGTTTAAATGAGTTCTTATTTTAATTAACTAGTTTTGATGCTATGGCAATGATAAAATATCCATTTTGGCTTTTATATCGCATTTGGTTCTACATTTTAGTAGCCATTCCTATTATAATTATGTTTCCGTTGTTGATTATTTCAATTTCTAGAGAGCAATGGTATCCTTATTTTTTTAAGATGGCGCGCATTTGGTCTAAGTTCATATTAATAGGTATGGGTTTTGGTTATAAGATTACGCACAATCAAGTACCAGATCCTAATAAAAGTTACATGTTTGTAGCCAACCATACGTCTATGGCAGATATTATGCTCATGTTAGTTGCCGTAAAAAATCCATTTGTTTTTGTTGGCAAACAAGAATTAGCAAAAATTCCACTATTTGGATTCTTTTATAAACGCACCTGTATTTTAGTAGATAGAAGCAGTGCTAAAAGCCGACAAGCGGTTTTTTTAAGAGCACAACAACGATTAAAACAAGGAGCCAGTATTTGCATTTTTCCTGAAGGAGGCGTTCCAGAAGAGCATGTTATTTTAGATACTTTTAAAGATGGAGCTTTTCGTTTGGCAATTAATCACCAAATCCCTGTGGTACCTATTACGTTTTATGATAACAAAAAACGGTTTTCTTATACCTTTTTTAGCGGTAGTCCTGGGAAAATGAGAGCTAAGATTCATAAATTCTTACCTACCGAAGGGTTATCGATTAAGGAGACCAAGTCCTTAAATGAAAATGCACGAAGACTTATTTATGAGGAATTACACCAAGACTTAAATGCAAAAAAAAGCTACCCTAACCAGGAGTAGCTTTGTCATCATCGCTTTTGTATTGCAATAACCTAACCTAAAATTAACCTAAAACTTATAACTTAATCCTGTATAAACACCAATAAAGAAAGGTCTAAAATCACCTGTTGTATTATTGAATGTATTTATTTGATACTTGAACGTTGGCTCAAGATTGATATTCCATTGTTTTGAAAGGTTGTAATCCACACCTAAACCAAAATTGGCACTAAAACTAGTGTCATTAATATTGTTGGCTTCACCAATTAAAGTTGAGCTGCCATTAACATCAGCATAGATTTCATTTTCATTTAAAATAAAGGTGCTAAACCCACCAATAACATTAACTCCAAACTTCTTATCGATAACCTTATATTCTAATTCTAGTGGCACTTCAATAAACCCAAATTGTTGATCAATCGTTCCTGCTATTTTTGTGTTAAATAGTTCAGGTACGGAAGAGCGATTCATCAAATTAGAATTCATAAGTGATACGTGTTGTTCTCCTCCTTTAAATGAGATGTTACTAAACGCTGCACTTACACCTCTAGCAGCCGTTTCAGCACCTGAAAAGGCAAATACATCTGCCGTATTTTGATTAAGGTTTACACGATTAATACCAGCACGTACTTTTAATTTTTTAGAAATAGCATAACTACCAGAAATACCATAACTCATATTAATATCAGCACTTTTAGTATTGTCGTTAAATTGCTGATCTAAAGAAGATCCTTGACCTAACGAACTAAAATAAACAGGCGCAACATTGGGTGCAATGCTCCACCTGCCTTGTTCATCTTCTTTTTCTTCTTCATTTATAATATTATTTGCTGCTGCAATAGCATCTTCTATGGACGGTTGCTTTGGGTCTTCAATAATTGAGGTTTCCTCTTTAGAGTTATCTGTTTTATTCTCATCAGAAGCAACCGTTTCGGTATCAATATTTTTTGAGGACGAGTTTTCAGCGACAGCCGTTTTATGTTGTTCAATACTTTTTTCCAGAACTGATTTTCGTTCTGTTTCAGATTTGAGTTGTGTTTTCTTGTCAGTGTCTGAATTTAAAGTAGTGTTAGATGTATTTGTCTCAGTTGCAATTCTAGCTTTTTTCTCGTTATCTAAAACTGTGATTACATGCTTTGGTTTCTGAGACGTATTATTTTTACGCACTTTGTTAGAAGTAGTAACTAAAGTATTCGGTTTTTGTTTCGAATGATTTGGTACTACTAATTGATTGGAAGGCTGTTTTTTATTAGATGTAGAATTTTCTATGTCATCAACAGTTGTTTTTAATTCTGAATCTACTACTTCTGTTTGGTCATCTGCGATGCTATGGTTTATGTTTTGATTTTTATCAGAAGAAGGTGTCGTGTTATTATTTTCAGATTTAGGATTTGTACCTTTAAATGCATCGTCGCTAGTGTCGGTATTTACAATAGGAAATGTTTCAGAATTCGTTTCGTCAGCATTAAAAACAGAAACACCAACCGTAAGCAATAGTGCAATTGCGGCTGCAACACCACCAATTTGCCACCAAAGCGGAATCACTCTGCGTTTTTTCTTTTTCTTAGGTAGACTTTCTTGAATACGATTCCAAACAGCATCCGAAGGCGCTGTTTCAAAATCTTTAAACTTTTCTTGAAAAAGTCTGTCTATGTTTTTTTTATCGTTCATTATATAGAGTGCGAGTTTAACGTCGCATTATAACATTCTATTTTATCTTTTAAAATCATTCTTGCTCGCGCTAAGTTAGATTTTGAGGTGCCTGTTGAAATATTGATTAACTCACTAATTTCAACATGAGAGTAACCATCTAAAACATACAGATTAAATACTAAGCGATATCGGTCTGGTAATTCTTGAATGATTTTTAATAAAAAATCAAGACTTACATCGTCATCATTAATAGCTACAGAAACATCTTCAATATTACCTTCATTAATAATGTCATAAACTCCGACATCTTCCCTATAGCGTTGCAATGATGTGTTTATTGCAATACGTTTTAGCCAACCTTCAAAAGAACCTTTGTTATTATACTGCTTTATTTTACTAAATACAGTTATAAACGCATCATGCAGATTATCTTCTGCTTCCGCATAATTTTTAGAGTACTTAAGACAAAGCGAAAATAATTTACTTGCATACTGCTTGTATAATTGGCTTTGAGCTTCAGCATCTTGATTAATACATTTTTTTATGAGCTCATCTAAACTCACATGAGTGTCGGAATTAATTAATAATTAACGTTCTATGTTCTATGTTTTAAATCTATTACCCATCTACCACAGGCACTTCAACTAAGTAGTACAAATCTTCACCTTCCTCGTCTTGTCCTTGGTAAAATTTAAAGAGATACGTTTCTGTACTAACCACTCTAAAATTGAGTGTTACAGTGACAGATTCTTCCTCTTCAATACATGAAGGATTGTCATAAACGGTATTAATAATGCCTACAGTCCGTTCATTTTGATTGATTTCATAATAAAAATCATAAAACTGATAACAATTAGAGGGTCTATTGTAGGTAATATGAATTTCATAAGTCTCATTTAAGACAAAAGATTCAGGCATTTCTACACTCTCAATAGGTAAAATTTCAGTGCCTAAAATGACATTAGTGTCGTCATCAATATTACAAGAGCTAAATATTAAACATAATATAAAGACTAAAAAAAACTGTTTTTTCATGGTATTCATTGTCAATTTCATTCTATAGATGTAAAAAGTGTAAAAGGGTTGCGTCTAAAACCAAAAAAAATCCTGAATTTTTTTTCAGGATTTTTTAAAGCTTTTATTTAGAGTCGTTAATCAGGTCTCTTACCTTAGCTTCTAACTCGTCCATGAGATCTGGATTATCTTTAATTATCATTTTCACTGCGTCTCGTCCTTGTCCTAGTTTGGTGTCTCCATAACTAAACCAAGATCCTGCTTTTTTAACGATTTCGTGTTCTACGGCCAAATCTAAAATTTCACCAACTTTAGAAATACCAGCACCATACATAATGTCAAATTCTGCTAATCTAAATGGTGGAGCTACTTTGTTCTTCACCACTTTAACTCGGGTTTTATTACCCATAACATTACTATCACTATCTTTAATTTGTGTAGAACGTCTAATATCTAAACGTACAGAAGCGTAGAACTTTAAAGCATTACCACCTGTAGTGGTTTCAGGATTTCCGAACATGACACCAATTTTTTCACGTAATTGGTTAATAAAAATAACCGTACAATTGGTTTTACTAATAGAAGCGGTTAATTTTCTTAACGCTTGAGACATTAAACGTGCATGTAAGCCCATTTTAGAATCTCCCATTTCACCTTCAATTTCACTTTTAGGTGTTAACGCTGCAACAGAATCAATAACAACGATATCAATAGCACCAGATCTAATTAAATTATCTGCAATTTCTAGAGCTTGTTCTCCATTATCTGGTTGAGAAATAATTAAATTATCAATATCTACGTTTAAGTTTTCAGCATAAAAACGATCAAAGGCATGCTCTGCATCAATAAATGCCGCAATACCTCCAGCTTTTTGAGCTTCAGCAATAGCATGAAGCGTCAAAGTTGTTTTACCAGAAGATTCCGGACCATATATTTCAATAACCCTTCCTCTTGGATAACCACCTACGCCTAAGGCGATATCTAAACCTAAAGAACCAGATGAAATAGCATCGACATCTACAATCGCTTGATCGCTCATTTTCATTACGGTCCCTTTTCCATAAGCTTTATCTAACTTGTCTAAAGTTAACTTTAAAGCTTTTAATTTTGCATCTTTTTCGCTACTCATTATGTTCTTTTTTTCTTTGAATTTCTGTTAGTTTTTAATTTTGAAGTAAAATAAAATTTAAGACGAAATTCTTAATTAATCTGTCTTCAAAAATACGGCTAATTTTGATTATTTTACAAAATAATGTTCAATTAAAAATAGTTTAGTTTCTTTAATTTTTTTAAAAAAACAAGATACTTTTTAGAGATACTTTAAAGTGATTTAAAAATTTATTAGGGCTTAATTCTATGGGTTTTTGTCACTTTATTCTAATTCAGTCTTGATTCTTAGCTATAAAAGCAAAGCGGTCTTAAATCTTTTTTCAGTTTATGACGCAACCATTTTACACTTTTTGCATCTACTATATGAAAAAGGAAAAAATTGCTATGAAAATGTTTAAAATTTGAAATACCCTTTTAAATATTTAAATTGAGTAAAGCATTAGGTGTTTCAGTTGCCGTTTATCCCTCAGCAATTGTGAAGCCGGTGTAGATTAACTTGTTAAGTTGATTAAGGTTAGTAAGTTAATTTATAAAGCACTTTGATATGGTCAAAGTGCTTTTTTTATGGTTTCTATTTTGCCTTTCCCTAAAAATTATACCTTTGTTCTCGTACAATGAAGCTTTAGCAAAGTTGTGCCAGATGTTATTTTAATGCTTTTAAAAGCAAAACCATAACAGCTTTATAATTAAACCATCTTTAACCTTAAAATTAGTATAGCATGCAACTGTACAATAACTTAAGTGCCAAAGAAAGAGCCGCGCTTATTGAACAAGCCGGAAAAGAACGCTTAACCATCTCTTTCTACAAGTACGCTAAAATTAACAATACCGAAATTTTTAGAAATCACCTTTTTCTTGCTTGGGATCAATTAGACGTCTTGGGTAGAATTTACGTGGCTAATGAAGGGATTAACGCGCAACTTTCTATACCAGCAGAAAATTTTGAGCCTTTTAAAAACCATTTGGATACCATTTCAACCTTAGAAAATGTAAGATTGAATATTGCTATTGAGCACAATAATTTTGCTTTTTTGAAGCTTAAGGTGAAAGTGCGCGATAAAATTGTAGCAGATGGATTAAACGATACGTCGTTTGATGTTACCAACAAAGGTATTCATGTTGATGCCGAAAAATTCAATGAACTTATTGAAGATCCAAATACGGTTTTAGTAGATATGCGTAACCATTACGAAAGTGAAATAGGTCATTTTAAAAATGCAGTAACGCCAGATGTGGACACGTTTAGAGAATCTCTCGATTTAATTGAAGACGATTTAAAAGCGCATAAAGAAGATAAAAAACTAGTTATGTATTGTACAGGAGGCATTAGATGCGAAAAAGCCAGTGCCTATTACAAACATAAAGGATTTAAAAACGTATTTCAGCTCGAAGGTGGCATCATAAATTACGTGCGTCAAATTGAAGCCGAAGGCCTAGAAAATAAGTTTATTGGTAAAAATTTTGTGTTCGATCAAAGACGATCCGAGCGTATTTCTGATGATGTCATTGCCAATTGCCACCAATGCGGAAATCCAGCAGACTTGCACACCAACTGTGCCAATGAAGCTTGCCATTTGCTATTTATTCAGTGCGAAACGTGTAAAGAAAAAATGGAAAATTGTTGTTCTACCAACTGTATGGAAATAAATCGTTTGCCTTTTGAAGAGCAAAAAGAACTGCGAAAAGGACAAGGTAATAGTAACGATATCTTTAAAAAAGGACGTGCAGATCATTTGCCTTATAAAAAGGATTTGCGCAATATTTTTGAAAACTTAGAATCAAAATAGTTGAAACATTATTTTAAAATGGGTTCTATTACAACTATACTTTAAGAAGTCCATAAATAATTTTATCTTTACTCAATTAATTATTTACGAATCCTATATCTAGATTTTCAAAGCAATTTTAAAGTTTAGTTTTAATATATAAAATTCTTATGGCTTGTAACAGTTGCGCAACTGGAGACGATGGCCAACCAAAAGGATGCAAAAACAATGGTACTTGTGGCACAGATAGCTGCAATAAACTCACTGTTTTTGATTGGTTAGCTAACATGTCGCTTCCTAACGGACAAGAACGCTTTATTGGTGTTGAGGTCCGTTTTAAAAACGGAAGAAAACATTATTATAAAAATACAGAAAATCTTACTTTAAGCATCGGAGATATTGTGGCAACACAAGCAAAGTCTGGTCACGATATCGGAATGGTTACACTTACTGGAGAACTAGTAAAGGTACAAATGAAGCGTAAAAAGGTGAATCTTGAAGACGCTGAAAATGTATTAAAAATATACCGAAAAGCCTCTCAGAAAGATATTGATATTTGGTCTGCCGCCAGAGATAAGGAAGAACCTATGAAGGTGAGAGCGCGCCAATTTGCGATTGACTTGAAGCTGAAAATGAAAATTTCGGACATTGAATTTCAAGGAGATGGCAGTAAAGCTACCTTTTATTATACAGCAGAAGAACGCGTCGATTTTAGAGAATTGATTAAAGTCTTTGCACGTGAGTTTAGAACGCGTATTGAAATGAAACAAGTTGGCTTTAGGCAAGAAGCAGCAAGACTTGGTGGTATTGGTTCTTGTGGCAGAGAATTATGTTGTTCTACATGGTTAACTGATTTTAGATCCGTGAGTACTTCTGCGGCTCGCTATCAGCAATTATCTTTAAATCCTTTAAAATTAGCTGGCCAATGTGGTAAGTTAAAATGTTGTCTTAACTATGAACTCGATTCGTATTTAGATGCTTTAAAAGCGTTTCCAAAGTCAGATACAAAACTGTACACCGAAAAAGGAAATGCAGTGTGCCAAAAAACCGATATTTTTAAAGGCTTAATGTGGTACGCTTACGAAGGCGAATGGATGAATTGGCACATTATTACAACCGATCAAGCGCGCGAAATCATTGAAAAAAACAAGAAAAAAGAAAAAGTAGCAAGTCTCGAAGAGTATGCTGTAGAGCACATCCAAGACACTAAAACTGAATTTGAGAACGTTGTAGGTCAAGATAGTTTAACGCGTTTCGATAGTCCAAAAGGCCATAAGAAACGTAAAAACAATAAGAACAACAGAAACAACAAGAATAGAAATAGCAATAATACCAATAAAAATAAGTCTCAAAATCGAAACCGTAATCAAAAACCAAAAGCTAAAACCAACACAAATGCTAAGAAAGACTAGTGCGTTATTTCTTATAGTAGTCAGTTGTGTTTTGTTTACCAATTGCGACTCAGATGCGGTGTTTGATCAGTACACCTCAGTACCCAATCAATGGCATAAAGATTCTATCTCTAGTTTTAATTTTAAAGCTCCAGATACTACAAAAAACTACAATCTGTATGTCAATCTAAGAAATACAAATGCGTATAAATTCAGTAATTTATTTTTAATTGTAGAATTAAATTATCCCAATGGTAAAGTGGTAAAAGATACGTTAGAGTATAAAATGGCGGCACCAAATGGAGAGCTTCTTGGTACTGGCTTTTCAGATTTAAAAGAAAATAAGTTGTGGTTTAGAGGTTACAAGGATGCTTTTAAATTTCACGAAGATGGTGAGTACACCGTACATATTCAACATGCCATGCGAAACAATGGAGATGTTAATGGAGTTGAAAATTTACAAGGCATAACAGACATTGGTTTTAGAGTAGAACAGGCTAAAAAGTAGTAAACATGGCAAAAAATAAAACAACAAAATCTAAACCTGCAACTTTAGATTTTTCAAAATACGTACGTTGGTTTTGGATGGTATTTTTAGGTGGTATCTTAGCTATTATACTCTTGTTTTTATTTGCGTCTTGGGGATTTTTAGGTGAAATGCCAGATTACACAAGACTAGAAAATCCAGAAACAAATCAGGCAACTGAAATTATTTCATCAGACGATAAAACATTAGGTAAATTCTATTTTAACGATAATAGAACACCTGTGGGCTTTGAAGATTTATCGAAAAACTTAGTAGATGCTTTAATTGCGACAGAAGATGTGCGTCATTTTGAGCATTCAGGTATCGATGCTAGAGGTACACTTAGGGCTATCGTTAACTTAGGAAGTAAAGGTGGTGCGAGTACAATTTCTCAACAAGTAGCACGTCAGTTATTTGTTGGTGTTGCTTCTACAAGTACAATAAGCAGATTAACTCAGAAAATAAAAGAATGGGTTATTGCAACACGTTTAGAGCGTCAATACACTAAGGAAGAAATTATTGCGATGTATTTCAATATCTATGATTTTGGAAATAATGGTGATGGTATTCGTTCTGCATCCCGAATTTATTTCGGAAAAGAACCAAATGAGTTAGATATAAAGGAATCTGCTATGTTGGTTGGTATGTTTAAGAATTCTTCCTTATATAATCCTATTCCTTCAAGAAACCCTGTTGGTGTTAGAAATAGACGTAATGTTGTTTTAGCTCAAATGGCTAAATATGAATATATCTCTCAAGAAACAAAAGATTCACTGCAGAAAACAGAACTCGATTTAAATTTTTCACCAGAAAATCATAAAGAAGGTACAGCAACCTATTTTAGAGAATATTTACGAGCGTTCATGAAAGATTGGACCAATGATAAAAAGAATAGAAAGCCAGATGGTTCTAAATACAATATTAACAGTGATGGCTTAAAGGTTTTTACAACAATAGACTCACGTATGCAGAAGCATGCTGAAAATGCTGTTGCATTACATATGCCAAGACTACAAGCTGAGTTTGACAATCAAAATACACCAAAACGAAATAAAACAGCACCATTTTTAGAATTAAGCGCATCTGAAATAAAAAACTTAATGGAGAATGGTATGAAGCGTGGCGAGCGTTGGCGAATACTAAAAAAACAAGGAAAATCAGATAAAGAAATCAGAGCATCTTTTGAAAAACCAACACAAATGCGTGTTTTTAAATGGGTTAATGGTAAAGCTAGCGAAGTCGATACCATTATGAAACCTATTGACTCTATGCGTTATTACAAATCGTTTTTACGTCCAGGAATGATGTCTATGGATCCACAAACAGGCCATGTAAAGGCGTGGGTTGGTGGTATGAACTACAAGCATTTTCAATACGATATGGTAAAACAAGGCAAACGCCAAGTCGGTTCTACATTTAAACCTTTTGTGTATGCCACAGCGATAGATCAATTGCAATATTCGCCTTGCGATTCGTTTCCTAGAACACAAATAACCATTGAAGCCAATAAATTTGGAAATCCAGAACCATGGACGACGAAAAATTCTGATGGTAAATATTCAGGCAAACAAACCCTTAAAGATGCGTTGGCAAGTTCTACCAATACGGTTACAGCACGCTTAATGAACGAAATTGGTCCACAGCCTGTAGTAGAAATGGCAAAAAAATTAGGCATTACTTCAGAAATTTTACCAGTACCAGCTATAGGCTTGGGTACTGCAGATATTAGTGTGTATGAGATGGTGGCTGCCTATTCTACTTTTGCAAATAAAGGAGTGTATAACAAACCTGTAATGGTAACACGCATTGAGGATAAAAACGGAACAATACTTTATCAATTTGCACCAGAAAGTAAAGATGTGCTCAGTGAAGAAGTGGCTTTTGTCACTGTAAATTTAATGGAAGGTGTGACGCAGGCAGGTTCTTCAGGCGGACGCTTAAGATCTAAAGGTGTTGACAAGTATAATGGTATGTACAGAGAAATCATGACAGGTTATCCATATGAATTAGATAATCCAATTGCTGGTAAAACAGGAACAACACAAAACCAAAGTGACGGCTGGTTTATGGGTATGGTGCCCAACTTAGTAACAGGTGTTTGGGTTGGTGCAGAGGATAGAGCTGTGCATTTTAGATCTATTACTTATGGTCAAGGTGCTTCTGTGGCATTACCAATTTGGGGATTGTATATGAAAGCGTGTTACGAAGATGAAACTCTAGAGGTTTCTAAAAGAAAGTTCGAAAAACCTTCAAATTTAAATATCAATATTGATTGTGAAGTGCATGGTGAAGGTGATTTGGGTCCAGATGAAGACCTTGAAGATATCGACGCATTTGATTTCTAAATAGTGTTAAAGCTATTACGTTAACAGCGCTTATTTCAGTTCTAGTTTAATAGGTATTCTAATCTTAGTTTTGTATTTTTATAAAGCTAAATTTTCCATATATGATAAATAAAAAAGTGGCAAATATTACCGAAGCACTAGATGGTGTTTCTGATAATATGACCTTTATGTTCGGTGGTTTTGGTTTATCTGGTATTCCAGAGAATGCCATTGCTGAATTGGTAAAACGAAAAGTAAAAGGCTTAACCTGTATTTCTAATAACGCAGGAGTAGATGATTTTGGGTTGGGACTTTTACTGCACCAAAAGCAGATCAAAAAAATGATTTCGTCTTATGTAGGTGAAAATGATGAATTTGAGCGTCAGATGCTTTCTGGCGAATTAGATGTCGAATTAATTCCACAAGGCACCTTAGCAGAACGCGCTAGAGCGGCACAGGCTGGCTTTCCGGCATTTTATACACCTGCTGGTTATGGCACTGAAGTAGCTGAAGGAAAAGAAACCAGAGAATTTAATGGTAAAATGTATGTTTTAGAACATGCTTTTGATGCTGATTTCGGATTTATTAAAGCATGGAAAGGTGATGCTGCTGGAAATTTAGTCTTTAAAGGAACAGCTAGAAACTTTAATCCTAATATGTGTGGTGCAGCTAAAATTACGGTTGCTGAGGTTGAAGAATTAGTACCAGTTGGCGAATTAGACCCTAATCAAATTCATATGCCAGGCATATTTGTGCAACGTATTCTTCAAGGTGAGACTTACGAAAAAAGAATTGAACAACGTACTGTAAGGAAAAGAAGTTAAACGTTTTAAGTACTTAGAGTATCAAGAGTTGTATTCCTCAGACTTGCAATAAAGTAATAGACTCAACTCTTATAAAAAACAGTTCGAATTTGCCCTAACTTTAAATACTTTAGGCACTTTTTAACTTGAAGTATATAATAGACAAAGAAATATTAATGAACATACAAGTGCCCAAAACTCTAATTACTTTAGGCACTCATAACTTTTTAACGATATAGAATGTTAGATAAAAACGGAATCGCAAAACGCATTGCAAAAGAAGTACAAGATGGCTATTATGTCAATCTTGGTATCGGTATACCGACATTAGTTGCCAATTACGTGAGAGAAGATATAGAAGTAGAGTTTCAAAGTGAAAACGGTGTTTTGGGCATGGGTCCATTTCCTTTTGAAGGTGATGAAGATGCAGACATTATTAACGCAGGCAAACAAACCATAACCACTTTACCAGGAGCTTCATTTTTTGATTCGGCAACGAGTTTTGCAATGATCCGTGGTCAACACGTGGATTTAACGATTCTTGGAGCTATGGAAGTATCTGAAAGTGGTGATATCGCCAATTGGAAAATCCCAGGAAAAATGGTAAAAGGCATGGGAGGCGCTATGGATTTAGTAGCAAGTGCAGAAAATATTATCGTTGCGATGATGCATACCAATAGAGCAGGAGAATCTAAGTTGTTGAAAAACTGTTCATTACCACTAACAGGAGTAGCTTGTGTAAAGAAAATTGTTACAAACATGGCAGTTATAGAGGTGACACCAAAAGGTTTTAAACTTTTAGAGCGTGCTCCAGGCGTCTCTGTTGATGATATTAAGAAGGCCACAGAAGGAGCATTGATTATTGAAGGTGATATTCCTGAAATGATATTGTAGTATTTAGCAGTACATTATGAAATTTGAACCACTAAAATTTAGTGGTTTTTTTGTGCGTAAAATCGTCACTAAAACCCTAAAATGTTAAAATTAAATGTATTTCATCGATTTATAACGTATTTAAGCTGATTAATTAAAAATATGTTTCATATTGCAGTCCCAAACAAAACGAAATTAATTAACGAGATTAGCCATCAATGTAATTAGCCTTTTTTGTTTCAAATCTACCAAGATTATTAAAGCTTATGAAAACGAACCCAAATCTACCAGAACCTACTTTAAATGATGAAGAGCAATCTTCAGTTTTAGAAAACACCTTTGAGTTAGTCACAAATGTTTTCAAATTAGCCAAAAGAGTATTCATGCTATAACCCTTTGGGTATAGCATGAATTAACTTTTTTGTGTAAGCCTGCTTTGGTGATGCATAAATGGTGTCTGCATCTCCAATTTCTTCAATTTTTCCATAATTCATTACCAGTAATTGATCTGCCATATATTTTACAACCGCCAAATCGTGTGAAATAAAGATATAGGTGAATCCAAATTGTACTTTTAAATCATTCAGTAAGTTTAGCACCTGTGCCTGAACAGAAATATCTAATGCTGAGACAGACTCATCACAAACAATAAGTTGCGGTTCTAATGCAATGGTTCTCGCAATACCAACACGTTGTCGTTGTCCACCAGAAAATTCATGTGGATACCTATCAAAAGCTGAGGCATCTAATCCAACTTTTTCTAAAATAGAGATGACTTTTTCTTTTCGTTCTTTATTTGAAGTGCCAATATGATGCACCTTCATAGGTTCTATAATGGCATTTCCAACTGTTAAACGTGGATTTAAGGAGGCAAAAGGATCTTGAAAAATAATTTGAATATCTTTTCGTAGCGTTCGCATTTCGGAACTGCTTAAATTAATAATAGCCTTTCCTTTATATAAGATTTGTCCGGAAGTGGCTTTATCTAATTGTAAAATCGCATTTCCTAAAGTAGATTTGCCGCAACCAGATTCGCCAACCAATCCTAAAGTCTCACCAGGAAACACTTTAAAACTGACGCCATCAACGGCATTAAAAGGTTGATTTTTAGAAAACCAACCTGTTTTTGAAAAGTATGTCTTTTCTAAATCAATAACTTCTAATAATGGTGCTTGCGCATATAATTTTTTATGATGCTCTCTCCTATCAGTGTCAGAAATAATGGATTTATTCACATTATCTGCCATAAAATCAGAAATAGTTGGTAATTGTTTTAAACGAAAATCAGTTGAAGGTCTTGCCGAAATTAGTGCTTTTGTATAATTGTGTTTTGGCGAATTAAATATTTCGTGAGTTGTGCCTTGCTCTACAATTTCGCCTTGATACATCACTAAAACGCGATCTGCCAATTCGGAAACCAAAGACAAATCGTGTGAAATAAACAAAATACTCATTTTTGTTTCGGTTTGAATGTCTTTCAACAGCTCTAAAATCTCTTTCTGGACTGTAACATCTAAAGCTGTTGTTGGCTCATCTGCAATTAGTAATTTTGGTTTACAGGCAATGGCCATGGCAATCATAACCCGTTGTTTTTGGCCGCCCGAAATTTCATGCGGATAGGCTTTAAAAATACGTTCTGGATTGGGTAATTTAACCTTTCCGAAGAGACTTAAAACTTCTGTTTTTATTTCTGAAGTTGATAACTTAAAATGCTGTTTTAAGATTTCTTCAACTTGTTTCCCACAGCGCATTGATGGATTTAAAGAACTCATTGGTTCTTGAAATATCATGGCAATCTCTTTTCCTCTGATGGCTTGGAATTCTTTTTCAGATAAACCAACCAAATTTCTATCTTCAAATTGAATAGAACCAGATGTAATTTTAGAAATCTGTTTTGGCAATAATCCCATTAAAGCCAATGAAGAAATGGATTTTCCAGAACCAGACTCGCCAACCACAGCTACGATTTCATTTTTGTAGGTTTCAAAAGAAATATGTTTTATTATTTCCTTTTCTATTTGTTTTTTAAAGAAGGAAATATTTAAGGCTTCAACTGTAAGTAACTTTTCTTTTGCCATAAGTAAATGTAGTTATTTTCTTCAATAGTGTTGTGGTAAAACCGTAATCGAAACAAAAGGTCATGTATTTGGTTAAAAACCTTTTATTTAAATCTTTGTTTTAACAAAATTTTAATACTTTCAAGGCAGAAACACTAAAAAATTCAAGAACTAATTAAACAATTTACATGAAAAACAGAATTACACTAACATTTATGAGTTTTCTACTTTTAGGATTCACAATGATGTATGCACAGCAAAGAGAATGCTCTGCAATGGAGAACTTAGAGTACAGAAAACAATTAGATCCAGGTTTGCAAAAGAGAATGAATGATATTGAAGCATTCACACAAGCTAAATTACAGCAAATGGAGGGTAAGAGTATCAGCGGTGATATTATTACTATTCCTGTTGTGGTGCATGTTTTATATAGAAATAGCACCGAAAATATTAGTGTAGCACAAATACAATCCCAAATGGATGTGTTAAATGAAGATTTTAGAAGAACAAATCCTGATGCAGACAATATTTGGTCTCAAGCTGCAGATTCACAAATTCAGTTTTGTATGGCTAGTGTAGATCCTAATGGAAATGTTACCAGTGGTATAACAAGAAAATCTACAACACGACAAGACTGGGGCACATCTGATGATATGAAAAGATCTTCTCAAGGTGGTGTAGATCCATGGGATACAAGTCAATATTTAAATATGTGGATTGTGCCAAGAATGACAAGTGGTGGACGTACAATTTTGGGATATGCACAATTTCCTGGTGGCAGTGCTGCTACTGATGGTGTTGTAATGGCCTATAATTATTTTGGCCGTGTAGGAAATGTTTCTGCACCTTTTGATGGTGGAAGAACGACTACTCACGAGGTTGGCCATTTTTTAAATTTAAGACATATCTGGGGTGATGCTAACTGCGGTAATGATTTAGTAAGTGATACACCGACACACCAAACATCGAATGGTGGCTGCCCTATTGGAAAAGTATCTTGTGGCAGTACAGATATGGTACAAAACTATATGGATTATACAGATGACTCTTGTATGAACTTATTTACTCAGGGACAAGCAGATAGAATGCGTGCTGTTTTAGCGTCAGGAGGATTTAGAAGAAGTTTAGCTTTATCCGATAAGTGTGGTGGAGGTGGAACGACATCAACATGTACTGATGGTGTTCAAAATGGAGATGAAACAGGTGTAGATTGCGGTGGTTCTTCGTGCACACCTTGTCAAACAGGTTGCAGCGATAATTTAGTTAATGTATCTATTACATTCGATAATTACCCAGAGGAAACAGCTTGGGTATTGACAAATAGTAGCAACCAAACCGTAGCTTCGGGATCGTATTCAACAGCTAATGCAGATGGTTCTACTGTAACAGAAGATTTATGTTTACCAAACGGTTGTTATACATTTACTATTACTGATGTTTATGGAGATGGTATTTGCTGTGCTTATGGTAATGGATCATACTCGGTTACTGATGCTTCAGGAAGTTTAGCTTCTGGTGGTTCGTTTACAAGTTCTGAAGCCAATAACTTCTGCTTAGGAACAACAGCACCGACTTGCACAGATGGTATCCAAAATGGAGAAGAAACAGGAGTTGACTGTGGAGGTTCATCTTGTGCACCTTGTACAGCACCTCCAACTTGTACCGATGGTATTCAGAATGGAGATGAAACAGGTATTGATTGTGGTGGCTCGTCTTGCACACCATGTTCTACAGGTGGATTTACAGTATTAAACGAAGGTTATTTTGAAACTGGCTGGGATGGCTGGGCTGATGGCGGAAGCGATAGTTTCCGTTATTCAGGGGCGCGCTCTTACGAAGGTAATTTTTCAATTAGATTAAGAGATAATTCTGGTACAGCATCGTCCATGACATCACCTGCTTTTGATTTAAGAAGCTTTAGTCAAGTTGAAGTAGAATTTTATTTCTATGCCAACAGTATGGAAAATGGAGAAGATTTCTGGGTGCGTTATTATAACGGATCGTCATGGACTACAGTAGCCACTTACGCTAGAGGAACAAACTTTAATAATGGCACTTTCTATACAGCAACTGTGTCATTAAATGTATCACAGTATAATTTTGCCACAAATTCACAATTTAGATTTCAGTGTGATGCTTCAGCAAATAATGATCAAGTTTATATCGATCAGGTCACAATAACAGGTATTGGTGCTGGTGCAAGAATTAAAGCAGACTCTATAGAAATCATTAGAGCTGTTGATACTGATGATGGTTTTGATTCTGAGGAAGAATTTGTAATCTATCCTAACCCAGTTAAAGGAGATATCCTGCATGTGAAACTTTCTGAAAATGCAAAAGCGTCGTACAGGATTATTAGTATGTTAGGTCGCACAGTATTGCAGGGAGACTCTATTAAAGAAATCAATGTTTCTAGCTTAAAAGCTGGCATGTACTTTATTGAGGTTAATGACGGAGATGAAGTGATGACCAAAAAATTCATTAAACAATAACCTTAACTGTTTAATGTAATATTTAAAAAGTCCTGATGAAAATCAGGACTTTTTTTATACGTGTTTTATTTCATTATCATGAAGTAATTCATCTCCACGTAATCTTAGAAAAATCTGAGCCACAGCAATGGTGTCTTTTTCACAATAGACAATAATCCGATCTATTTCTTTTTCCTTGTAATAGACACGATAAACTTCGCTTCCATCAATATCATCTTTTGGTGAAGGAATTCCTAAAACATTGGTGAGTAACTTTAACGAGGTGTAGGTTTTATAGTCGCCAAATTTCCAGAGTTCTAAAGTATCGAGATGTGGCACTTCCCATGGCTTTTTACCGAAGAGATTCAGTTTATATGGTAATTCTATGTTATGGATAATCATGCGTCTTGCGATGTACGGAAAATCAAATTCCTTACCATTATGTGCGCAGAGTAAATGTTTGTTAGCGCTAAAATGTGAAATCAGTAAGTTTTTAAATTCTTTTAAAAGTTTAATTTCATCACCATAAAATGAGGAGACTCTAAACGTCCGAGATTCACCTTCCATTTTAAAATACCCAACTGAAATACAGATAATTTTACCGAATTCTGCCCAAATACCTGCTCTGTCGTAAAATTCTTCTGCCGTAAATTCTTCCTTGCGTTGGTAGTGCGATTTTGCATCCCAAAGGTCTTGTTTGGTAGCATCTAAGTCAGAGAAATTTTCCGTTTCAGGAACAGTTTCTATGTCTAAGAATAGAATATTTTCTAGGTTGAGTTTGCTAATCATTGTTTTAACATTTCATAAGCTTCATCAATAAAGATATAAAAATCTGATGGAAATGAGTTGATAGTCGTCTTACTTCTATGATGTCCTAATCTTGTAATAATAAGATTATCCTCTGGAATTGAAATTACATATTGCCCTAAAATACCGCGCATTGCAAAGATGTGTTTGCCTTGGTAATCGCTAATCCAAAAGCCATAGCCATATGGTTCGCCTTCAAATCTTGAGGTTGTGGCTTTAGCGACGAAGGTAGAATCTAAAATTTGTTTACCATTCCAACGGCCGTGATCTTTATATAATTTTCCGAATCTAGAGAAGTCTCTAGCATTACTAGAAATACAACAAAATGCTTTTGCTAGTCTATTTTCATCATCATCTAATTGCCATAAGGCATTTTCTGAGGTGCCTAAAGGTTGCCAAAAACTTTGAGAAAGATAATTGGCTAGTGGCTTATTACTCGCTTTTTGAATAACCATGCCTAATAACTGTGTGCTTCCACTTAAATACTCAAATGCTTCACCTGGTCTTTTTATCACTTTTTGATTTAAAATGGTTTCAGCTAAGTCGTCATCATAATTGGCTCTTGCTGTAATTGAGAAGGGACTTGTATAAGATTCTACCCAATCTAAACCCGAAGCCATTGAGGACAAATCACCAATAGTGGTTCCTGAGCCTTCAAATTCTTTATAAAAATCACTAACGGGTTGGTCTAAATTTTTAATATAACCGTCCATTATGGCCTTACCAAGTAATGATGTGGTAATACTTTTTGCCATTGAAAATGAATTGGTTTTAGAGCTTTTTGAATAATCCTCAGCATACCATTCATAGTAGATACTATCATTTTTAATGATTAAATAGGCGACTGTACCTAGTTCGTTGTTAATGTTGGTTAGTGTGCTGGTCGCATTCGTTTTGTTATAGTTTTTATGCAAAGGCCATTTGTCTGTAGTGTTTCCTTTTTTAATGGTATCATTTTCAAAATAAGGATAGTCATCAATAAAAGCTGTGACGTGTCCGGTAAAATAAACCACACGTATGCCTTTTAAAATGTAGTCGTAATCAAAAATATAAGACGTAATAATCAGTAAGCCAATGATTCCAATAAGATATTTAAGTGTTTTTTTAATAAATTTCATCGAACTAAGATTAATTATTTGTTTTACGTCTTTTAAGTTTTTGCTTATAAAACGACTTATCTGCAATATAAAGTGTCTTATTAAAAGTAGCAATTATATTTTGGTTTTGGTCTACGAGCGACATCGTTTTAATAAAGTCCGTTTCTTTTTGTGTTGAAACCAATTGCTTTATCTGTTTAATATCTTCTGAAGTAAAAATAAATTCGCCATAAATAGTAGACTTGGCTGGTTTTTTATAACGTGCTTCAACAGCTTTGTCCCAAACCACATAATCCTCGCCAAGTATCTGAATGAGCTGAATCATATAAATAGGATCTGTAGCTGCTAACATGCTACCGCCAAATAAAGAACCAGCATAATTACGGTTTTTCCAATTCAGTTTTATTCTGATTTTTACATAGTGTAAATCGTCACTAACTTCAATAAGTTTGGCCGTGGTGCGTTTGTACATTGGCGACCAATTGAAACCATATTTATAAATGGTAGATGCTTTGAAGAAGCGCTTTAGAAATTCGGTTGCAATTTTGTACATAGTACTTAAAATAAAGACTGTTGTTTGTATTCACTTTCGTGGTTAAGTAACCATTGCTTTCTGTGTAAACCACCAGCATAACCCGTTAAACTGCCATCACTTCCAATAACACGATGACACGGAATGATAATCCAGAGCGGATTTTTACCATTAGCACTTGCTGCGGCTCTTATTACTTTTGAGTCACCTAATTGCTTGGCGAGTTGTAAATATGAAATGGTTTTACCAAAAGGAATCGTTCCTAATTGTTTCCAAACCTTTTTTTGAAACGAGGTACCTTCAGGATTTAATTTTAAGTCGAAAGTTTTGAGTTTTTCGTTAAAATAAGCTTTTAGTTGAATGACACAATCTAACAAAGGTTCCGGAATGGTTGTGGATATATTTTCTTCTGCATTTGCTATTGATACTGAGGAAATACCATCATTATCACCTGTAATTTTAGCAATACCTAATGGTGTTTCAATAGTGCAGGTATGCATTAACCTTCAGGCTTATCGTTGTCAATAATACCTAAACGTTTGGCTCTAGTTTCCCAACTTTTTCGTGCCATCATTTGTAAATCTGAGACGTTATCACTTTCATCCATAATTTCTAGTCCTAGTAGTGTTTCAATCACATCTTCCATGGTGACTAAGCCACTCACAGATCCATATTCATCAACGACTAAGGCTAAGTGATTTCTGCTTTCTACTAATTGCTCAAACAATGTTGGTATTGGTAAATTACGATCTACAATAATGATACTTCTTTTAATTTCTGACAATAATTTAGAACCGTTACCAAGGGCCATTTCTTTAAAAACTTCGGCCTTTAAGACTAAACCAGTAATATTATCGGAATCATTTGTAAAGACAGGAATTCTTGAAAATCTAATATTAGAGTTGGCTTTAAAAAAGGCTTCAACCGTAGTGTTTTCATTTTCAGTTTTTACAACGGTACGTGGTGTCATGACATCCTTGGCTTGCACAGTTTTAAAGTTCAGTAAGTTTTTAATCACTTTACTTTCACTTTCTTCAAAGACTCCTTCTTCGTGAGCAATTTCTGTCATGGCTACAAAGCCTTCTCGACTTAAAACACTGCCGTGACCTTTACCACCAATTAATTTTGTGGTAAGTTGAAGTAACCACAGAATACCTGTCCATTTCAGAGGAAATATAAGAACATTTAAAGCCTTGGTTGTAAAATTTGCTAATTGTCTCCAAAAGGTAGCTCCGATTGTTTTTGGTATAATTTCTGAAGCGACTAAAATAAGAATCGTCATTAATGTAGATACAATAGCAACCATAAGATCTTCGGTGAATTTAATACCTAAGAAACTTTGTTCAACGCTACCATAACTCTCAACATAAGCGACTTTAGCTTGTACACCCACTAGGATAGCTCCGACAGTATGTGCAATAGTATTTAAGGTAAGTATGGCAATTAAAGGACGATCCACATCCTTTTTTAATTCTTCTAATTCAACAGCATAAGCTTTGCCTTCTTTCTTTTTAAGATTGAGAAACGTTGGTGTAATACTTAGCAGCACAGCTTCTAGAATAGAACATAAAAATGAAAAGAAGATGGAAATAACAGCGTAAAAAATGAGTAAGCCCATTGATGTATTGAAGTTTAGTTAGTGCGAAGTTACGAAATTAATTTCACCACATCCTTAGCAAAATAACTCGCAATAACATCAGCACCTGCGCGCTTAATAGCGGTTATTTGTTCTAGCATTACAGCATCATGGTCTAGCCATCCTTTCTCTGCAGCAGCTTTAAGCATGGCATACTCACCTGAAACCTGATATACTGCAATGGGTACATCAAAAGTGTTTTTTATATCACGTACAATATCTAAATAACAAAGTCCAGGTTTTACCATAACGATATCTGCACCTTCATTAATATCCATTTCGGTTTCTCTAATGGCTTCGTCTCTGTTTGCAAAGTCCATTTGGTACGTTTTCTTGTCTTTAGGCACATCTGCCATATCCACAGGAGCAGAATCTAAAGCATCTCTAAAAGGGCCATAAAATGCAGAGGCATATTTAGCCGAATAGCTCATAATACCTGTATCTATAAAATTAGATTGGTCTAAAGCTTCTCTTATACCTAAAATACGGCCATCCATCATATCACTTGGTGCTACAAAATTGGCTCCAGCTTCGGCATGAGAAATGCTCATTTCGGCTAAAACTTCAACAGTAGCATCGTTTATGATTTTTCCGCCTTCAACAATACCATCGTGACCATAAGCAGAAAACGGATCTAAAGCCACATCTGTCATTACCAACATGTCAGGGCAAACGGCTTTTACCGTTTTAATAGCGCGTTGCATTAAGCCATTTGGGTTTAAAGCTTCTGTGCCTTTATTGTCTTTTAGCGCATCTTCAACCTTAACAAAAAGTAAAACGGACTTTAAACCTAAGCTCCAAAGTAATTTTACTTCAGCTTTGAGTAAGTCTAAACTAAAACGGTAATAATTAGGCATCGATGCAATCTCTTCTTTTATGCCTTTGCCTTCTACGATGAAAAGTGGTACTAAAAAATCGTTAGGTGAAATGCTGGTTTTACGCACCAAACTTCTAATGGCTTTATTGGTTCTTAGTCTTCTATTTCTTCTAATTGGAAACATAAATTTTTATTTTGAGACCTTTGAGGTTTTCAAAACCGGAAAGGTCTTGGTATCTACTAAATATGATTATTTTTATCAATCACAAAGTTAACTATTAAAACCCATTTTCTATTGCTAGAATCTCTAAGTGTTTTAGATTTCAAATTTCCTTGGCGAAGCTATCAAGATCAACTTTTAAAGCGTTTTGACTGTCATATTGCTGACGATCACTTTCATGTTATTGCGCCTCCTGGATCTGGTAAAACCATTTTAGGAATTGAAATTATGCGTCGCATTGGTAAAAAAACACTGGTTTTGGCACCAACTTTAACCATAAGAAATCAATGGGAAAATAGGTTACAAACGTTTTTTACAGCAACAGAAAATTTTAAGAATTATTCGTTTGATATAAAAGCACCAAGCGATGTTACGTTTTCCACATATCAGTCACTTCATGCACTTTACAAATCGTTTGAAGACAAAGAAGATTATTTTAAATTCTTTGAAAAACACAATATTGAAGTTGTTGTTTTAGACGAAGCACACCATTTAAAAAATGCATGGTGGCAATGCCTTATCGCACTAAAAAATAATAATTCGTTTTTTGTAGTGGCACTGACTGCAACACCACCTTACGACAGCACCAAATCTGAAATCACTAAATATTTTACACTTTGTGGTGAGGTTGATGACGAAATTGCCATACCAGATTTGGTAAAAGAAAACGATTTAGCACCACACCAAGATTATGTCTATTTTTCTAAACCCAACGATTTAGAAATTAATTTTATCGTAGACTATAGACGAAAAATTGCTGATTTTAAAGACGGGCTATTAAAAGATGCCGTTTTTATTCAATTTCTGAAAAATCATCGGTTTTATAAGCATCCAGAGCAAGAATTAGAGACCATTTATACAAACACTTCTTATTTTTCATCCATATTAGTTTTTTTGAATGCTTGCGGAATTAGCATTGAAGACACCAAGCTAGAAATTTTAGGATTTAGTAAAAAGGAAGCGATTACTTTTCCGAAGTTAGAATTAGAATGGTTAGAAATTTTACTTCAAAATTTGTTGGTTACTGACCGAGAAATCCTGATCGCTTCTGAAGATTACCTCTCAACGCTCGAAAAGAAACTAAGACGTCTTAATGTTTTTGAAAGACAACGCGTCAACTTTACAGGTGAGCAATTACTTTACAAATCGTTAGCTTATAGTCCAAGCAAGTTAAATAGTATTGTAGAAATTATCAAGGCCGAAAAACAGATTTTGGGTGATAATTTAAACTGCGTAGTGTTAACAGACTATATCCGAAAAGAATTTTTAAACAGAAGCTCTGAAAATTTAGAACATATCACTAAAATTGGTGTGATTCCGATTTTTCAATATATAAGAAGTCGATGCCATCTTAATGCGGAACTAGCTGTCCTTACTGGAAGTTTGGTTATTGTACATAAATCTATTTTAGAGGCTTTTAGTGCCATAGCTTCTTTAGAGAATTTTACGTTTACACCTTTAGAAACAGACCCGTCGTTTTTACAAATAAGTGTCAAAGGCAAATCTAAAAAATCGATTGTAAGTATCATGACTGCCCTTTTTGAAAACGGCACTATTAAAGTTTTAGTAGGCACCAAATCCTTGTTGGGCGAAGGTTGGGATGCACCTTCAATTAATAGTTTAATATTAGCGTCTTTTGTAGGTTCGTTTGTGTCTTCTAACCAAATGCGAGGCAGAGCGATTAGAAAAGATGAAGACCAACCTAACAAAACGGCAAACATCTGGCATTTGGCTTGTATTGACCCAACCGATACGGATGGTGGACGCGAAATAGATATTTTAAAACGACGGTTTGAAGCATTTGTAGGTGTTACAAATACGAAGATTCCGTTTATTTCGAATGGATTTGATAGATTGAATTTTCCTGAGGAATTCCCAATAGAAATGCTCGAAAATTTAAATAACGAAACACTAAAAGCAGCAAGCAAACGACCAATAATTACAGAACGTTGGACCACCTCTATCGGAAGCGGCACCAAATTAACCAAACAAGTAAAATTATTGCAACAAGGTGATCAACCGTATCAGAAACAAAAGCAAATTTACTATTTTGATGTGGTTCGTTTTTTTATTGCAGAGCTATCAACAGCCATTTTATTATTTTACTTTGAGTTTATTTTAGAAGCTATAAATTTAGCTTTGAATCGTGGTTTTGTGTACCTAATTTATGCGTTTATGGGTGCTTTCATCATTCGGTTTGGATATAAGTTATACCAAGCAGTGACGCTGTATTTGCGCTACGGCTACCTCTATAAAAAGATTGAAAAAATGGGCTCTGCTATATTATATACCATGCACCATTTAAAATTTTTAAGTACTGATTTTAATAGTGTTGAGGTCGTTGCAGAACGTCTTAACAAAGGTGATGTGGTTTGCAATTTAGTTGGCGCAAATACCTATGAAATTGCCGTATTTTCTAAAGCGCTAACGGAACTTTTAGAACCTATTGATTCGCCACGCTACCTTATTATTAAAACAAGCTTCTTTAGAAAACAACTTAATGTTGAAAATTTCTATGCTGTACCTGACATCTTTGGTGACAAAAAGGAAAATGCGCTCGTGTATCAGAAGTACTGGAAACTATATATGGGCAGAAATAAATTGGTATTTACTAGACAAGTTGAAGGGCGAAAACTACTTCTAAAAGCCAAATTATTTCATGTTTATAATGCGTTCAAAAAAGTATCTAAAGAGGTTATTGCTTGGAATTAGTTAAACCCAATCTTTAGGATTTTGCAATACCTCAATTAAGCGTTCTTCTTCACTACCAACTTCAGGATGGTGGTCATAAACCCATTGCACATGTGGAGGTAAACTCATTAAAATACTTTCGATGCGTCCATTGGTTTTCAGTCCAAACAAAGTGCCTTTATCGTGTACAAGATTAAATTCCACATAACGTCCTCTTCGTATTTCTTGCCATTTACGTTGGTCTTTAGTGTAGAGTAAAGCTTTTCGTTTTTCAACAATTGGCACATAAGCTTCAAGGAAACTGTTGCCAACTTCGGTGACAAAATCGTACCAGTTTTGCATAGTCATCCCATCTGATGCTTTACAATAATCAAAAAATAAACCGCCTAAACCACGACCTTCATTTCTGTGTGCGTTATGAAAGTATTCGTCGCATCGTGCTTTGTATTTTGGGTAGAATTCTGGATGATGCTTGTCGCAGGCTGTTTTGCAGGTGTTGTGAAAGTGAATTGCATCGTCATCAAACAGATAATATGGCGTTAAATCTTGTCCTCCACCAAACCACTGATCTACAATAGTTCCGTCTTTGTCATACATTTCAAAATAGCGCCAATTGGCATGTACGGTTGGTACCATTGGATTTTTTGGATGTAAAACGAGACTTAATCCACAAGCAAAAAAATCAGCATCTTCAACACCAAAGTATTTCTGCATACTGTCTGGCAATTTTCCATGCACACCAGAAATATTGACTCCACCTTTTTCAAAGACAGCTCCGTTTTCTATGACTCGTGTTCTGCCACCTCCACCTTCCGGACGTTTCCAAATGTCTTCTTCGAATTTGGCTTTGCCATCGATTTCTTCTAATTTAGAAGTGATGGTATCTTGTAATTGGTTTATGTAGTTGAAGAATTTGTTTTTCATGGAAGACCTAGCAGGTTTTTCAAACCTAGCAGGTCTTAAATTATGTTCAAAATCTAAATTTTTCGATGAACTGTCATGTGCAAATAAAAGATTTTGCAAGTTATCAAAAAGGTCAATAATATATGTTTTTCTTTGACTAATAATTGTTTCGTTTTTGTTGAAAAAATGCTGAAATGATGAAAATTCATAGGATTTAAAATCAGCGACAATTTTATGATTTTCAGGATTTTTATGAATATATAAAATGAGCTGTTTTAAATAATTTTCATCTTTAATTTGTTTTCTTTTGAATGGCCTTTCGAGTAGAGCTCCTGTTCTTGAGTTAAGCTTATTATAAGCTTTAGTGTAGGCGTTGAATAGGTTAGAAAATGCTTGTGAAATTTCTTTAGTTTCAGATGTAACTTCAATTGCAAAATGAAAATGATTATTTAGTAAACAATAGGCTAATATATTGGCTTTAGGATAGAGGTATTTTTCGACTAGTTTCAGAAAATAGGACATATTCTCATCATTCTTAAAAATAGATTCGCTGTTAATTCCTCGATTGTAAATGTGGTAATAATTTCCTTTCTCTAATATTTCCATCGTATTATTTTAATCGAATAAATATAGACCTGCTAGGTTTTTGAAACCTGCTAGGTCTGTAACTCATTAATAATTTCTTTTTTCTAGTGTTTCTATGGTATTATTTTAATCTATTGAATGTAGACCTGCAAGGTTTTTAAAACCTGCTAGGTCTGTAACTCATTAATAATTTTCTTTCTCTAAGTGTTTCTATGGTATTATTTTAATCGATCGAATATAGACCTGCAAGGTTTTTAAAACCTGCTAGGTCTGTGTAATTCATACAACTCCATATCTAAGGGTTGTTCACCTGTTGGTGTAAATTCATTTTTTAATGTTTTTTGCCATGTAAATTTAGTATTAAGAGCAACGTTTACACTTGGTAAATTATCTTTGTGGGCAATGATTTGAAGTGTTTCTAACCCTAAATCGTTAAAGGCATATTTTGATAATTCTTTTATAGCTTTAGACGTTAAGCCTCGCCCTTTAAAAGTGTAACTAATACAATAAGCAAATTCGCCTTGTTTTTTATCCCAATCGAGTTCTTTGATGTAAATGACACCTGCCAGTTCTCTCGTTTCTGAATGTTTTATGGTGAATAAAAATTCTTCTTTATTTTGAATTTTTTTCAGCTTTTCTTCAACAAATAACTGTGATAAGGTCGGATTTAAATTTTGAGCAAGTGTGCCAGGAAAGTAACGTTTTAAACGGTCTGTGTTTACAATCATAAAATTGCATAGTTTCCATGCATCACCATTATGGACTGCATTGATTTCAAAATCATCAAACTTCAAAATCATAAATTAGGCATTTAGTTTTTCGAAGGGTTCAAAGCCTATGCTATCATCGTCATCGTAAAGTAAATCAACAGCTATAACTGAGGCAGAGGTGACGCTTAAAGGCAATACTAAGACTACACCTACAATAGGAATTAGCAACAATAACATAAAACCGATACCATTACCTATAGCGAGTCCTCGATTTTTTCTAATAAAAGCCACACTTTCTTTATAGCTAAAATGACGTTCTAAGGTGTAATCCATATTGCCAAAACCAGCATAATACGCTTGGACTAAAAAGAGTAATGCCGTTGAAAAAATATTAACTACAGGTATAAATTTTAGGAGTAAAATAGGAAGGGTAAACAATAACTCTTGCGATAAGTTTCTTAAACTTAATCTAATACCTCGAAGTAATTGTTTTGTAAATGATGTGTTTACATGGTTCTTAGCGGGTTGACCTGTAAAATAAGCTTCGATTTTTTCTGAAACAGGACTCATAAATGGCGATGATAATGCCATAATGATATGTTTATATAAAATAAGTCCAATAGCAAAAATTACAATGCCACTTATAAAAGTTGAAATCGCTGTAAACGTGGCTTTTCCGAATTCCCAAACCCAAATACCTGCAATCCATTCACCAAGATTATCTGAAAGGCCATAAGCTGAAACAAAAATCATAAAGAATACAACCAGACTAATAAGCATTGGTATCACAAAGTATTTCCAGAGTTTTAATTTTGAAATTAAACCGTAGGCACCTGTGTAAACCTGAAGTCCTTTTAGTATATTTTTAAACATCTTTTTGTTTTTTAATAGAAGGTTACTATTAACAAGACGCATAACGTTACTATCTGTTACGTTAAGAGCCTAAAACATTTATGACTCATATTCTTTTACGGCATCGATAAACGCTTTAGCATTATCCAAACCAATATTTGGTAAAATACCATGACCTAAATTAACGATGTATTTGTCTTTACCAAATTCGTTAATCATTTGGTGTACCATCTTTTTAATTTCAGATGGTGGCGAAAACAAACGTGTTGGGTCAAAGTTACCTTGTAAGGTAATATTTCCTCCTGTTAAGTAACGTGCATTTCGAGCAGAGCACGTCCAGTCAACTCCTAAAGCAGACGCTCCAGATTTTGCCATCTCGCCTAAGGCAAACCAACAGCCTTTTCCGAACGCAATGACTGGTGTTTCATCTTTTAAACCATCGATGATTTGCTGAATGTATTGCCAAGAAAATTCTTGATAATCAACTGGCGATAACATGCCTCCCCAAGAATCAAACACTTGAACAGCATTAACTCCTGCTTTCACTTTTTCCTTTAAATAAGCAATGGTTGTATCTGTAATTTTCTGCAATAACAAATGTGCCGCAACAGGATTTGTAAAACAAAATTCTTTAGCCTTATCAAAGTTTTTTGAGCCTTGTCCTTGTACACAATAACACAAAATTGTCCATGGCGAACCTGCAAAACCAATCAACGGAATCTCGTCATTAAGTTTTTCTTTAGTTGCTTTTATGGCTTCGTAAACATAACTTAAAGCGTCTTTTACATCTGGGACAATAACATTATCGACATCTTTTGAGGTGCGAATTGGGTTTGGTAAATATGGCCCAAAGTTAGGCTTCATTTGTACTTCAATATTCATGGCTTGAGGAATCACTAGAATATCACAAAACAAAATTGCAGCGTCCATGCCGTAACGACGAATCGGTTGTACGGTAATTTCACTTGCTAATTCTGGTGTTTGACAACGTGTAAAGAAATCGTACTTTGCCTTTATTTCCATAAATTCAGGCAAATAACGTCCTGCTTGGCGCATCATCCATACTGGTGGACGGTCTACGGTTTCACCTTTTAATGCTCTTAGGAATAAATCGTTGCGAATGCCTGCGGAAGCAGGTATCTTATTAATTGAATCGCTCATATTATAATGTACTCTAAGTTGAGAATTTCATTAAATTATTTCTTTTTCATAACTACAAGGTTTTAGAAACCTTGCAGGATTTTAAAATATTCACAGACCTACTAGGTTTTAAAAACCTAGTAGGTCTTTGAGTTGATTGTTAATAATCTTGTCAGACCTGCGAGGTCTTCGTAAAGCCTCAAACCTGCTATGTCTCCGTCTCCTTCCCTTTGGGAAGGCTGGGATGGGCTTTATTTATAATACGCATTAACCAACTCAACCACACTCTCCACCAAAGGTGCGTTAGCAACACGTACCTCTTCAAAATACTTCTTAGCTTCAGTAGCCGTAGTTTCTCCAATACAAAAGGCTATCCCTTTTGCTTTGTTCTGCTTTAAGAAACTTTGAACCGTTGATGGACTGTAAAACATAACACCATCTAAATCGCCATCCACTTTTTCTGCATCAAACTTAGTTTCGTAAGCTTCAACTTCATTTACTTTAATATGGTTTTCAGATAAAACATCTGGTATGGTATCTAATCTTAAATTACTACAGAAATAGGTGACTTCAGTACCATCTATAAATTCAACTAAGTGCTTGGCTAAATCTTTAGCGTATTGTTCGTAATGTTTTACTTTACCAATGCGCTTTTCAACCATGCGCTTTGTTTTTCGACCAACACAATAAATATTTTTGAATTGTAATTCTGCTGCTGAAAAATTGGTAAGTAATGCGTCTACTGCATTCTGACTTGTAATAATGACGTTTTCAATTTCATTTCTAACCACACTTTTAGTTAAGCGATTTGGATTGATTTTAATTGAATCATTACTTTCAGCAACCACATCTTCATGAAACATTGCAATTTGGTCGTTGGTCAGTTTTTTAGTAGAATAAATATTAGTGATTTTATCCCCTCTTTCTAATTCGTCAATTAATATTCTGCCACCTTTACCAATAATATAATCGGCACAGAATTCTGCAATATTATAATGACTCCCAATAGTAGCCACTTTAGAAACTTCTATTTTTTTTGTCCCATCTTTACTTAAAAGAATACCTTTAAAATTAAGCTCTCCTGTTTTGTTTACGTAAGCTAATGCTCCAATCGGAGCTGTACAACCACCTTCTAATCGATTTAGAAATTCGCGTTCAATAGAAGTGCAAATTTCAGTTTGTTCATCATTAATTTCTGCACAGATGGCTCTTGTTTCTTCATCAGCCTTTAGGGCTGCAATCATAACAGCTCCTTGTGCAGGCGCAGGAATCATCCAACTTAAATTGACTGAATTTTCTGGTGTTAATTCTAAACGACCTAAACCAGCAGCAGCGAAAATAGCACCATTCCAATCCTCATTAGTTTCAAGTTTTTCTAGTCTTGAATTAACGTTTCCTCTTAAACCTACAATGGTATGTGTTGGATAGCGATTTAGCCATTGTGCTCTTCGTCTTAAACTTCCGGTTGCTATAACGGCTTCTCTAGCAGATAAAAACTCTTCGTTGGTTTTAAATACTAAAGTATCATTTGTGTTTCCACGTTTTAAAACGGCGGCTTGTACAATGCCCTTTGGTAAAATGGTTGGTACATCTTTTAATGAATGTACCGCAATATCAATAATACCTTTAAGCATAGCGATATCTAAAGTTTTTGTAAAAATACCTGTGATGCCTAATTCGTATAATGGTTTATCTAAAACTAAATCTCCAGTGGATTTTATAGGTACTAAAACGGTTTTATGACCTAAATGTTCAAGTTGAGACTGAACCGTTTTTGCTTGCCACATAGCGAGCTGGCTATCGCGTGTGCCAATGCGAATTATTTTAGACATTCTGGGTAGTTTCTAACTGAAATATTTTTTTGATAAGCTCGATACTTTCATCAGAAGAATCGCTGTCTTCCCTAAGATGATGCGCAAATTGGTTGGTGATTTTCTGGATGAGGTTATTGGTAATTAATTCAGCCTGATCTTCATTAAAGTCAGCCAATTTTTTACGCTGTGTGTTGAATTCAGAATCTTTAAAACCTTTAAGTTTGTGCTTAATAGCCTGAATGGTTGGTACAAATTTTAGTGTATCTAACCAGGCGTTAAATTCCGACTTTATATCTTCAATAATAACTTCGGCAACAGGAATGAAGGCTTTACGTTTTTCTAAAGTTTCATCTGTGATTTTTGCCAAATCATCTAAATGAATTAGAGTGACGTTTGAATGTTCCTTAATGTCTTCATTTACGTTTTTAGGAATCGATAAATCTAATACTAAAAGTGGTTTCGTGGTTGAGATTATAGATTTATAAACGGTTGGGTTTTGAGCTCCAGTAGCAACAATAAGAATGTCTGACTGGTTAATTTCTTCTTGAAGATTTTTATGGTCCTTAACGATAAGGTTAAATTTACCTGCAATTTCTTCAGCTTTATCTTTAGTTCTATTAATAAGTGTAATGTGGGAATTCTTGGTATGCTTTACCAAATTTTCGCAAGTATTTCGACCTATTTTACCAGTTCCGAAGAGTAAAATGTTTTTTTCATTAATATTCTGAACCGTATTCATAATATACTGAACAGAAGCAAAGGAAACAGAAGTTGCGCCAGAGGACAATTCGGTTTCCGTTTTAATCCGCTTGCTCGCTTGAATCACAAAATTGACCAAACGTTCTGTAAAAGAATTTAGTAAACCTGCTTTTCTTGAGGCCTTGGCACCAAATTTTAGCTGACTTATAATTTCAAAATCACCAAGAATCTGACTATCTAAGCCAGAGCCCACGCGAAACATATGATTAATCGCTTCTTTGTTTTTATGAATGTAGGCAACTTCTTGAAATTCTTCAACCGTTCCTTTGGTGTTTTCACATAACAAGTGAATCAGTTGATAAGGATGTTCTGCAAAACCGTAAAGTTCGGTTCGGTTACAAGTTGAAACTACTAATACGCTTTCAATACCGTTAGCCTTAGCCTGAGTTAGCAAATTTTCTTTTGCTGTATCACTGAGACTAAAATGACCACGCACTTCGGCATCCGCTTTTTTATAGCTGAGACCTATAGCATAAAAATATGTACTCTTTTGTTGCATTCGCTCGTTTACCTGACTTAGAATTTAACCAGCACAAAAATATATCGGTTATTCACAAAAAAACAACGCTAGAAGAACTTAAAGTATCGATTGTGGTTTTTTGTGATTCTTTTTTACTAAAACATGATAATTGTCATATTTTTGTACTAAAATCAAGGGTTTTTTAGCTCTTTGTTTAGAACGAATCTAAATAAGAAAGAAATGAAATTAGAAAATTCAATCTCTAAAAGTATCGCTGTAGGTACTTTTGATGAAACTTATATCGAAGACGGCTTTTTTTTACTTACCTGCAAGAATGATAGTGATAACGTTCAAATATTAGAGCGCGAGATTGATAGTAGCTACATTCAATTTCATTTTTGTACCAAAGGCAGTGCTGCGTTTGTATTTAATAAAGGCACCTATACTTTAAATATTAATGAAGAAACCTCTTTACTTTTATATAATCCACAACGCGATTTACCGATTCATCTCGAATTAAATTCGCATTCATGGTTAGTCTCTTTAGTCATCTCTATTAAAAAATTTCACACCTTATTTTCTAGAGACGCCAACTACGTCACTTTTTTAACAGAGGATAATAAAGATAAGAAATACTATAAAGATGGACGTATAAACCCTTCCATGTCTGTAGTGTTGAATCAGTTAATCAGTTTTAATTTAAATAGCTCCATTAAATCGTTATACTTTAAAGGAAAAGCTTATGAATTATTAAGTCTGTTTTTTAATAGAAGTGAAGACGCAGATATTGAACAATGTCCGTTTTTGGTAGATGAGGTGAATGTAGTAAAGCTTAAAAAAGCAAAAGATATCATTATTGCTAATATGGCTGAACCTCCAACATTACAAGAGTTAGCCGACCAAATAGATTTAAGCTTAAAAAAACTAAAAGAAGGCTTTAAACAAATTTATGGTGACTCTGTATTTAGCTTTTTGTTCGATTATAAAATGGAAGTGGCGCGTAAACTTTTGGAGTCTGGCGATTACAACGTTAATGAAGTTGGACTAAAAGTGGGTTACAGTACAGGAAGCCATTTTATTGCTGCTTTTAAAAAGAAATTTGGGACGACGCCTAAGAAGTATATTATGGGTTCGAGTTAAATATTTTGATAGTGAATTAATTACAGTTCCTGATTTTGTGTGATGCCTTGAAAGCCTAATAGTTCCAATTCTGTGATAACAGATATAAACAGTTGTTTTTCATTGAGCAGTTCTGCTAATGTTTCCGCACCATTTAATAAATAAAGTAGGATGTTTGTATCCAAAAAAAAGCTTATTCCCACTCATCACGAAGGTTTTTTTGTGCACTTAAAGCATCTTTCTTTAAATCAATTTTTCCGATGAATTTATAAGCATCAATTCCTTTTGGCTCTAAGTTTTCCGCTAATTTTTCTAAAACACGTTTTATACTCTTTCTAGACGCACCTTATTTTAAAGTGGCTACTCTAACCATTTTTGTTTTTTTAAAATAAGGTTAATGAATATTATTTAAAAGACATATTAATAATCATAATACCCACCACCTCCACTAGGCGTTACACGTTTACGGTCTTTATAAATCGCTAAGTTTAGGATTTCTGCATATTGTTCTTCACGTTCTTTTGTCTTATCTACTAACGTACCGTAGTTTTCAGATTTAGAATAAAAATCGACAACCAACTGATTGGGATCTTTTGGCTTTATAAATGAGATGTAGTGTAAGGCTTCTATTTTACCAGAATATTCATCGTCTTTATCAATTTGAAAGAAATACATCACTGCATTTTTGCCCTTATCGGTTATAAAATTTCGCTTAAATAGAAATGTGATCGAGTCCTTTTCTTTTTCAAAATTAGCGTTAGATAACAGTTTTGATTTTGCAAATTGTTGTTGACTAATGCCTATTGATTTTAGTTTCGTTAATAGTTTTTCTTCATCTAATTTTTCTAAAATTAAGTACTGATTCTCTTTATCCTCTAAGAGTTTTTCGGTGAGTTCTTTCGGAATAGCTTCTTCTGCTTTGGTTAGTAAAACATAATATTTTGCTAAGGCTATTTTATCGTCTACATTCAGTAATTTTTCAAAGAAATCTTGTGCCGAACGTTCTTTTCTGTAAGGAAAAATAAGTCTTACATAAGTCGATAAATTTTGAGAATAAGAATTGTAACCATAATCTGTATTCCCTAAGGTGCGTTTTACCTCAATTTTACCATCATTAATGAGCTGATTCTTGTATTTAGAATAGGTTTTGAGCTTTATAAATCCGCTATCTTTTACGCGTGCCAATAAATTATATAGAGGTTGTTTGTATTCGGTGACTGTAGCATATTCTAGTATTTTAGGAAAAAGAGAAGCTTTTAGGTTTAAAGAATCTTTATCGTAATAATTGTAAAAGATACTTCCAACATTGGCTAGAGGTAGATCGCGCTCCATTAACTCTAGGGCTATTTTATAAGACGCTTTGGCATTAGAATCGAGTAAGCCTTCTAAAATTGTGGTTTGAATCTGTGGGTCGGAATAACTCTCACGATACAGTGTTTTTATAAAAGGTAAGTTGTTTTTAAGATCTATTTCAATGAGCTTTTTTATGAGATGCGATTTTATATTTAAACGTTCTTTATCGAATTCAAAATCCTTAAGAACCGTCACAATCTCATTACTATTTTGTTTTTTAAACTTAATGAGATTGTAAGATTCTAAAACAATACTGTCTTTGGCGCGTAAGGCTTCAAAAAATAATTGCGTTTTATCATCTAACACGTTTTTACCTAAAAGGGTGTCTTTTGGTTGAAATGAATCGTAGAATTCAGTAACAAAAGCAGAAGGACCACTTAAAGAATCAACCAAGGTTTTTAATTCGAAAAGCACTCCTTGTTTTAAAACATTCTTAACCAACACTTGTTTTGAACTTGCCGAATCTGTATAACTAAAACTATTGGTATAAATATCATCTGTTTTTGAAGACGACCGATTTGCAATACGAAATGCTTTTTCACCTTTATAATAACGTGCTCTATAATTTACTTTGTTTTCTAAGTTTTTCCAGAGGCTATCCACAGAATGAAACATTTGCAAATCATGAAACTTAGTTCTAGAGATCATAATTTCTTCATTAGCGTCAGTAGTGTACTTCGTTTCTTTTAGGGTTTGTTCGTAGGCTTTGGGTTTTTTATTACTCCCATAATTATATGGATTTGGTGCAGGTGCTTTGCCTATAGTTTTAACCCTAAAATGCAATGACGTATCTATTACTTTTTCAAAACCTTTGTAATCTGTTTTGTTGAATTTAAAGGATTTAAAAAATGATGTCTTGTCTGTTGTATTTGTGCCTACATAACCAAGTAAATAGTAGCTGCCATCTTTTACAATAGTTTTAAGATGTAAATTTTTGTTGGCTACTGAATCTAACACAGCATAAGATTCATACGTTTTATAATCACCTGCTTTAAAACCTCCGTTAGCTTCAGTTAACTTGTAGTTTTTATATAAGGCATGATGAAAATATTTAGCCTCAAAACTGTCTTCTTCGATATAGGTAATGTCATTTAAAACCGCTTCTTGCACAAAATAATAGGCCTCATTTTTATAGCCTTCTAATAATTTTTTGCCGTAATTATGCATGTTACTAGAAACATAGTATTCAGGGAAATTAACTTGAAACTTTTTATTTGGCGACACTAATAATTTTGAACTATCAGACGGACGTTTCAAACGCACAGAGTTAAAAATTTCAGCTTCATGTTTCAATACAAAATCACTACGACCGGCAAATTTGATTATAATAATTTCTAAAGGTGTTTGGTAAATATGATATTTTTGAAACTCTCCTTTTTTCGTTTTATTTACAATACTAATGCCTGGATAAGGCGTTGTTAGTGTTTCTTTTTTAATGATATCACCAGGAATGTCTTCGTATAATAGATGATCAATTTCTTTTAGTGTAATCGGTTCTTTTTCGTTGGGTAAATAGATAAAACGACTAATTCTGTTAATGGTTAAATAGGCACCATTTGTCATGTCTGGATCTAAGTAATACTTCTGTCCACCGTACGAAAACTCACGTAAGGTATCGTAAGTGTTTAAGCTCATAAATCCATCAGGTGATTGGTGTAATTGCAATTCCGGATTTACAAATAAGCTATCGAGTTTTATCTTTTCAGTTTTGCTGTAATCTGTTTGTTTAGACGTTAGAGATTTCACCTTGTAGCCTCTTTGTCGCAACATATTAATCATACCTTGTTCACCAGGCAAATGCGCAGCACCAACACCAGCAAAAACAGATTTAGTAGGCATTAATTCTTCGAGAGAAATTACCATGTTTTCATTACGAATAAATAGCATATTTTCTCTGTAAAATTTAGTATTTACTCCAGCTCCAATAGAATCTAACAGGTCTAAATTTCTGTCGCGATATAAGTTTTCTTGAATTAAATACGCATTCTCTTTAGCATATAATTTTTGCACCCAAGGATCGACTTCTTTTTTATTAGCATTGTAGGCTGCTTTGGTTGTTAAATATCGCGACTCTGCTAAATCTTCTAAACCATATATCTTTTTATTGTTTTTCTTTCCAGCTTGAAAAATAAACATGTCTAAATACGTTTCTTCTTCAAAATTATCTGAAGAATTACTTTTTCTGTACAAGTAGGCATTAACGGCATTATTATCCATTCTTATAGAACTTCTAATCGCCATTTCTTCAGGATGCGATAATTTAAAGAGGTTGGTGTAAAAATCACTACTGTAATTATTGTAAGATGCCATCTGATTCAGCATCATATCATAATTAAAACCAGGCCAAGTGGTAGGGTCAGATTCTAATGCAATGCACTCACTTTCATTTAAAGCTTTGTAGAATACATCATCTAAGCGAAAGGCGACCTTTTTACTAACATGCATTGTGCCGTAAAGATAAGAGGCCTTTTCGAGTCCATTTCCGGTAATTTCCCAAAGTAAACTCTGATATTTTTGTTGTGAGAAAGCGGTTATGGTAATGAGGGTAGAGAGTATAAAGAGACTTTTTTTCATATTAACAGTTCATCAAGGCTTGTAAAGATATTTAATTCTTAGAAATAGTACTTAAGAATCCGTTAAACTCTAAAAGAAATCCTTGTCAGATGAGTCGGTTGTTAGTTCTATAACTTAAAAAGACGTAAAATATTTGCTGATGGTAGCATAACTAAAATCGATGTTAACGATGGTCAACTATTCTATTTAGAGTTGTATTTTTGTTTTTGAAAATGGAAATTAAAAGTATCTATTATGAGATACTGAAATAAATTCAGCATGAAAGGAATTTTATTAGTCAATTTGGGCTCGCCAGATAGTCCAGAACCAAAGGATGTAAAAAAGTACTTAGGTGAATTCTTAATGGATGAGCGCGTTATCGATGTGCCACTTTGGGCACGCACGCTTTTAGTAAAAGGAATTATTCTAAATACAAGACCAAAGCAATCGGCTAAAGCTTATAAAAAGATTTGGTGGGAAGACGGTTCGCCATTAATTGTATTATCTGAAAGACTTCAAGAAAAAGTACAAGAAAAAGTAGAATATCCTGTGGCATTAGCCATGCGTTACGGAAGTATGACGATTAAAAACGGCTTGCAAGAATTGGTTGATAAAGGGTGTACAGAAATCAAAACAATTCCTTTATATCCACAATTTGCGATGGCAACCACAGAAACTATTGATGTAAAAATAGATGAATTGGTGGCAGCGCATTTTCCAAATGTAACCATTACAAGAACTGCTGCGTTTTATAAGCGCGAAGATTATATAAACGTACTTTCTAAAAGTATTGGTGAAACCCTAGATACATTAGATTACGAACACATTTTATTTAGTTATCATGGAGTTCCAGAACGTCACATTCGTAAAAGTGACGTTACAAAAGGCAACTGCAAAATGGATGGCAAGTGCTGTTTTAAAAAGGGCAGTGAGCAACACGAATTTTGTTACCGTCACCAATGTGAGATTACGACAGTAAACGTGGCTAAAAAACTAGGTTTAAAAAACGGAACGTATTCTACTACGTTTCAATCGCGATTAGGTTTTGATCCATGGTTAACACCGTACACAGACAGAACTATTGAAAAAATGGGTAAGGCAGGAACCAAAAAAATGGCGATTGTAACACCTGCTTTTGTAAGCGATTGTTTAGAGACTTTGGAAGAAATTGCGATGGAAGGCGAAGAAATTTTTCACGAAGTAGGAGGTAAGGAATTTACAGTGATTCCATGTCTTAATGAGCGTGAAGATTTTGCACAAGTACTTACTAATATGGTTGAAGAATGGGCGCATACTGAAGCATCAGTAACGGCTTAATGGCAAAAATAGCATCTCAAGATTTAGGCACTGAACCTATCGGTAAATTACTGATTAAACAAGCCGTACCAGCATCTATTGGTATTTTGGTGATGTCTCTTAACATCTTAGTTGATACTATTTTTGTTGGCAATTGGATTGGTTCTACAGCCATTGCAGCCATAAACGTGGTATTGCCTGTGTCGTTTTTTATTGCGGCTTTGGGTATGGCCATTGGTATTGGAGGTTCTTCCATCATATCGCGAGCTTTAGGTGCTGATAATAAGGTAAAAGCGCTTAAAACGTTTGGAAATCAATTGACGCTAACGTTTTTATTCACCGTGTCATTCGCCATATTTGGATTGTATTTTGTAGATACTCTAATTCCTGCTTTTGGTGGAAAGGGCAACATTTTTGAGCCTGCAAAAATTTATTACGAAATCATTCTTTATGGAGTTCCTGTTTTAGGCTTCGTTATGATGGGAAATACCGTTATTAGAGCAGAAGGAAAACCGAAATTTGCCATGTATGCCATGATGATTCCGTCCGTTGGGAATTTAGTATTAGATTATCTATTTATCAATGTTTTGGATTACGGAATGGCAGGAGCAGCTTGGGCTACAACGGGTTCTTATATTGTGTCGTTTGTGTTTATATTTTGGTATTTTTTATCTAAAAATTCAGAATTAAAAATCAACAGTTCTCATTTTGCATTAGATAAAATTATTGTTTCAGAAATTGGGTCGTTAGGTTTTGTAACATTAACCAGACAAGCGGTGGTTAGTGTAACGTTTTTATTAGTCAACAATGCACTTTTTAATTTTGGAGGTGAAACGTCTGTAACCGCATATGCTATTATTGGGAGATTGAGCATGTTTGCATTATTTCCGATTTATGGCATTACACAAGGTTTTATTCCTATTGCAGGTTATAACTATGGGTCAAATCAATATGAACGCGTTAAAGAATCCATATTTACAGCCATTAAATATGCCAGTATTTTAGCAACGATTGTATTTGTGAGTCTAATGCTGTTTCCTGAAGTTATTACCAAATGGTTTACAACAGATGTCGATGTGATAAATATGACGCCAAACAATATGCGACTGGCTTTTGCAGCTGTACCAATTTTGGCCTTACAATTAATTGGTGCTGCCTATTTTCAGGCTGTTGGTAAAGCGTTGCCAGCACTTATATTAACACTGACAAGACAAGCCATTTTCTTTATTCCGTTAATGTATATTTTACCTTTATATTTTGGGGAATTAGGCATTTGGATTGCATTTCCAATTTCAGATGTACTTTCAACAGTGGTAACCGCTTACTTTTTACATCGTGAGGTAAAGTTAAATTTATTGACCAAAGCAGATAAATAAGATATAATCCGTAATTTTAAGATTGATTAACCAACCACTTTTCAATATGAAATCTTTATCCATTATTTCAGTTTTACTATTCTCTTTTTTCAGCTTAAACTTGCAAGCACAAAATTTTCAAGAATCCG
The DNA here is from genome assembly GCF_045105575.1 of Winogradskyella sp. Lineage (GTDB taxonomy): Bacteria > Bacteroidota > Bacteroidia > Flavobacteriales > Flavobacteriaceae > Winogradskyella. Next base: position 54,977 of record NZ_JBGCDQ010000031.1, on the reverse strand, counting down.
ATTACGATGCCTTGGAGTATCGCCTTTTGGGACCTTTTAGAGGAGGACGAAGTGCTGCAGTAACCGGAGTGCCAAATCAACCTAATTTGTATTATTTTGGAGCCACAGGAGGTGGTATTTGGAAAACAACCAACGGAGGTCGTCAATGGGAAAATATTTCAGATGGCTTTTTTGGCGGAAGTATTGGTGCCATAACCGTTTCTAAAAGCGATCCTAATGTAATTTATGTAGGTGGTGGTGAAAAAACCGTAAGAGGAAATGTCTCTTCAGGTTACGGTATTTGGAAAAGTGAAGATGCTGGTAAAACATGGAAAGCCTCAGGATTAAAAAACTCAAGACATGTGCCACGTATTGCGGTGCATCCTACAAATCATAATATTGTTTACGCAGGTGTTATGGGTAATCTTTACAAGCCCACAGAAGAACGTGGAGTTTATAAAAGTATTGATGGAGGAAAAACGTGGAAGAAAACTTTATTCTCAAACGCACATGCTGGTGTTGTCGATTTAATTATGGATCCTACAAACCCAAGAGTGTTGTATGCCTCTACTTGGCGCATCAACAGAACACCATACAGTTTAAATTCTGGTGGAGAAGGTTCTGCCTTATGGAAAAGTACCGATAGTGGTGAAACATGGACGGAAATTTCAACCAACAAAGGATTTCCTGAAGGCACTTTAGGAATTATTGGAGTTACAGTTTCACCTTTAAATAGCCAACGCATTTGGTCGATTATAGAAAATAAAGATAAAGGTGGCTTATACCGAAGTGATGATGGTGGCGACACATGGACGCAAGTCAATAGCGAACGTAAATTGCGTCAACGTGCTTGGTATTACACACGACTTTATGCAGATACGGAAGATGTCAATACCGTTTATGTATTAAATGTACGTTACCATAAAAGTACAGATGGAGGTAAAAATTTCAACACGTATAATGCACCTCACGGAGATCATCACGATTTATGGATTGCACCAGAAGATCCAAAACGCATGATTATTGGAGACGATGGTGGAGCACAAGTCACTTACGATGGTGGCGAGACATGGAGTACGTACTACAATCAACCCACCTCGCAGTTTTACAGAGTAACCACAGATAATGCATTTCCATACCGAATTTATGTGGCGCAACAAGATAATTCAACCATTAGAATTCCCCACAGAACCGATGGAAGTGCCATCACAGAAGATGATTGGGAAAGCACGGCTGGAGGTGAATCTGCTCATATTGCGGTAGATCCAAAAGATAATGATATTGTTTATGGTGGCAGTTACGATGGCTTTTTAACGCGAAAAAATCACAAAACAGGAACGGTTAGAGCCATAAATGTTTGGCCAGATAACCCAATGGGTCACGGAGCAGAAGGTATGAAATATCGCTTTCAGTGGAATTTCCCGATTATATTTTCGAGACACAATCCAAACCGATTATACACCTTTTCGCAACACGTGCATGTTACTGAAAATGAAGGCCAATCTTGGGATATTATTAGTCCGGATTTAACGCGAAATGATCCTGAAAAATTAAAATCATCAGGTGGTCCAATTACGCAAGATAATACGTCAGTAGAATATTATTGTACCATTTTCGCAGCCAACGAATCACCATTAAAAGAAGGCTTACTTTGGGTTGGTAGTGATGATGGTTTAATTAATGTCACGCAAGACGGAGGAAAAACATGGACCGATGTGACACCTAAAGGTATGCCAGAATGGATGATGATTAACAGCATTGAACCAAGTGCGTTTGATGAAGGCACCTGCTACGTTGCCGGAACAAAATACAAAACTGGCGATTTTGCACCTTACTTATACAAAACCACTAACTACGGAAAGAGCTGGACGAAAATAACCAACGGCATCAACGAAGAGCACTTTACAAGAGTCCTGAGAGAAGACCCAAAACGAAAAGGCTTATTATATGCTGGTACCGAAACAGGCATGTATATATCGTTTAATGACGGTAAAGACTGGAAACCGTTTCAACTCAATTTACCAATTGTGCCTATTACAGATGTAACGATTAAAGATAATAATCTCATTGTAGCAACACAAGGAAGAAGCCTTTGGATGATTGATGATTTATCTGTGATTCACCAATTATACGATGCAGATTTAAGTAAAAACCTGTTGTTTCAACCAAAAGACACCTACAGAATGCGAGGTGGAAGTAGAAAAGGAAGTAAAACGAATGGAACCAACCATCCTAACGGTGTGATGACGTATTTCAATTTGAAAGATTTAAAAGAAGACGATAACGTATCCTTAACCTATTTTGATACTAAAGGAGATACGATTAAGACCTTTTCAACTTCAGATAAAAAGAACAAACTAAAAGTTAAGAAAGGAGCCAATCAATTTGTTTGGGACATGACGTATGATGGCGCAGAAAAGTTAGACGGTATGATTTTGTGGTGGGCAAGTTTAGATGGTCCAAAGGCTATTTCAGGAACCTATAAAGTGAGTTTAAATGTAAATGGAAACCAACAAGCGCAACCCTTTACAATTTTAGCAGATCCTAGAGCAGAAAGCACGCAAGCCGATATGCAAAAGCAATTCGATTTTATTGAAGACGTGAATAAAACCATGGATGATGCACACCAATCCATCAAAAAAATACGAGCAGTCAACAAACAACTTGGAGCATTTCAAAAACAATATAAGGATGATGAAACTGTAAAAGAATTGGTTGAAAAAGCAAAAGCTTTAGAAGCGCAACTTTCTACTATTGAGAAGGAACTCTACCAAACCCAAAACAGAAGTGGGCAAGATCCTTTAAACTTTCCGATTCGATTAACTAATAAATTAGGGCATTTAAATTCGTTAGTGCGAATGGGAGATTTTGCACCAACCGAACAAGACATTGCTGTAAAAAATGAGTTATCGGCAAAAATAGAAACGCAATTAAAAGCGTTTAATACCATTTTGAATGATGAGGTAAAAGCGTTTAATGCTGCGTTTAATGCGAAGCAGTTAAATTATTTATTTGTTGAGGATTAGAAATGTCTTATCTAGTACAGAGACCTCACAGGTTTTCAAAACCTGTGAGGTCTTTTTTCAAAATTAAATTATCATGGAATACTACAACTACATAAAATCATTACACCTCATATTTGTCATTACATGGTTCGCTGGCTTGTTTTACATTCCCAGGTTATTCGTGTACCAAATCGAAGCCTTTCATAAACCCTCGCCAGATAAAGAAATTTTAGGCAAACAGCTTAAACTGATGTCAAAACGATTATGGTTTATTATTACGTGGCCTTCGGCAATATTAGCTACATTATTTGCTATTTGGCTCATGATTTTAATGCCAAGTTGGTTTCAACAAGGTTGGATGCATGTAAAACTTAGCTTCGTGCTTTTATTATTTATTTACCATTACCAAACCCATATCTATTACAAACAACTACAAAATGATGTGGTAAAAAAAACATCGAGTTTTATGCGTATTTGGAATGAAGGAGCCACATTCATCTTATTTGCCGTTGTATTTTTAGTCATTTTAAAAAGCACTATCAATTGGATTTTTGGTGTCATCGGCATCGTAGTTTTGGGTGTTTTAATTATGCTAGGTTTCAAACTTTATAAAAATGTACGTGCTAAAAATCCAGAAGCGTAAATAAATCCTAAGGTCTAAATCCCAAATTTGAACGGTCGGAATTTTGTTTTTGGAATTTGAGATTTGTGCTTCGCACTTTTGGACTGATTATTGCTATATTTAAAACTTCATATCTAAATGAGAACATTGCCATTGCCAAGTGAATGTCTATGATTATAAAACGCCTGTCCTTAAGAGCCCGAATATTTGTAGCCATGATACTTTTGGTGTTATTGGCTTCTGTTTTAATAGCTGCCGTAACCATTTATCAATATAACGAAGAAGCTAAGGATTATCACAGAGAGCGTTTAGAGCGCAAAGAAAAAGCCATACGAAGTAGTATTAATTTTGCTATTAGAGAAACGACTTATCCTGTAACTACAGAAAATATTCCACTTATTTTTAAAGATGAAATTTTTGACATCGATGCCATTCATAACCTTCAAATTAACCTTTACGATTTAGAAGGTCAATTGCTTAAAAGTTCTAAAAGAACCATTCAAAGAGATTCAACAGAACAATGCTTAGATGCTGAAATATTGAACCAGTTATCTAATACTTTAGAGCATAGGTACGTTGTGAAGAATCAAGAAAACGGACAAACATTTCAATCATCTTACACGTATTTAACGGATGAAAAATTTAAAACTTTAGCCATTTTAAATTTGCCCTATTTAGAAAATGATGATTTTTTAAATAGAGAGTTACAAGAATTTTTAATGCGTTTGGGTTATGCTTATTTAGTGATGATCTTAGTGGCTATTGGTTTGGCCTATTTTATTTCGAAATACATTACCAAATCACTAAAAACGATTAGTGATAAGATGAATGAGATTCGATTGGAAAAACGAAACAAGAAAATTCAAATTGAATCGTCTAGCGAAGAAATAGAAAATTTGGTAAATTCTTATAATAGCATGATTGATGAGCTCGAAGCCAGTGCTGTAGTTTTAGCAACCAATGAGCGTGAGCAAGCTTGGCGCGAAATGGCAAAACAAGTAGCACACGAAATTAAAAATCCGCTGACACCAATGCGATTAACGGTTCAGAGTTTTCAACGAAAATTTAATCCTGAAGACGAAAACATTCACCAAAAAGTAAAAGAATATAGCAACACGTTGATAGAACAAATTGACACCATGAGTTCTATTGCTTCTGCATTTTCAAATTTTGCTAAAATGCCAGCACAGAAAAGTGAGGTGCTTAATGTGGTACAAATTGTAAAATTATCGCTCGATATTTTCAATGAAGACTATATTGAATTCAATTCCGAAACCGAAGAAATCATTGCTAAATTCGATAGAACACAACTCATTAGAGTCGTCACTAATTTAGTTAAAAACGGAATTCAGGCTATGCCAGAAGATTCAGAAAATCCTAGAATTAATGTGCGTGTTTTTAACAAAGGCAATAATGTAAATATTACGATTGAAGATAACGGTTCTGGAATTTCAGAGGAAACGAAGTCTAAAATATTCGAACCAAAATTTACGACTAAAACTAGCGGAATGGGATTAGGATTGGCCATGGTAAAAAACATTGTGGAAACTTATAACGGAAGTATTACCTTTACTTCTCAATTAGGAAAAGGCACAATTTTTACGGTTATTTTTCCTGTAGACCAAATTCCTGCGAAGGCAGGAATCTCATAGTAAAGTAGCAATAGCCTTGGTTATTACCAGCAAGTTTGCAAAGATATTTTTAAGAAATAAATAATTTTCCATATCATTCAATGGAATGAAAAATAAACAGATTCCCTTCCGATAGCATTCGGAATCGGATAAAAAAACAAATAGATTCTCACTTTCGTGGGAATTAAAAACACATAACAATGAATTACGAAAACATACTATCCAAAACAACCAACGGCATTACAAGCATTACTATCAACAGACCTAAAAAGTTGAATGCCTTAAACAAGGCAACAATTGAAGAATTACATGAAGCGTTTAAAGCTGCAGATAAAGATAAAAACACCAAAGTCATTATTATTACCGGAAGTGGTGATAAAGCCTTTGTTGCAGGCGCAGATATTAGCGAATTCGCCGATTTTAACGTCAATGAAGGAGGTAAATTAGCAGCACAAGGTCAAGCTATATTATTCGATTTTGTTGAAAATTTAAAAACACCAGTAATAGCAGCTGTCAACGGTTTTGCGCTTGGAGGAGGACTAGAATTAGCCATGGCTTGTCATTTTAGAATAGCAAGTAGTAATGCCAAAATGGGATTGCCAGAAGTGTCACTTGGAGTGATACCTGGCTATGGAGGCACGCAACGTTTACCGCAATTGGTTGGTAAAGGTAGAGCAATGGAAATGGTAATGACAGCAGGTATGATTGATGCCAACCAAGCTTTAAGCTACGGTTTGGTAAATCATGTGGTCGAACCAGACCAATTAGTACCATTAGCCGAAAAAATTGCGAGCAAAATAATGCGCAATTCCTCAGTGGCTATTGGTAAAGCGATTAAAGCCATTAATGCCAATTATACAGATGGCAAAGACGGTTATAAAGTAGAAATTAAACAATTTGGAAAATGCTTTGGTACGGAAGATTTTGTGGAAGGCACAACCGCTTTTTTAGAGAAGCGTAAGGCTGAGTTTCCTGGGAAGTAATCATGATACTATTGTGATGATGAGGTATTAAAATACCTTTTAAAAATCAATGTATCTACTAATTTATAAATAAAGTAAAATGGTGTCATTAAAATGAAAGTCAGCACAATTAATGGACTCATGAGTATAAGCTGAATGACGTATATTTTATGCATAATTTTAAATTTTTAATTGATATCAATATTTTAATAGTGATGTTTTGCTAGGCTTTATTTTAGCTACACGTATGTGTTGTTTTAATACCAGAATAGAATTTACAAACAAAAAAAGGTGGGTTCTCTAAAATCCACCTTTTCAACTAAATTAACTAATTATATAAATAACAATTTATATTCTAAAGTTTTCTACAAACACACGATTGTTTGTAGTAATTACGGCTTGGTATTCGCCTTTAAGCGATGTATCTAGCTTGTAAACACGATTTAAAACGTCATTTCCTTTCACAGTTTCTGTATGGATGCTTTCGCCTTCGTAATAAAGTTCTACAACCATCTCTGTAGTATCGAGCGCCAATTTTGAAATAATTACTCGTGCATTTTTAGATCTAAATACAGGCTTATAAATGGTTTGGTTAGCATCTTCAATAAACGTCACTTGGTTATTTTTCACAGCTACCGCATTAATCTTTATTTCAAAATCTTTATTGATTTCAACGGTATAAACACCATTCTTTAATTGTGAAAAATCGTATAGATTTTTAAGGTTTCCATTGTAATTGGCATAACCACTGTAAACGACTTTACCTAAAGCGTCCGATACGGAAATGTAATCTCCCTTACTCACTTTGCTAACAGTTGGTATTTTTTCTACTGTTGTTGTTGCGTAGCTTGTGTACGTTCCTAACATCACAGCTAATACTAAAATGTTTTTCAATATAGTTTTCATAATATTTTAAGTTTTAATTTAAAGCTGCAGTTGTTATTTTAGTTTACAACTTCCGCTTTAAACGATTTGATAGGGCAAATTTAGAACGACTTCACGGTTTAGAAAACAAGGATTTTGGCATATTTGTGTTCAAAATTAACCCTACGGTTATTTAAATATTATATTTAGGTTAAAATAGAATATAATAATGGTAATTGTATATAGATTTTAATTCTGATTAGGTGTAACTTTGAAGTGTGATATAAGCTATGAATACAAGAAAGCCGACATTAGAAAAAATAAGTCCAGAATTTGGAAGTTCAATTTTAGTTAGAAAGCATAAAATTGATGCCTATAAAGGAGAAACAAAACCTTTTTGGCATTTTCATCCAGAGATTGAATTGGTTTATGTGAATAAAGGTCAAGGTAAACGACATATCGGAAATCATTTATCATACTTTAACAATAGTCAACTGTTACTTATTGGTTCTAATTTACCACACAACGGTTTTACAGATCGCTTAACTATTAACGGTTCTGAGACTTTAGTGCAGTTTAAACCCGAATTTTTAGGGCATCATTTTTTTGATATTCCAGAAATGGAAAATATTAATCTTTTGTTTGAGCGTTCTAAAAAAGGTATTTTATTCGGAATAAAAACGAAGAAAAAATTAGGTAGTAAAATTGAAAAGTTAAACGAAAAAGAAGGCTTTAAAAAAATACTGATTCTTCTTGAAATTCTTCACGGTTTAGCAAAATCTGAAGATTACACCTTACTTAATGCAGATGGTTTTGCTTTTGAAACGGAACCACAAGACAGCGCTAAGATTGATGTCATCTTTAAGCATATCAATCAGAATTTTCAAGAACATATAAGCTTAGACGAGATTGCTGATAAGGTGAGTATGACGGTTCCTGCCTTTTGCCGTTATTTTAAAAAAGTAACGGGTAAAACATTTACCAAACTGGTTAACGAATATAGAGTGGTGCATGCTACCAAATTGTTGTCTGAAAGCCAAATGAGCATTACCGATATTAGTTTTGAATGTGGCTTCAATAATTTTTCGCATTTCAATAAGTTGTTTAAAGAATTTACAGGAAAAAGTGCCTCTAAATATAGAAGTGAATTAAAATTAATGCTGCAATAAATAATCTAAACATATTATGGACACTAAAATAGATATTGCAATAGCCTATTATACAAAGCAAGGTGAAGAGATTCTTAAAACGGTCAATGAAAGTTCAAGTTTAACAGCTGATGAACTGATTAGCTATGGAGAAGAAATGGCTATTATTGAATATAAATTAACAGCTCTAGAAGTTGCTAAGGAGAATTAGGTACTGATGTGAATTTTAAATTAATAATTAAGCGTTATAATTTAAATCACTTAAGCCTTATATTTGCGCACTAAATTAAAATCAATATTATATTATGAAATTAAAATTTTTATCATTGTTCTGTTTGTCGTTAGTTGTTTTTATGAGTTGTGAGGACTCTGCCTCAGAGGAGTTTGATGACGCTAATCCTGATGCGGTTGCAAGATTGATTGAAACTGTAGCTGTAGTATCTGCACAAGACCCTTCAGAAAACACAACAATTACAGTTAATTATGATGCTAATAATAGAGTGTCTTCTATTACAGATGGTGTTGATAGCAGTATTTTTGTTTACAGTAATAATGAATTAAGTAATATTAGTGGACAAGGCGATAATCTTAATATTGAAGAATTATATGAATCTCCTTATAATGCATTCGAAACTGGAGAAGTAACGCAGTATGACGATAACGGAAACCCTACTACAATTACATTTTACGAAACTGAGTATGATTGGTCTAGTAACACGGACATTGAATTAGAGTACACAGCTGAGATCACGTACGATGCTAATCCTAATCCGTATTTTTACACAATGCAGGCAGCAGGTATTATTGCTGTTTTAGATAATGTAGAGTTAAATTTAAGCATGAATCCTACTAGTGCAGAAGTGATACAAGCCAGATTATTATTACCTTTAAATAATATTGTAAGTATTAGTTACAAAGATGAAAACGGTGAGTTAGTTTTTAATTTAGCAGCAGATTATGTTTATAATAGCGACAACTATCCAGTTTCTGGTACAGTAACAGGAACAAGTTATGACGAAGATTTTGACGGACAACCAGAAACAGAAACCAGTATTTATTCAGCGCAATACACGTACAGAAACTAATTAGAGGTTAACTATTAGCCATTAAAAAAGTGCCATTAGGATTAAATTTTCTAGTGGCACTTTTTTATTTTTTTCCTTCCCACTCAGCATAAAACTGTTTCAAAAAACCTTCCATATACTTATGGCGTTCTAAGGAAATTTGCTTTCCAGTTTTGGTATGCATTTGGTCTTTTAGCAGTAATAATTTCTCGTAAAAATGATTAATCGTTGGTGCGCTAGCGGCTTTGTATTCAGCCTTAGTCATGTTGAGGTTTGGCGGAATTTCAGGATTGTAAAGTGGTCGGTCTTTAAAACCACCATAATTAAAACAGCGTGCAATACCAATAGCTCCAATAGCATCGAGCCGATCTGCATCTTGTACTACTTCCATTTCTTTAGAGCTGAATGATGGATTTAAATCAAATGAATTTTTAAAAGACATGTTTTCAATAATCTGAGTCACATGCTCTATAATTTCACTATCAACATTGTGTTTTAAAAGAAACGTACTTGCTACTCTTGGCCCAATAGTTTCATCTCCGTTATGAAATTTAGAATCCGCAATATCGTGTAATAAAGCTGCTAAAGACACAATGGTAAGATCTACATTTTCATGTTTTGCGATCAATAATGTGTTTTTATAAACCCGTTCAATATGAAACCAATCGTGACCACCTTCAGCATGTTGAAGTTCGGTTTTAACGAAGTCTATGGTGGCTTCTATGAGTTGAGCGTCGGAAAGGGTCATGCTAAATATTTATGCAGGATCTACCCATTTAAATTGAAATGAATTTTCAGGGATTTTAACACGTTCCGATAAACGATACATACGTGGAGGTAATTTCATTAAATAATCTCTGGCTTTTTCAGCCTCTTCGTTTAAGCCTTTAATATTACCAATATCCCAACGGTCAATTAGTTTTTGTAAAATATCGACGTAATCGTTAGAGGTATAGACACCAATACGTTGTGCAGTGTTTGAAAACTCTTCGAAAGCCGTACCGATTCTATCTCCGGATTCTCTTAAGAAATGGGCTGGCATGGCAATTTTTCGTTTCATCATATCATGAAAAGCCATCATCATCTGACTCGGATCTACCGTAAAAATACGTTCCACAAATTCTGAATAAGCATGGTGGTGACGCATTTCATCTCCAGAAATAATCTTACACATTTTTGCCAATTGTTTATTGCCTTTTTGCTTTGCAATTTTAGCCACACGATTGTGAGACACATAGGTGGCGAGTTCTTGAAAGCTGGTGTACACAAAGTTTTTATAAGGATCTCTGTCGGTACCAATATCAAAACCATCGTTAATTAAATATTGTGTGGTTTTTTCAATTTCGCGCATATTTACACGTCCAGAGAGGTAGAGGTATTTGTTTAAAACATCACCATGGCGATTTTCTTCGCCTGTCCACTGTCGTATCCATCTCGACCAACCGTTGCCTTCTACTTGGTCTATACCTTCAACGTCCATAAGCCAAGATTCGTAACTTGGTAAGGCTTCTTCGGTAATCATATCTCCAACTAAAACCACCCAAAAATCATAGGATAATTCTTTAGAGAGTTCTCTGATTTCTCTAACGTCTTCGTAAAATGATTCTTTTGTAGAGTCTGGCAAAAAATCGGTAGGTTGCCAGATATCTTCAACCGGAATTAAGTATTTTTCAATAAGAGCATCAACATCTTTTTCGAGATGCTTCATCACTTCTAATCTTACATTTTTTAACGACATCTTCAGGGTTATTTTAGCGGTCATTTGTCAATAGCAGCAACAATGGTTTGTTCAACTTGCCGAATTAATTCGTTCTTATCCGTAAAGTTAATAATTTCTAAGGGCTTATGCACCGTAAATTTCATATGATTTCCGATGCCTAACGGAAATTTTCCATAGCGTAATATCTTCCAAGAATTATTTACAGTTATAGGCACAATAAGTGCTGAAGGTATTTTTTTCATCAACATTTCTAGGCCTTTGGTTTTAAACGGTTTTGGTGTACCGTCTTTACTTCTGGTGCCTTCAGGAAATATGACTGCTGCACGTTTGGTGTTTTCAATATATTCTCCAAATTTTAGCATTGCAGGTAAGGCTTGTCTTGGATTTTTTCGATCTATTAACACAGAACCTCCATGACGCAGGTTAAAGGATACACTTGGCACTCCGCTTCCGAGTTCTTTTTTAGAAACGAATTTCACATGGTGTTTGCGCATGTACCACATTATAGGTGAAATATCATGCATACTCTGGTGATTCGCCACAATAATGATTGGTTTATCAGTAGTAATATTGTAGGGATTGTAAAATGAAATTCTGGTACCTAAAAGATTAAGGCAACGCATTAGAAAAAATTGTAAGGTATCTACCGTATGTTTTAAACCTTTATACCCAAATACCTTAAAGTTAAACCACTGAATAGGATGAAAAATAACTAAACAAGTCCCAAAGCATATGTAGTATACAACAGAAAGCGGATAGGATAGTAGTTTTCTCATATCACAAATTTAAGTCAATGCGGATTATACACAAAAAAACCACGAGGTATTTCGTGGTTTTTAAATTTATGTCTTATAGTTTTATGCTTAGCAATGTGTATTATAAGCATCCATAAGGTTTTCTGAGATTAACTCTGCAGGACGACCTTCAATATGGTGACGCTCTAACATATGTACCAATTCTCCGTCTTTAAATAAAGCCATACATGGCGAACTTGGAGGAAAAGGTACCATGTGTGCTCTTGCTGCATCAACCGCCTCTTTATCTACACCTGCAAAAACGGTAACGATATGATTTGGTTTTTTTGCATTCTCTAAACTCATACGAGCACCAGGTCTTGCATTTGCTGCGGCACAACCACACACTGAATTTACAACCACTAAAGTTGTACCTTCTTTTGCAATGGCATTATTTACAGCTTCTGTGGTATGTAATTCTTCAAAACCAACTTTGGTTAAATCCTCACGCATTGGTTTTACTAATTCTGCTGGATACATATTTTTTAAATTTTAATTAATCTTTTTTTAATCCGATAAATATCGAAATGCAAAGATAATGAAAATAAGTCGGCAGTCTATAGTCTTCAGTAAGCAGTTTGAATTATGGTATTTTGGTTTTCAATGGTAAAAAAAAGGTATTATCTACTAAATGTGAGTAAGAACCCATCAAAAGCAATGCCTTCATCTAACACAAGTTGTGACGAGGTTAACGTTGTAATTTCATAGCTAAAGGTCTCTGTGACTAATTGACTATCCTCACCTGTTGTGGAAAGTACCTGAAAATTGTAAGTACCAGAAGGTAAGCCATCAAAAATAACATTAGTGGTATTGTTATTTGTTACTGTAAATTCTAAGAAATTTTCATTAAAATCCCAAGTAATCAAGCCTACTTCAAAATCATCATCAATACCAGCAAAACCACCAGAAACATTGACTAAAGACCAAGGCCCAATAAGAGTTGGCTCGCTATTTTGTGCTGCATCGTCATCGTTATTGCAACTGAATAGGAAGAGTACTACTATTAAAGTAAACAAGCGCGTTTTCATAATTATAAAGGATTGATGATCTCTATTAAGATACAATTTTAAACAAAAGGTTGCGTACTAATCGTAACAAAATACACTTTCATCTTACTAACAAATAGTATATTTGAATTCTATAAAATAAAGATACATGAGTTTTGCAAAATGGGTTGGTGGTGCTATAGGTTGGTCTTTTGGAGGTCCAATAGGTGCTATTATAGGATTGGCGATAGGTAGTTTTGTCGATAATTTAAAAATTGGTGAGACGCCTTTACTTGGCGATCGTCAATCAAGTGGGCAGCGCAGAACCTATCGTAAACAACCAAATTATGGTCAGCAACGCTCTAAGCCCAAAACACAGTCGGGAGATTTTGAAGTGAGCCTTCTAATTTTAGCCTCTATTGTCATTAAAGCCGATGGCAAACAAGATCAACGCGAACTAGATTTTGTACGTCAGCAGTTTACCAATATGTATGGTAAAGACAGAGCTAATAAAGCGTTTGAACTGTTTAAACGCATTACCAAACAAAATATATCTACACGTCAGGTTTGTACGCAGATCAAACAAATGATGGATCATGCATCGCGTTTACAATTACTTCATTTTTTATTCGGAATTGCGAAAGCGGATGGCCTCGTTACTGAAGACGAAATACGACAGATTTACACCATAACAGGCTATTTAGGTATCAGTAGTAGAGATTACGAAAGTATTAAAGCCATGTTCTACAACAGTAGTGATAACGCTTACATTATTCTCGAAATTGAGAAGTCTGTATCAGATTCTGAAGTTAAAAAAGCTTATAGAAAAATGGCTAAAAAGTACCATCCAGATCGTGTTGGGCATTTAGGTAAAGAACATCAAGAAGGTGCAGAAGCTAAGTTTAGGCAAGTGCAAGAAGCTTATGAGCATATTCAGAAAGAGCGTGGGTTTAAGTAGTATTATTTAAGTTTTTTATTTTTTTGTTGCTTATCAATATATTTAAAATAGCGCTGTGTTTTATATCTGTTATATAACCATACAAATACTGCAAATACGGCAAAAATCATTAATCCCCCTTGCCCAATTAAATAGTTAAATAGTTCCATAAATTCATCTTATATGCTCACTAGTCGCTATATTTAATTAAAACTTTCTTTTCGTTTTTTTAAATTATTGAGGTGACCTTTTTAGAAAAATGATTACCACTATAAATGAACGGAATTCATAATTCGTAAATCCATTCACCCTCTAAACAAAAAGAAATCATCTTTCATATCTTCAATCTGCGCATCTTCGTTGGTAATGATATAATCAATGGCTTTTGAGGTAAATTCATCACCTTTTTTGGTTAGTGACACGACGCTGTTTTCAATATGAATCATATTATTTTTTTGGGCTAAATCCAGAACCGTTTGAGAGCGTACTTTTTGCCAATTGATATGCTCGTTGAGGTGATTGACGTGTCGCTCTTCAATTTCATCATGATTTTTTAGGTGTAATAAAAAGGTGAGTAAAGAGACTTCGGTACGTTGCTGTTTTTCTCTATACATAACGGCAATAATCCCTTTTGAAGGCGCAAATAAATAAACCAATAAAAATACCAAACCTAAAACCGTTGTAATGGAGCCAGCAATGGATGCATCTAACCAATGTGCGACCCAATAACCCATAATAGCACTAAAAATGCCAAAAATCACCGCTAGAACTAACATTTTCTTTAAATCTGTAGTGAGCAAATAGGCAGCAGCAGCGGGAGCAATCATTAATGCAACGACTAAAATAGCACCAACCGCATCAAAAGCACCAACAGTGGTTACTGAAGCCACTGACATTAATCCGTAATGAATAATCGCTGGTGAAAACCCTAAGGAGGCTGCCAAACCTTTATCGAACGTACTTACTTTTAGTTCTTTAAAAAAGAGTATTAAAAGGGTTACGGTAATTAATAGAATCGTGCCAACCACCCAAAGCGATTTTGGACCAACATCTGTGCCTGTAATAAGTAACCTATCAAATGGTGCAAAGGCTAATTCACCAAGTAAAACGGCATCCACATCCAAATGAACATCGTTAGCATTTTTAGCAATCATAATCACACCAATACTAAACAAAGCAGGAAACACTAAGCCTATGGCTGTATCTTCTTTTACCAAGCCTGTTTTTTGAATGTACTCGACTAAAACTACGGTTATGATTCCTGTTAAAGCAGCTAAAAGAATTAATAAAGGTGAATTTAAATCTTGCGTAATAAAAAACCCAACAACGATGCCTGGTAAAATAGAATGGCTAATGGCATCACTGATCATGGCCATTTTTCGGAGCACTAAAAACGTCCCAGGAATGGCACAGGCAACAGCGACTAAGCTTGCAATAATTTGTATTTCTAGTTGTGCGCTACTCATCTTCTGTAGATTGTTTAGTATAGAGGTTCGCAGCAGTTTCGAAACCAGTTTCAGTTAAATTCCACATATGACCATTTAGCTGTACATAATTTTTGTCCACTAATTTTTGAAGTGTACTTTTTGTATAGCCTTGAAAATTATTTAAAAGTTTAATAGCGTGTGGATGCGAAATATCGTCATGCGTTTCGGCAATATGATGCATAAAAGCTAAGGTTTTGTGTAATTCTAAATCGCGTCGGTTTTTAATAAAACGGATTTGTTTAAATAGTAAGCCACGACTCGGCGAAAATATAAATGAGAAGACTACAAAAACAGCAGCAACTAAAACGATGACAGGTCCAGTAGATAAATTATCCTGACTTGCACTAATTGCTGTACCAAAAATTCCTGAAAACGCTCCAAAAATTGCCGCTAAAAACACCATAACCGATAAACTGTTCGTCCATTGTCTTGCCGCAGCAGCAGGTGCTAAAAGCATAGCACTCATTAAAACGACACCTACGGTTTGTAAGCCTAAAACAATAGCTAAAACAATAAATGTGGTGATAAGAATATCTATAAATTTGGTATTGAAACCGAGTGTTTTAGTATAGTCAGCATCGAATAGTAAGATTTTAAATTCTTTCCAGAAGGTGAGCATTACCATGAGGCAAATTCCGGTAACAATGGCCATCATCCAAACATCACTTTCAACTAAAGTAGCAGCTTGCCCAAAAAGGTATTTATCTAATCCAGCTTGGTTGGCGTTGGGTTGTTTTTGAATAAACGTGAGTAATAACATGCCGAATCCAAAAAATAAAGATAGTATTAAACCTAAAGCCGTATCGGATTTTAAATGAGTTTTCGTTACGATGCCTCTAATCCAGAATGTACCAATTAAACCACTAACTAAAGCTCCGAGAAGTAAGGTGTTGCTGTCTTTTGCGCCAGTAATTAAAAATGCAATGGCAATGCCTGGTAAAGCAGCATGAGAAATAGCGTCTCCTAATAAGCTTTGTTTTCTGAGCACAGCGAAACTGCCTAACATGCCTGTAACAGCGCCTAGTATGGCTGTACCAAGCGTTATGGTTCTAAGGGTGTAGTCTGTAAAGACGAGTTGTATGTATTCTGTTATGTCTATGATCCTTGTGTTTTAGACCTTACAGGTTTTCAAAACCTGTGAGGTCTTTTACGATTACATTATTTCATTTAACTTTTAATAGGTGTGCAAATCTCTATAAGAAACCCATTAAGATCTCTCAAGTAACCTACTTTTTGTACCCAAGATTTTTCAACAATTGGTTCATATTCAATAGCACCAGCATCTATTGCTTTTTTGAAATCGACTTCAATAGTTTCTGTGGTAAATGCCATTTCAACTCCGTTTGGTTTTTTAGTAGCGTCTAATGTTTGAAACCCTTTTTCGAAGTTGGATTGTCCTAATACATTTGAAGCAAAAGCAATGGTGGTTTCACCTGAAATTAATTCGCCATAGTCATGTTCTGGTGTGATAAATTTCTTTTGAAACCCGAAAGCATTTTCATAGAAACTGATGGTTTTTTCAACATCATCGACGTATAGAATGGTATAGGCGTATTTCATATGTTTGTTAGTCCTGCAAAAGCAGGAATCTATTTTTAAAAGTTTGCAGATGTATTTTTGAGATTCCTGCCTGCGCAGGAATGTATCATTCCTGAATACTCACCTTATAATTAATTCCATAAGTCTTCGTTAAATTATCATCATTAAAAATATCTTTTACAGGACCTGTGGCAATTTTTTTCACGTTTAAAAAGGTGACCCAATCAAAATATTCAGGAACGGTTTGTAAATCGTGATGCACTACAATAACGGTTTTTCCGGCTTTTCTCAGTTCTTTCAAAATATTAATAATCGCGATTTCTGTTGTAGCGTCAACCCCTTGAAACGGTTCATCCATAAAATAGATAGACGCATTTTGCACCAAAGCTCTAGCTAGGAATATGCGTTGTTGCTGCCCTCCCGAAAGCTGACTTATTTGTCGGTTTTTAAACGCGAGCATGCCTACTTTTTCTAAGGCTTCGAGTGCTGCTTTTTTTTCTTTTTGTCCAGGGCGTTTTATCCAACCCAAACTGCCATAAGTTCCCATTTTGACGACATCTAAAGCTGTGGTTGGAAAATCCCAATCTACACTTCCTTTTTGTGGTACATAAGCAACTAGTTGTCTTTGCTTTTCGTAGGGTTGGTCGTAAATAGTAACACTACCAGCAATAGGTTTTAGTATGCCTAAAATTGCTTTTATAAGGGTCGATTTTCCTGCACCATTTGGGCCAACGATAGCCATAAGAACACCTTCGGGAATTTCTAAATCAATATCCCAAAGTACAGGTTTGTAGTTGTAAGCGACGGTTAAATCGTCAACTTTTACAGCTATGACTCCTGCCGAAGTTGAGGTCTCACTACTGAAACGCTTGTCTTCTGTTTTTTCTTTGGAGTTTTTATTCATATCAAATTTAGATATATTTCAAGAGATTCTTGCCTGCACCACACTTAGCGTAGCGCGTTAATAATCGTCTTAATATTATAACGATACATGCCAAGATAAGTGCCTTCAAGGGTACCTGCATTACCAAGTGCATCTGAGTATAGCGTACCACCAATGACTACCTCATGATCTTTAGATTTTACGGCTTCTTGCAAGGCTTCAATAGTACGTTTAGGTACAGAACTCTCAATAAAGATGGCCTTAACTTCATAAGCGATGATAAATTCTGCTAATTTTTGTACGTCTTTTACTCCAGCTTCAGTTGCGGTAGATAAGCCTTGTAAGCCTACCACTTTAAAACCGTAAGCCTCACCAAAATAGTTAAAGGCATCATGCGCTGTAACTAAGATGCGTTTTTCGGGTGAAAGATTTTCAATAGCACCTTTTATATCGTCTTGTAATTTTTCTAATTCCGCTAAGTAGCGTTTTTCATTCGCTCGAAAAAGTTCTGCATTTTCAGGATTTTTTTCACACAATACCATACTAACTTTTTTGGCAAATTGTTTGTAAAAGTCAATATTGAACCACACATGAGGATCGTAGTTTGAAGCAAAATATTCTGAACCAATAAGTTTGTTTTTATCCAAACTTTCTCCTAATGCAATAGGTGTTTTAGTAGCACTTCCCATTTTTTCAAAAACTTCAACAAGTTTGCCTTCTAAATGTAAACCATTGTAAAAAATAATATCTGCATTCACCAATTTAGTGACATCACCTTCACTTGCTTTGTATAAGTGCGGATCGACTCCGCTTCCCATTAAACCTTCAACATGTATAGCGTCTCCACCAATATTTTTTACGAGATCCGTAATCATGGTTGTTGAGGTGACGACGTTAAGTTTACCGTCAATTTTGGTTTCATCCTTACAGCTAAAAAGGACAGTGATTAATACGAGTATGATAATTTTATGTTTCATTGTATTCAAAAATTGTAGTTTGTTTTGATAGTGTTTTTTTAATTTCACGAAGTGTCTTAATCGGCTTTTCTGATTCTATAGCTCAATCCCAAGCCTAATAATAAATCTTGACCTTCGGTAATACTTGTGCCTCCATAAATATCGAACTGTAAATCATTAGACGCTAAGTATGTAAAACCAGCATCCCAGTAATGGTTAGCAGAACTATCCTCGGGTAAATCGCCATAGAGTTCTGCATAAAACCCGAATTTATCTGATAAGCTGTAACCGTACGCGATCGTATAAATAGCAGCTGCTTCCGAAGAATCATTTCCCCATTGTGCACCAATATTGTAACCTAAACTCGATTTTTCGCTAAGTGTGTGTGATAGTGATAATCTAAAATCAACAGCTGTTGTTTCTGGTCTGTAGTCTGTGGACGCACTAAATACAGGGAACACATGACCAATTAAAGCAATTTCTGGCATGGCTCCATTTTCTTCTGCAATATCAACTTTCAATCCTAATAATAGCGTGCTAAGTCCGCTGGTAATATCATCTAGTTTGTTTCCATTTACTGTGGTTTGGCCTTCAATGAAATTCCAACCTAGTCGAAATTCGAGATTATCAAGAATCCCATAGCGTACGAGCATGGTATTGTAGGTGAAGTCTTCTGACTTTACGTTATTGTCTTCAAAGGATTCGTATAAAGCACCAGTTTCAAACTGTAAGACTCCTTTACCAACAGTAGAGGAAGCTTCGGTAGCATCTGGTCGGTCTGTAACTAAAGGTTCTACAGTTTTGTTTTCTTGTGAAAACGAACTAAAAACAGCACTGAATAGTACAGTGCCTAGAATTAAAGTTTTATTTTTTAATTTCATTGACATAGATTAAAGTTGAAAAATCTTCATTAAGTAAAATGGTGTTATTATGTACTGATAGTTCAGTCATTTTATTGTTTTTAAATTGTTTTGATACTTTTATTTCATGACCATACTTTAATTTCTGATGTGCACAGAATTCAAAAAACTCTTTATCATCACTCAATAATCTTGATATAATATACGTTTTCCCTTCTTGAGCATTTGAAAGCGAAATAGAAGTGTCTATTGTTGTGATTTCTCCATTTGAATTGGGAATAGGATCTCCATGCGGATCAAACTTTGGGTGTCCTAAATACGCACTTATTTTATCGGCTAATAAATCGGAAGTTTGGTGTTCTAAAAGTTCAGCTTCTTTATGAATATCGTGAAGTGACATATCAAACATCTTAAATAAAAAGGCTTCCCAAAGCCGATGTTTTCTTACGATATTCAGAGCCATCTTTTTACCCTTATCGGTCAATTGTAATTCTTGATACTTTTCATAATGTAGCAACTCTTTAATAGCGAGTTTTTTTGCCATATCAGTGGCTGCAGCACTAGAAATACCAAGTTTTTTGGCAATGATACCAGGTTTGGTATTATGAGCATCGTTAGAATTATTATTGTAAATGGCTTTTACAAAGTTTTCAACTGCGATAGACATTTTTAATGACTTTAATTAATTTTTAAGCAAGCTTAAATATTTTTCAAATGTAACTAAATTTTTAAAAATATTATGAGTTGTGGCATGATTTAAGCAGTGGTTAAATTAAATTTATATTATGAAAGTCTATTTATGTATTCTAGTGTTAGGTTTAACTTCTATTTTTCAAACTGTAGATGCACAAAATCAAGTTCTTAAAGATTCGTTGAGTGTTGTTAAGATTATTAGCATTGGTGAGAAAGCGAGTCATGAAGACTATGACGTAAAATTTAAAAAGGTGATTACTGATTCCAGATGTCCTAAAATGGTGTCTTGTGTGAGAGCAGGAGAGGCTGATGTGCTTGTTTCAATTTATAAAAATGGACAGTTTGTCGCTGATAAAAAAGTTAGAATAGATGCTAGTGGATTTGCTAGAGATGCTACTAACCTTGCTTTTAGTGCTACCGATTTTAAAATATACGGCTTTAGTTTATCTCCTTATCCAAATGGTGTAGCGGTTATTGACCAAAAATCTTATAAGTTACAAGTTGTTTTTAGACCGAATATGTAATAATTTGAAAGTGAACAAAATAAGTTATTACCAAAAGATGAATAACCTCTTTCCCCATGAACTCTTATTTTGAATAAATGCTTTTAGTGCAAAAACCAAAATCAGTTCTACACCGATAATAAAAACACCATAAATTAGATGTAAACTGAAAGTGGTTATAAAAAGAATAGCAGATATTAAGAAGCTTAAACATAAAATTAATCCACTAACGACGTCTTTAAAGAAAGAGGATGTATTCGATTTATAGTCGAAAAAATAAGCCATTAAGATAAATATAATTGACAAATGGCAGGTTGTTAGTTCTTAAAGTAATTGTGCTTGAAACAGCAGTATATTCTTATCAATGACAACCACAACCATTATCTCCACCACAAGCTTTAGATATTTTTTTCTTAGGCCACCACACAAAGTTTTTGAATAGATATAGTAATGCAATTGTGAGTGCAGAAAATGCTAATATGTTTTGAATGATTACATTCATGCTTTTTTTGATTTGGATTTTTTAAGTTCCGTTATAAGTATTATAAGTCCTGAACTAACTAATATTCCCATAATAAAATCTGCTAAATCATTTCCGAGATCCAGTTGATATAGTACTATACCAGTGACCACAAGAAGCAATCCAATAACGCTTCGGTTTCGATTCATGAAAACTATTTATTTTAAAACTTGATAAGCAATTAAAGCTACAATATAGGCAAAAGCACTCATAATAACCAATTGATACATTGGCCATTTCCAAGAATTGGTTTCACGTTTTACAATAGCCAGCGTACTCATACATTGCATGGCAAAGGCATAAAATAATAATAATGAGATACCAGAAGCAAAGTTAAATAAGGGACCTCCAAGAATAGGATTCACTTCACCAGCCATTCGGTTTTTAATGGTTTCCTCTTCGTCACTACCAACGCTGTAAATGGTAGCAAGTGTTCCAACAAACACTTCGCGTGCGGCAAAAGAGCTGACAATGGCGATTCCGATTTTCCAGTCGTAACCCAAAGGTCTAATGGCTGGTTCAATGGCGTGGCCTGCAATGCCTATAAAGGAATGTTCTAATTTATGAGCATCAATTTTTTGAGAAAGTTCGTCGTTAGTTAAATTTTCAGACGCATATTGTTCTGTAACGATCGTTTCGGCATTATTAAAGTTATCACCTGGTCCGTAAGACGCTAAAAACCATAGTACAATTGAAATAGCTAAAATTATTTTACCAGCACCAAAGACAAAAGCTTTTGTTTTTTCTAAAACGGTTAAAGCTACATTTTTTAAAAGTGGTAATTTGTAGTTTGGCATTTCTACTACAAAAAAGGTTTTCCCTTTAATGTTTAAAATTTTATTTAAAATCCAAGCAGAGCCAACGGCAGCGCCAAAACCGATAAGATAGAGTAACATTAAAGTGAGGGCTTGGTAACTTAAACCTAAAATTCGTCCTTCAGGAATTACTAACGAAATAATAATAAGATAGACGGGTAATCTTGCAGAACAGGTAGTGAAGGGAGTCACTAAAATAGTGATGAGGCGTTCTTTCCAACTTTCAATATTACGTGTAGCCATAATTGCTGGTATTGCGCAAGCTGTACCTGAAATTAAGGGTACCACACTTTTTCCACTCAAACCAAAACGTCGCATGATGCGATCCATTAAGAATACCACACGACTCATATAACCGCTTTCTTCTAGAATTGAAATGAAGAGAAATAAAAAGGCAATTTGCGGAATAAAAATAACCACACCTCCAAGTCCTGAAATGATCCCTTCGGCCAATAGGTTGGTAAAGGCACCAGCTGGCAAGGTGTTTTTTACCCAATCACTTAGTGAGGCAAAAGAGCTATCTATAAAATCCATTGGAATACTTGACCAATCGTAAATAGCCTGAAATATTAACAAAAGTATAAGTCCAAAAATTAAATAACCCCAAACTTTATGAGTTAATACACGATCTAATTTTATGCGTAAATCTTTCGCAGATTTTAGATCAATGGTTTGTCCTTTTTTAAGTGTTTGATTTATAAACTGATAACGTTTTATGGTTTCTTTTTGCTGCAGTCGTTTTAAATCGGCTTTAGATTTGGTTTTAAAATCTGCAACTGCATCAAAGGTTTTTCGGTCTGTTTTTCCGAAGTTAACATCTTGGGTAATCACCAACCAAAGTTTGTATAATAGTTGATTCGGGAATGCTTTTCTTAAGTTGTTAAAATAGATTTCATCGATTTCGGAAGCATTCATACAAGGTGTAGTAGAAAGCTCTTTAAAATTTGTAATCAATTCTTTAAGTTCGTCGATGCCTTTCTTTTTTCGAGTACTAATTAAAGCAATTTTGGTTTCGAGCTGTTCTTCTAAATAAGGAATGTCTAAAGAAATACCTTTGTAAGCCATTCTATCAGACATATTAATCACTAAAATAGTAGGAATCTGTAAATCCTTAATTTGTGTGAAGAGTAATAAATTCCGCTTCAAGTTTTCCACATCACTCACCACAACGGCAACATCTGGGTAATCTTTATCGTTTTTATTTAGTAATAGTTCAATGACCACATTTTCGTCTAATGACGACGCATTGAGACTGTATGTGCCAGGTAAATCAATAATATGTGCTTTAACTCCTCGAGGCAGTTTGCAAATACCTTCTTTTTTTTCAACAGTTATACCTGGATAATTACCAACTTTCTGATTTAGGCCAGTAAGTGCATTAAAAACGGAGGTTTTACCTGTATTAGGATTTCCTATTAAAGCAACATTGATCTGCTTACTCATCTGAAGTTTCAATTAATATGTGGATAGCAGTCTCTTTTCTTATCGCCAAATGAGAACCGTTAATGTTAAGATACATTGGATCTGCAAACGGAGCCACTTGAACTAGTTCTACCGAATTACCTGGCAAACAACCCATTTCTAGTAACTTTAATGGAATTTGGTTAGAAGACACATCAGTGATAATGCCTTGTTGTCCTCGTTTTAAATCGGCTAATGTCAAGCTTATTCTTATTTAGATTAATTTTAAAGAAGTAAAAATAAGGGAAAATTCTTAGTGTCAAAAATGAGATAATACTTATTTGGATACTTTTAACTTTTAAGAACCTCCAAAGTATTTTAAGGTTTCAATATCTTCTAAAAGCCGCTTAATATCTTCTTGCTGCGTGCCATCGTAAAAGCCTCTTATTTGACGTTTTTTATCAATAAGCATAAAATTTTCGGTATGAATCATATCAAACGCGTCTCCATTACCATCTGTTTTTACAGCGAGATAGCTTTTTCTAGCCAATTCATAGATGTGTTTTTTGTCGCCAGTAACTAAATTCCATTTTCTATCAATCACCCCTTTTTCTTTAGCATATTTTTTTAGTTGTGCTACACTATCAATTTTTGGAGTTACCGAATGTGAGAGGAGCATCACGTCATCATCATTGATGATTTCTTTTTGAATTTGATACATATGATCTGTCATTATAGGACAAATGGTTTGGCAGGTTGTAAAAAAGAAATCTGATACATAGATTTTATCTTTGTACGTCTCTTGGGTTATGGTTTCACCATTTTGATTAACAAGACTAAAATCTCCAATTTTATGATATTTTAATTGATGTTGAATCGTGCTATCTACCAACTCTTCACTTACCATACCAGGTTGATAAATAGGAAGTGGGTGCTTTACATTTAATATATTATAAATAATAATTAAAATGATGACGGAGAGCACTGAAAAGAAAATTCCGAATTTTTTATAGTCTTTAAAAAAGGAGAGAAATGACATCTTAAAATGGGTTCTATTTTTAAAATACAAAGGTACAATGCAAAGCTATTTTTCTGAATAGTTTTAACAGAATAATGACTGTTTTCTTACGATACTTATAATTCCATGTTAAAAATAAAACGATAAGAAATACTATTATTTTCTAACTGATTGTAAAACCTTACTTTTGCGCATCGAAATTTGAAAAAGATTACATGGAATTTGTTATAAAAATATCTCAATTTTTACTTAGTTTATCCTTGCTTATTGTGCTGCATGAGCTTGGTCATTTTATACCAGCAAAATTATTTAAAACCAAGGTTGAAAAGTTTTACCTCTTTTTTGATGTAAAATTTTCACTCTTCAAAAAGAAAATTGGTGATACCGAATATGGTATTGGTTGGTTACCGCTTGGAGGTTATGTTAAAATTGCAGGCATGATTGACGAAAGTATGGATAAGGAGCAAATGGCACAGCCACCACAGCCATGGGAATTCCGTACTAAACCAGCTTGGCAACGTTTAATTATTATGCTAGGCGGTGTTACAGTGAACTTTATACTAGCCTATGTTATTTATGTTGCTGTTTCGTTTGCATATGGAGATTCAGATGTAAAAGTTGATAGTTTAAAAGATGGTTATTGGATTGATAACCCTGCGCTTTTAGATTTTGGTTTTAAAACAGGCGATAAAGTTTTAGCGGTTAATGATATAAAAGTGGTGAATGATTCAGACATTGGATTTAATCTTATTAGTGCTGAAACGATCACCATTGAAAGAAATGGTGAACAGAAAATCATTGATTTACCAGAAGATTTTTTAGGGCAATATTCGTCTAGTAAAAGCAAGCTTAATTTTGAATATCGTGTACCTTTTATGATTGGTAAGGTTGCAGATTCGTCCGTAAACATCAATAAGGGTTTAAAAACAGGTGATATTATTACGACTATTAATGGTAAACGATTAAAGTATTTTGATCAAATAGATCAATTCACAGCTGGTTTAGCTAACCAAAATGTGTTGGTTGAAATTCTTAAAGAAGATAATACAGTCGTTGAAAAAGAATTAATGTTAGATAAGGATGGTAAATTTGGGATTCATCCTTGGACTAATAATTTCAGTCGGTTTGATGATTTAGGGTATCTTGAAGTGACGCGAAAAGAATACACATTTAGCGAGAGCTTTGCTGCTGGAGGGCATAAATTCACTAAAACAATAACGAATTACTTTGACCAATTAGCTGCAATTTTTAATCCAAGTACAGGAGCGTATAAAGGTTTAGGAGGATTTAAAGCCATTTACGATCAGTTTTCACCAGTATGGAGTTGGCCTTATTTCTGGGGATTAACAGCTTTTTTATCGATCATGTTAGCAATACTTAATTTGTTACCAATACCTGCTTTAGATGGTGGCCACGTCGTGTTTTTATTGTACGAAATGATATCTGGACGTAAGCCTAGCGAGAAATTCTTAGAGCGTGCACAAGTAGTAGGTTTCTTTATTTTAATTGCTTTGGTGCTGTTTGCAAATGGTAACGATATTTTTAAAGCCGTGACGAATTAATATTTTTTTAATTTTAATATGAAAAAATAATAATTCATTTGGTGAGAATAAAAAAATTGATTTATATTTGCGCTCGCTAACGCGAAAAATAACCTTCCTCTTTAGCTCAGTTGGTTAGAGCATCTGACTGTTAATCAGAGGGTCCAAAGTTCGAGTCTTTGAAGAGGAGCAAGAGTGGACAAGCCATCAGAAATGATGGCTTTCTTGTTTTCTAATCCTTTGGAAGCCTTGTTAATCCTAACAAGAAGCTCTACTACTACATTTTTTTCTTTGGTTCGACATACACTTTTTGAAAGAATGAGTTTTTTGGGAAATAATAAACCAACTAATCTAGTTTTCTGTTCAAAATCCCCATTTTTATAGAGCTGAGGTATGTTTTTAAGAATTTTAAAAGCCTTGTCGATTATTTTTATAGATAGCTCTTTTGAATCTTTCAAACATTCTAATTCTGCTCTTAATGACATCAAATTTTTATTATATCTATTTATCATTTTATTGAATATTTCAATTGTTATCAAATCATTAGCATATTTGTCTTCTGTCTTTTCTATTATATCAATAACATCATTAATCTTTATCGTGATTTGAGCTATTTCTTCTGTCTTGTTACCTCGTTTATTCTTTTGAACGTCAATTAAAATCTCCTTGTAAAGTTCAATAACATTAGTATTTACTTTAATGCTTTTTAAAATCTTATCACTAAACATTTTTTCAGTTTTAATTGCTGAAATACTATTCTTGCATTCACCTCTACAATGATAATAACCATAGTAGCCACCATTACCTTTCGACACACTACCTGTTAGCGTTGCACCGCAAAATTCACATTCTAAGAAACCTCTTAACGGTAAGGCATCGTTTTTCCTAGATGGTGGTTTTGCGTTTCTATCTCTACCTTTTAATACATCTTGAACTTTGTTAAATGTATTAATATCAATTATTGCATCATGTAGTCCATCAGTCCAATATGAATCCTCTTTTTTGTATTGAGGGACTCTAACTTGACCAATATATGCACGATTCCTAAGCATATTAAGGAATGTTTGTTTTCCTTTTTTGTAACCTTTTTTAACATAATCTCTTCTAAGTCCTTCAAGAGAATCTACACCTAATGCTACTCTATGAAAGATTTCCTTTATTAATGGAGCTTCTTCGTTTGGCTTCATCGAGGCATTTTTGTCATATCTAACTCTAGTATAACCGTAAGGTGTTGTGCCTAAGAAAGCACCAAGTTTAGCCGCTTTGTATTGTCCATCTTTTGTTCTGCTAGAGATATTGTCATTTTCAACCTCTGGCATAATTAAGTACATGGATAACATTATCTTTTGGTTAGATATACTTAAATCTAATGGCTGTTCAACAGCGTTAACGCTGACACCCCATTCACGAAATAGTCTAATAACTCGCATAGCTTCTTCCATGTTTCGTGAAAACCTATCCCATTTTGTAAATAATACTTGTTTTATAGTTTTTCGATTAGCCTTAACGAAGCTCTCTAATTTTTTCCATTCAGGTCTATTAAAATTTTTGGCTGAATGGTCTTCTATATATTCTTTAGCAATTCCGAAATTATTTATTTCGCAATAGGTTTTTAAGACATCTTGTTGGTGGTCTCTTCCATAACCAAAATTTGCCTGTTCATCTGTACTAACTCTACTGTATATTATTGTATCTAAATTCATTTTAAATTGTGTTTATTTATTATTTATATCTATTTGTTGAAATTGTATTTCTGCTATTGAGTAGAGTACTTCTCTCAAAATCTCAATCTCTTTGTCAGTATATTTTATTCCATTTTTATTTGAAATTTTTTTGCATTTTGTTAAACTTAACATGGTAACTAACCACTCTGTTCCTCTTTTTTTTACTAGGAGTGGTGAGGTTCGTTATTTTTTAAAGTCTATCGACTGTGCCATCTCAGTCTTTTTGTGATGACATATTTATTCCAATTTTTGGCATAGGATGGTTTATACCTAATGTTAAAAGTCAAATAATATGAACCTCAGCAATTACTTGCCAGGTTTAAAATTTTAAAACAGGGTTTAAAAGGGAATTGACTTTTAGCGCAGTAGCTAATGTGTCATAAATTTGAATGCCCGAAATCTTCGTTGTTTT
This sequence comes from Winogradskyella sp., assembly GCF_045105575.1. Classification (GTDB taxonomy): domain Bacteria; phylum Bacteroidota; class Bacteroidia; order Flavobacteriales; family Flavobacteriaceae; genus Winogradskyella. The sequence continues at coordinate 26,913 of NZ_JBGCDQ010000031.1, read as the reverse complement.
ATTTGGGCAGAAGTATGTTATTTCAAGTAAGCTTTTAATAAAGCACCAATTAAGACTTGTTCGACTAATCAACTATTTTTTTTTGACTTAAACAAGGTCTTTTGAAATTTTTTTAAAAAAAGCACCAAAAAACTTGTATTTTTTTCCACTTTATAGTTATTTAGTCTTAGTATCGAATTAATTATTTCAATTAATTTATAAAACTGATTAGTTAATTAACAACAAATCGTTTTATTTCGATAAATGATTGAGAAGTGATTCACACTTAATCTAATAATAATTGAATCCATAAGTCTATTCAAAATTATAGGTGCAATTTTTAAAGCCTATTTTCTATCCACATCATTAAGTTTATTTGTGATTGATTTCATGATAAACTACAAGAATTTTAGAATAATTGCCTGATAGTGCAGTTTTTCCCAAAGTTTCACATACTTATTACTAACACCAACAATAATGTTTGAGGTATTACAACCTCATCTTGACCTTATTATGTCAAATTTAAAATAAAAAATAGAATGAAAACAAGAGTTAAAGCTGAAAGCACCAATAATATATACTATAAACTAAACCAATTGAAAGAGCTAACAGGGTTATCTCCAAGAATGTTACAATATAGAATGTCAAACGTAAAAAAGAAATATAGCGGAAGGACTGAGCTGTTATATTGGGAAGGTAAAGGTTGGCAAATACATTATTCTCTTATTAATGAATTTATGCCCGTAAATAAGCTTAAAAGCAACCCCATAAGCCATGACAACTGGAAGTGTTTTGCAACTTGGAATCCTCATAATAATTATGAAGTAGAATATCACTACCAATTAATTAAAGAGATTAAGGAACAGTTACCTGAACATAAAATAAAGTACGCTATTGAACTTGATAATAGAGGTAATAACCACACACATTTTATTATTGATGCTTCAACTAGTAAAACTAAAAAAACAGTTGAAAGCGTTATTAATAAATACTTTTCTTGGTATGAGATTATTTACCAAGTTACAGATATAAATAATAAGTTTAGTAGCATGAGATATATTGATAAAGCACCAATTAAAAGCGGAATATTATGAAACATATTAAAACTAAACATGAAGAATTAAGAGATTTTACTCTTAACCCAAAACTAAGAGAACTAATGGTTAACTATTACGGAATTACGCACGAGATGTCTGCAACGGATGATGATTTGATTTTGGAATATCATTGGTTATTCAGAAATAATAACCTTCATTTTATTTTTGAATGTGAGCAGTTATCAAATAGTTGGAATGGTCCAGGAGACCCTAACACGTATCGCACGTTATAATTAGGGATGATTACCTGTAAAAAAGTACCATCGAACCTGTCTAAAAATTTTTTTTTAAAAATTGTACCATAAACGACACGTTATTACTAGGTAAGTTGAACACTAAAAGTGGTTATACAATATCAAAAATAAGGGTTTGATTAAAAGTAGTCAGACCTATAAACAAAATTAAAATTATGGATATAGAAAAAATTAGAGCTAAAATAAAAGCCAAACAAGAAATGATAAACTTGGAAAAAGACCAGACTAAGAAAAACGAACTTATGCAAGATTTGAATGTTTTAAAGATGAGGTCTGAAATGGAGAAAACTCACTCAGAGATTAAACAAATAACTAATAGAGATTAAAATTAATTATTTTCAGATTGAAAAACATGTCTGTATCATTTTAAGACCATGACCTAAAATGACATACTAAATTCATGTAAACACCTGGTTTTTAGGTGTATAATTTTGCCACCCTAAATATATACACTACATTTGCTTTATAATACTAAAGATTATGAAAGTAAAATATATTAGGGTCTCAACTTTAGAGCAGAATACAGAGAGACAACAAACTAACTCAGATAATTTTCAATCTGTTTACATAGATAAAATTAGTGGTGCTATTCCATTCTTTGACAGACCACAAGGAAAAAAATTGACAAACAATATTACTAATAATAAGATAAATGAAGTTCATGTATCTTCAATAGACCGTTTAGGTAGAAATATTTTAGACATCCTAACAGTTTCTGAATTCTTTAATAATAACAAGGTTAATCTATATGTTGAAAACATTGGTATGTACTCAATGGTCGATAATAAACCTAATCCAATTTTTAAGATGATTATTAGTGTTCTCGGTAATGTTGCTGAAATGGAAAGAACCAATATGTTAGAGCGACAAAAACAAGGTATAAAGATTGCAAAAGCAAAAGGAAAATATACTGGAAGATTATTCGGAACTAAAATGACCGATGACGAATTTTTAAAAAAATACAAAAATGTAATGTTAGAGCTTAAAAATGGAGAATCATTAAGAAGAGCTGCAAAACTTGGTGAGTGTTCTCTAGGTACGGCTCAAAAAGTTAAAAGATTAATTAACCTGTAATTTAAGAGTATGGCAACACAAGGAGAAAGGCAAAATTTCAATTGGCGACCAAATACTAATGACTCTACAAACCTAACGAGATTCTCACAAGAAGCACAATTATGGGTCAATGCGGTAGAATCTGCTAAGCGAAAAAACAAACGTTCCTCATTCAGTGGTAATGTTGGTACAATTGGATTATTAATATCGTTAGTTTTCTCTTTATTAACCTTGGTTGTACTCTGCGTTATCAATTTCATTAAATGGCTTAGAGCCTAAAGGATTTTACTTTTACAAAGTAAAATGAATTTATGACAAAAGGCTAATTAACATTTTGGAGAATGATTTTTGTTCTTGATTTTTTCTTTTCTTCAATAGGAAAGAAGAATACAAAAGCATTATAATAATTAAAAAAATAATGGTATTTGCATTTTATAGTATCACCCATTGAGTTCTTAAATTCAATCTCGCCAGTATCGTGTAATCTTCTTTTGTGTTTGAAATCTTGAGCAAATTCCCAATTGTAACCAAAAGTTTCAGGTATATCTAATTTACCTATATCCTGTAAAAATGACTTTGAGTAGAATAAATTTCTTAACGAACAAAAAGGCTCATTCCATTTAGGTTCTGGAATTTTATTTAAAACTATCATACCGCATCTGTTTTTAGATTTTAGTATATAGTTTCTTAAAGCTGCGTGATTTGATGAGCCAAATTTTTTAGCTAAAGCCATTCCCGATTTAATAGATAAGGGTAATTTCTCCAATTCACTATTGAACCTTTCATGTTGAAAGAGAGTAGCTGAAGCAAATAGGTTAGCCTCAAGTTCAAATTGTTCTTCTACATCTATAGAAAGCGAAGACTTATTGTCAAATGCAAGAGATAGTTCATTTTGCCAAGGCAAAATTCCATGCCCTAATTCATGTAGAGCAACAAAGTACTTTCTATTAGTTTTATCCTTTAGGTCGACATAAATTATATTTTCTTCTCGAAAGAAAATACCTTTAATCTTACTTAATCCAGATAGTAGATTTTGTATTTGTCCTTTGGTTCTATATTTGAGATTATCAATAAAAGATTCTTCAATTTTAGATAAATCGAAGCCCTCATCTATCTTTAGATTAGCATATTGTATTATTTCCTCAACAGGTGTGGGAAAAACATCAAAACAATTGCTATCCTTCAATAAATTGTAAGATATTTTTTCAATTGCATCTTGTGATTGAAGTACGGTGGTTATTTTCTTTTCGATTTTAAAAATTTTAAATATTCTAGTACTTCCTCTTTTTCTTCTTTAGACATTTTCTCCGTAGAGAATGCAATTCGACTATTGAGTTGAGTCTCTTCTTGTGTTTGTTCTGGTTTTTTAACAATACCAGATTCCTCTAATATTTCGGCAAGAGGAGTGTCGTAAACATTCGATAATGTAGTTAACACGTATATTGAAGGGCTTTTGATTTTATTATTTTCAAGTTGACTTAGGTATGCGTTAGATATACCTAAGTTTTCTTCAATATACTTTAGAGTTAAGTTCTTCGATTTACGTAAAGACTTTAAGTAAGAGCCTAATGATGTCATATAAAGATTTTCAATTCTAGTGCAAATATAATAACTAAATCTTAGTTTAACTAATTTTTATCTAATAATATTAAGATTAAATTTTTAAGATTAAATCTTAATATATTTAGATTTTTAATTTATATTTGCCATCATGAATTTAAAAACTAATGTGCCGATAAAGAGATAAAAAAAATCCAATCTATTGCGACAACAATATAATTGGATTTAAATTTTACAGGAATTATAGTTTGGATGACTACACTTTGAGGCTTTATCACCATCAAAGGATTCCTTTGTTTTGTTATACGAAAGTAATGATTTTTTACGTCATATCGGGTGTTTTAGCAAAATATTTTTGTCTGAATAGTACTTGACTTATACTGTTTTAAAGAATGACAAGTCAAGGTAATCCCAAACCTTGAATTGGGTGTAACGTAAAAAATCGAAAACGATGAATTACACATTTAGAATAAATAGAAAGAAATTCGAGTCCAACGAATCAAAATTAACTGGTCGCCAATTATTAACTCTCGCAAGTCTTTTACCTGTAGAAGATTATGAATTGCTATATAGAATCAATGAAAAAGGTTTCGAGCCTATTCAGCTTGATGAGCCAGTCGATTTAAAAAAAGCAGGAATAGAAGGTTTTAGAGCTGAAGTTCGTAAAGGAATTATTATCAAAGTCGATAATAAAGAATTTGAAGTTCACGAATGTATCATGACTCCAAATGAGATTATGGCTATTGCTGGTATTGATTCAGACAGGTATTCTCTTAATGAGTTAAGAGCAAGAGGTGTAGAAGTCACTTACAAAGATGATGCTGAACATAAGATTGCAATTACCAAAAAATCTTGTTTTGTGAGCTGTAAACGAGATTTAGTAATTGATTGTATTATCGTAAATGCTCGAGAAAAGCCTTGGAATAAAGACAAAATCTCATTTGATGAGGTTGTAGTTTTAGAGTACGGTTCTATAGTGGCTAATCCTAATGTAATTTATACTGTAAATTATGTAAAAGGTGTGCCTAGTAAACCGAATGGTACTATGGTTAAAGGCGAAGTGATTTTAGTCAACAACAAAATGATTTTCAATGTCACTCAAACTAATAAATCATAGTCCTGATATCAAAAAACTTCGTGACCAAGGTTACGAAGTTGAGATAATCGGGAATTATCTTTTGGTACATAGCGTTCCATTATTAAACGCTAGTAAGAAGGTAGTAAAAGGCACGTTGGTAACCAACGTGTCTATTGCTAATAATCGTGTTACAAAACCAAACACACATGTAATTCATTTTGCAGGTGAGTTTCCTTGTAATATAGATGGGACAATTATTGCTCAAATAAAACATGCTAGTAATACAGTAAAACTTGCAGAGGGTATTACTGTTAATCACTCATTTTCAAACAAACCTGTTAATGGTTACCCAGATTATTTTGAAAAAGTAACTCAGTATATTAAAATTATCTCGGCTCCAGCTCAGCATTTTGATAGTAGTGTGACTGCTCAGACCTACAGAGCAATAAAATCAGAAGACATGGAATCTGTACTAACTTATAGTGATACAAATTCTTCAAAAGCTGAAATTGACGTAATCAATCAAAAGCTATCTGGATTAAAGATTGGTATTATCGGTTTAGGTGGTACGGGTTCTTACATTTTAGATTTTGTTGCTAAAACTCTTGTAGGTGAGATTCATTTGTTTGATGGTGATAAGTTTTTGCAACATAATGCTTTTAGAGCACCTAGTGCTCCATCTTTGGAAGAGTTGAATGAATCTACTCCGAAAGTTGAGTATTACAGTCGGATATACTCTAAAATGCATAGGCATATAGTACCACATGAATTATATATTAATAAAACGAATTTAGGTCTTCTTAATGACTTAGATTTTGTTTTTGTATGTATAGATAGAAGTGAAGCTAAGAAAGGAATATTTAAGAAACTAGAAAGTCTAAAAATTTCTTTTATAGATACTGGTATTGGAGTTAAGCGTGTTGATGACTCTTTAATAGGAATGGTTAGAACGACGGCTAGTACTCAAGAAAAGAGAAGTCATGTTTGGGAAGGTCGTGTTTCATTTGATGATGTGGATGATGCAGCTTATTCTACAAATATTCAAATAGCAGAACTAAATGCTTTAAATGCTGTTTTTGCAGTCATGAAGTGGAAGAAGCTATATGGGTTTCTTAATGACCTTGAGAATGAGCATAATAGCACTTATTCAATTAATGTAAATCATATAGAAAATGATGATAGTTGAACATAAGTTCGTAGAGTTTATGCCAGAGATAATCGAAGATGGTGTTTTATACATATCATTAGATTATGGTACAGTAATTCATAACTGTGCTTGTGGTTGTGGTAGTGAGGTTAACACCCCACTATCACCTACAGGTTGGAAAATGAGTTATAATGGTGAAGCAATTACTCTTAACCCATCTGTTGGCAATTGGAGTTTTGATTGTAAGTCTCACTATTGGATTACGAATGGAGTTATTGAGTGGGCATCAACATGGAGTGATGATAGGATTAATAAAATCCGTAAAATTGAAAATAACGAAAGGGATAAGTTTTATGAAAGTAAAAAACGGATTCCAACAGTTATTGAAATTAGCGAAAAACAAGATTCAGAAGAATCACTTTCAAAAAAGAAGTGGTGGTTATGGAAGTTATTGTTTGGAGAGTGATTAAAATAAAAAAGCCTCTATTGAAATAGAGGCTTTTTAAAATTAAACTTTTTGATTAGAAAGATTTAGTGTTATTTAATACTAAATTAATATAATCAGATTTATCTTTTTTGCACAAAAAATCATTGCCTAATAAACTTATAACAGGAGTGCTACAATTTATATAGCTTTTAATTTCAAAACTATTATTTGTATCATGTATCTTGTTACAAGATGGAAATTCTATAGAAAGTTGTATTAATTCTTTCTTTTTTGTGTCTTCTTTTTTAGTCATTAATTAGTCCACATTCTTTTAACGAATGAATTGCTTGTTGTTCTAAAGTTGGTAGAGCCTGTAAAGACTTGGATATTTTTGGTTTAACAGTTGTTAAATCAACTTCTACTAATTTACCTTTTATTTTTCGTTCTACAAAATTAGTGAAAAAAGTTAGATAATTTCTAGGTGCTACCCCATCAAAAATTAATATTCTTACTTTACTAGAACTCTTTTCATCTTCAGTTATTGCATCATCATGTAAAGTTAGGCACAAACTTTTTACATAAGGTTCTATATAATATACTTCTTTAATTCCTGCAACTATTATATGTCTAGCGCAATTATGACAGGGATATGTTGTGCAGAAGAGTTTACCATTTATCATTTTTGAACCAGATAATTGGCTTCCAGAAATAATAGCATGCATTTCTGCATGAACAGAACGAGAAAATTCAATAAGGTCTTTAATTTTTGAAGCTCGTAAATTTTTCTTTAAATTCTCTATAATCTTAATGCTGAATTTACCATCACCATCTTGTAGAATCTCTTTTATTGTATTATCCTTTTTAATAGAATCTATAACTTTTGAGACTAGACTGTCTTTTTGAGAATCATTACTACAGAAGCCTTTAACTTTACATCTCATATCATTTGGTTGCCCTTCACGATATAGGTTTCCTCCAAATTTAGGAACATCGTTCCATCCAGTAGAAATTACATTTCCATTTTCATCTGTTATTGAAGCTCCTACTTGTCTAGATAAACAAGCTGAGTTTCCAGCCGCAGATTTAGCAGAATACATAGCTGTTTCTTCTATTGTTGGTGTTATGATATCACTCTCGAATATTAAATGTAAATACCTTTCAATTTTTAAGTCTAATTTGTCTAGGTTACTGTGAGAAACTCTAAGAAAAAAATCACCATTTGTAAAAGTGCCTCTTACGTTTTGACCATAGTCGTTATTTTCAAATTCGTCTGTATCAACAATTTTATCTATTTCAGATTCAGATAAATCTTTTTCTCTTAAGGTATGTCTTCTTTCATCTAATGGAGAAAACACACTAAATAAAAAAAAGTTTTTGGTGTAAATCCTCCTTAACAATAATAATTCCTCTTTGTTTTTAATAGAGTCGAAAATGTAACATTTTCTACGGCTTTTAAAAGTAGAGGTGTCTAAAAATTCGCTTTTTGTGTCTATTGAATTATTCTCTTTTAATCTTGATACATGAATGTCCTTTACAGCGAGTTCTATTAAAACGGAATTATTAGAATATTTTTTTCTAATTGCGTTTCCCTCGTTTATTTTATAAATTATTTTAGAAAATGCTTCTGTTTTTGATGCAATTTGCTTGAATTCATTGTTCTTATATTTCTCAATATAATTAGTTAGTTTAAGGACTTCAACATCATATCCGAATTTATCTTCCAATATCTTTGTTAAAGTGACAATCACATCTCTTTTTAAAGAGCCTATTGGAGCGCATATCCCAAAAAACAATTCTTCTGTTAAAGTGTTATTTACTTTTTCTCTTGTTGTTCTTCCAGAATATTCTTCATCCTGTTCGACTAGTTTAGTGACTTCCATATTTTTATATTAAAAAATATACAATATAAATAATATAATACACAAGTAGAATATATATCTCAAATTAAACTTTATAAGTAGATTCGGATAAACTAGCAAACCTCATCAATTCTTCATTAAATTGGTTCGACAAAACAATATTAGGGGGAGCATACAAAGCCATTACGAAAGTAGTGGCTTTTTTGTGTTTGATTTATGTATTACATCTATATTATTTATTCTAAAACTTACAAGACCTACCTATGTTGGTTCATCAAGTGACCCATGGTAACGGCTTATAAAACACAATACGTATAGCTTTAATACTTTCACTTCAAAGTATCGACCATGGGAATTGGCATGCGTATTTAAAGTAGCTCTTACCAGATGGGAGACAGAAGTATTAGAATATTTTATAAAATCACAAAAGTCAAGAAAATTACTTGAAAAACTGATAGATAAAGATTTTGAACCAACAGGTAAACTAGCTCAGTTGGTTAGAGTCCCGCACGTGCGGGATTAATCAGAGGGTCCAAAGTTCGAGTCTTTAGCAGCCGAGACAAACAAAGCCATTACGAAAGTAGTGGCTTTTTTGTGTTTTAGAGAGATTTTAGAAGTTGAGGCTTCTTCTATGCATTAAACAAAACCAATACAAAAGTGTCTGTTTTATTGTTGCAATAACTTAGAGATACTTACCTTTTTAACAAAACAACACAGATATTAAACCTTTTGTAGCAGAATACGTCTAAACTAATTATTATTGTATAAATTCGATATTCTTATTCGGTGAATTGGTGATTCAAATAGTTAATGTCATAAAGTTTTTTTTTCTGTTAGTCACTTTTTTTATGGGCTGTCAGATTCATGCGCAATTAAGCAAGACACATTATATCCCACCTTTAACAAGTGCAGAATTTGGTAATGCCAACCCAGAAAGTCAATTTCTTTATTTATCAACACCAAGTACTAGCGATGTTGCTTACACTATTAAACCAATAGGTTTACCAGCCACAAGTTATATCACGGGTTTAGTGTCTAATGCAAATCCTGGAGTTATAAATTTAGGCACAGGCAATGGTCAGTTGTTTGTTGTTTCTAGCCAAACTAGTATTGTAACCAATAAGGGTTATGTTGTTGAAGCAGAAGACGTTATTTATGTTTCTGTAAGAATGGAAGCTGGTAACAGTAATCAGGCTGGTGCATTAGTTAGTAAAGGTTTATCAGCATTAGGTCAACAGTTTAGAATAGGTAGTTTTACAAATCAAAATCCACAAGACAACTATTTAAACTTTGTTTCTGTTATGGCAACTGAAGATAATACAGAGGTTGTTTTCAGCGACCTTCCGGCCGGATTAGTGATAAAAAATTATACAGGAGCTGCGCCTATTTCAATTACATTAAATGAACACGAAAGCTATATTATAGCCACTAATAGTTTAGACACAGTCGTTAATAGAGATGGTTTAATAGGAGCTTTAGTTAGTTCGGATAAACCAATTGTTGTTAATTGTGGCTCGGCGAATGGCAGTTTTCATAATGGAAATGGTCGTGATTATGGTTTAGATCAAATTGTTGGTGCTTCTAAGATTGGAAATGAATACATTTTTGTAAAAGGAGATGGCTCTAATAACTGGGAAAATGTTTTAATTGTAGCCCATTCTGATAATACGTCTATAACTATTAACGGTAATCCTGCAATTGCAACCATAAATGCAGGTGAGTATTACCTTATTGAAGGAAACAACTATAATGCTAGTGGAAATATGTATGTACAAACATCGGAGGATGTTTTTGCATATCAAGGTGTTGGTGCAACTAACAATGAAGCTAACCAAGGCTTATTTTTTGTACCTCCTTTAAGCTGTGAAGCACGAGGTAATTTAGATAATATCGCTAACATTGAAAATATTGGTAATGCCACATACTCTGGCGGTGTCACTGTAGTCACTAAAGTTGGTGCAAATGTATCCATCAACAATACAGCAATCGCTAGTTTTGGTGCTATTGGCCCAAGTGCTGTTTCAGGAAATCCTGATTATATTACTTATAAAGTTACAGGCTTAACTGGTAACATTTCGGTACAGAGTAGTGATGAATTGTATTGTGCTTATTTTAATTTTAATGGGTCAGCTACATCAGGAAGTTTCTATTCAGGATTTCCATCTGCACCAGAAATTAATTTTAGTGCAGATTTTGAAGCTTTAGGAAATTGTATTCCAAACGTGACACTTTCTGGCGCCAATATCCAAAATTTTGATAGCTACCAGTGGCTATTCGATGACGGTTCAGGTAGTGGTTTTGTAGATTTAGGCATCAGTACACCAGATTTAACACCAACAATCGCAGGAACCTATAAACTTGTCGGTATTGTAGCATGCTCCGGTTTGGTTTTAGAATCTGCTGAAATACCTGTAAGTATTTGTCCAGATGATAGAGATAACGATGGCATTATCGATAATTTAGACATTGATAACGACAACGACGGTATTTTAAATTGTGAAGAATCTAATGGTAATGTCACTATCAATCTCTTAAATTTAAATCAACCAGAATTTTTATTTCAAGATGGTTCAAGTGAAACTTTAGCTTCGGGTGTTTATGCTGAAATAAATGCGTCCGGAAATACCAATAGTTTTACAGGAAATAATCAAGGTGATTTCACCAGTGTTGTTGAAGCTGCAACCGCTGCTGAAAATGATTATACACTATCTTTTTTAGAATTAGTAAGCGTACAGTTTTCTGAAAATACATCAGTAACACACGTTATTACGGATGGCGAATTCTTTACAGTAAAAATTTCACCTGTAACTAAAAATATTACGCTTCAAGATTTTGATGACAGACTGCTAGTCGATTCTAATTTTGATGGTGTTTTTGAAACAGGAATCACTTCGATATCTGGCTCTGAAATACGATTTAAAATTAATCCAAATCCTTCAGGAAATACACCTTATGAATTTTTTGCAGATAAAGTAGACGGCTTTTCTTTTGTACATAACCTCACCAACGTAGCAGAAGCTTCAACCTTTAGTGGTACGATATCTTTAAGTTGTTATCAATTAGATTCAGATGGTGATGGTATTGAAAATGCGCTCGATTTAGATAGTGATAATGATGGTATTCCAGATTTTATAGAAGTTTTGGGTGATAATTTTGTAGCCTTATCAGGCATTGATGCTGACGATAATGGCTTAGATGATGTTTTTGATAGTGCAGCACTTCCAATCGATACCGACAACGATGGCATTGCGGATTATTTAGATTTAGATAGCGATAATGATGGCATTCACGATTTGTATGAAACTGGACAACTAGGCTTGCTATCAGATACAAATACGGATGGTATTATTGACGGAACAGTACTTGATTTTGGATTAAACGGTTGGATCGATGTTGCTGAAACCTTTGCAGATAGTGGCATAATTACTTATACTCTTGATGATTTTGATGCAGATTCAAACTTTTCATATCTCGATTTAGACAGCGATGGTGATGATTGTAGCGATGTTATTGAAGCTGGTTTTTCTGATGCCAATACGGACGATTTATTAGGTGATATTGCAGTTACTGTAAATACTTTTGGCCTAGTCACAAATGCCAGTGACGGTTATACTATTCCGAATACAGATTATCTAACTTCGGCACCAATTTCAATTTTAACCGAGCCAGTAAATACGGAAGTTTGTGAAGCTTCCGATACTATAATTTCACTGGTGTCAGATACAGCCGAAGATTTTCAATGGGAAATAAGTACAGATGGTATCAACTGGAATCCTATTATAAATGATGCCATTTATAGTAATGCATTAACTTCAGAATTAAACATTACAAATCTACCCTTAGCTTATAATGGAAATTTATATCGAGCAAAATTAAATAGAATTGGAAACAGTTGTGATTTTTATTCGGAAGAAATCACCTTAACGGTCAATCCTTTACCTCAAATTAATAGTCCTGTAACCTTAGTACAATGTGATGATGATACGGATGGCTTTAGCGCATTTAACCTTAATGAAGCTAATGCTTTAGTATCTGGTAATGCTATAAATGAGGTGTTTACCTATTATCTTACAGAAGCTGATGCCATAGTCGGTGATGAAACAAGTGCAGGTTTTATAGATGATGCTACAGCGTTTACAAATCTAAATGTAAGTAGTGGTTCGGTTTGGGCACGTGTAGTTTCAGAATTTGGTTGTGTTTCGGTTTCAGAAGTAGCGCTTCAAGTATCTACAACTGTAATTCCTTCAAGTTTTCAAAGAACGTTTAATGTCTGTGACGATTTTTTGGATAGCAATGGAAATGATACGGGAAATAATGATGATAGAGATGGCATTGCTACATTTGATTTTAGTAGTGTTACAGCAGAGGTTTTAGCCTTTATTCCTGCAGGTCAAAATCCATTGCCACCAAGATATTTTAGAACTGAAGCTGATGCCTTAGCAGAAATTAATGAGATTACTGATATTTCAAATTATAGAAATATTGGCTTTCCAAACACACAACAAATTTATATTAGAGTAGATAGTAATTTGTCTAACGATTGTCTAGGATTAGGCACACACATTACCTTAACTGTAGAAGCATTACCTATTGCAAATTCGGTAACTATTGAAGCACAATGCGACGATAATAATGACGGATTTTTTCCTTTTGATGTATCTCAAGTACAAGCAACGGTCTTAAATGGTCAATCATTAAATGAGGTTAGCCTTACTTATTTTGATGAAAATGGTGTGGCATTACCAAGTCCGTTACCAAATCCATTTCTCACAGAAAATCAGACCATAACCATTCGTGTTACCAATACTGTTGCAGCAGATCCAAATGGCCCATGTTTTGACGAAACCACTTTAGAGTTTACAGTTTTTGATTCGCCTGTTGCTAATCCTGTTACGATTTCGCCAGTTTGTGATGACGACGATGATGACACCGACGGCTTTTATAGTTTTGATACATCTACCATTGAAGATGAAATTTTACAAGGGCAAACCAATATGGAAGTGCGCTATTTTAATAGTTTTGGTAACGAGCTAGCAAGTCCATTACCAAACTCATTTGTTACAGATACGCAGACTGTTACTGCCGTAGTAAGTAACCCTTTAAATGAAGTTTGTTCAGATAGTACTGAGTTACAGTTTGTGGTAAATGCTAGACCAGATTTTACTATTGAAACGCCTCAAACTGTCTGTTCTTCGGATCCTACATTTACAATAGTGTTAGATCCAATTGAGGCCAATATAAATGAAAATTATGGTTATGAATGGACGTACCAAGATGGTACTATACTTTCTAATCTTACAACCTTAGAAGTTTCTAATCCTGGAATCTATACCATAACATTAACCAAAACAGACGGTTCTGGTTGTTTTAGATCTAGAGACGTTTTTGTTGATGCTTCTGAGCTAGCCACTATTACGTTAGATGATATTATAGTGAATGATATTTCGGAAAATAATTCAATAACCATAAATAATACGAATAACAATTTAGGTTTAGGTGACTATGAATTTGCTTTAGATGACGACTTGTTTTACCAAGACGAACCCTTTTTTAGTAACGTTCAAGCCGGTTTCCGCACACTCTATGTAAGAGATAAAAATGGCTGTGGTGTGGCCACACTAGAAATACCAGTCATTGGCTATCCAAAATATTTTACACCAAATGGTGATGGTGTTAATGACACATGGCAACTTAAAGGCATCAGTTCTGCGCATCAATTCCGAACCACGATTTATATTTTTAATCGTTACGGAAAACTTCTGAAGGAATTGGAACCCCTCAATGGTTGGGATGGTACCTTAAATGGTGCAGACTTACCAACAAGCGATTATTGGTTTAGAGTGATACTTGAAGATGGTCGCCAATTCTCTGGGCATTTTACTTTGAAGCGGTAAATATAATTATGTTTGGTTTTTTTAAAAGTTAATGCCTTCAGCCATCTACTTTTTACTTTGATAAAGTATTAAAAATAGATTTTAAAAACAACATTTGAAGTTAGGCCAAGTGAATATCTTGAAAATTGATTAATGGTATCGTCAGTAATTCTGTAGTAGTTATTAATTACATTTCTTCTATCCATTATATTCCAAACTGAAGCACCTATTTCTGACCGAAATGTGTTGTTAATTTTAAATTTGTACATGGCAGAAGCATCAACACGCATATAGTCTAATAAACGTTCGTTATTGGCAATATCAAAATTTATATCTTCTTTTATAATTTCATTATCTGCTAAGGGTATCGAAGTTGGTTTACCTTTTCTATAATTTAAGCCGGCAGAAATATCCCAATTTTTATTACTAAACGTACTGCCAATTGTTACGGAATGTGTAATATCAAAATTACTCGCAAACTCTACTTCTTCAAGATCTTGAAATGTATAAATATTTTTAATGAAAGAATAACTAAACCAAGTGCTAAGCTTTTCAAGTTTTTTTCTTAATAGAAATTCAACACCATAGGCATCGTAACTTCCTTGTGTTCTTGCTGTCTCATATTTAGTGGTAAAACTTTGGCTTTGGGTTGTAATACCATCTACATTTTTATAATATGCTTTAGCATCTGCCAGCCAGCCTTTTTTATTATACAGTATACCTATCGATGCTTGTTTGCTTCTTATAATTGGTATACTATCATTATCAGTAAGTTGCCAGCGCCTTTTTTCAATACCTAAAAAATCATTCTGAAAATTAACAATCTGTGATGTGCTTTGATGTTTAAACTCGCCTAATGCTTCAATTTCTATATGGTTTCCGATGGCTTTCCGAACACTTACTCTAGGTTCAATAATTAACTCATTAAATTCGGTTATATAATTAGCACGTATACCACCACGAAACGAAAAATCTTGACTAGGAGTACTATACCAAGCCTGCCCAAATAAAGCATGTTCTCTTAAAACTTCTTCGTCTCGTCTCACAAACCTTGGCAAGTCGATATCATTTAAATTAACGATTTCGGTTTCTGTAAAATTATATCCTAGTTTAAATTGTAAGAGCTCTTTGACGTATCTATTCTCAAATTTTAGGTTTGTTTCAGAAACACTGTTTCTTTGTAGAAAAAGTTGTTCTGCAATAATATCTGCGTTTTCTGCTTCTAACTTATAATCGCTATTAGTAATATTAAGTGTAGAAGAGAATTTTTTATCCCATTGCCTTATATAGCTTAAGCCTGCAACGATGCTATTTTGAGATACACTACTTTCTCTGTTTCTTTCAAAACTATTAGTATTTAAACTTTCGTTAAAACTAAGGTTGTTATTGGTGAGCATAAAGTTAAGTCGGAAGAAATTTTTATCCGATGGATTGTACAACCATCTTAAAGAGGTATCATAGAAATTAAATTCTTGGTTAGAATTTGTAACGTCAGAAACGTTGTTTTGTATTTCCGTGTCTTGGGTTATTCTATCAAAATAAACGTTATAAGTTGGTGTTCTAAGAAGATCATCAATAGATTTTCGGGATGCCAGTTGTAGTGATGATTTGTCTCCAATAGGCGTGTCTATAAATAGTTCCGCGTTTAAAAAATTTAAACCAAACATTCCTTCAAACTCAGAGTTTATATGCTCATTAGTCTTCATGTGTATGGTGCCAGAGGTACCATCTGTATAAGACACATCAGAGCCATTATTAATAACACTGGCTGTTTGCGTCATACTTGGATTAAAGCTTGAAATGAGACCAAAAAAATGCCCAGTTTGGTACATTTTAATATCGTCCCAAAGAAAAAGATTTTGGTCGTTTGAACCTCCTCTTATATTAATGTTAGACACCGTTTCATCGACACTTAAAATACTTGGTAAGGCTTGCACAGTTTGAAGGACATCTGATTCCGTAAGACCAGGAAGAAGGCTAAATCTGCTATAATCTATTGCTGTAGACCAATCTTGTTTTTTGTCTATACCTTTAATAAGGTAGGTTTGAAGCATTACAGGATTAATCATTTCTTGTTGTACAAACATAATTATGGAAGCACACTCTTCTTTATTAAACAATTTAGCTTCACGGTTAATAGGTATAAAGCCTAAATGCCTAATAGTAACTAATTCTTCTTCAGAATTTAATTTTATTTCAAAATAACCGTTTTGGTCACTTATTGCATAATCTAGCGTTCCATTAATGGTGGCATCTTGAAGAGGCTTTTCAGAAAACTCATCTATGAGATAACCACATATGGTAATTGGTTTGGAGATGGTAATAATAGCATCACTGACCTTTTTAAAAATTAAATTAGTTTGCTCATTGAGCTTTTTAACTTTTTCTGGTAAGCTTAATTTATTTTGAAGTGGAAAAACTTCAATGGTATCAATAAGGCCACTTTTGTAATTAAATGTAATACGATGTAATGTTTCTATTTTAGATAATACCTCTGAGAGCGGAACTTTTTGGTTTTCTTGGCTATTAAGATGTAGGCATGTCAATAAGCTTATTAAAATACATATAAAATATTTATTCCTTATGAGCATTACCAATTATAACCTGATTGTTGTTTTTTATTACAAAAGTCAAATTAAGGGGTTGTGTAATAGAATTCAAAGCATTTTCAAGATTATTATGCTCAAACGCTCCAGTAAAGTGTAATTGGATACTTGGATCAAAATTAACGGTAACACCATATTGTTTTTCAAACTCCTTAAAAACAGCACTTAATGATGCGTTTTCGAAAACACTCATGTTTTTAATCCAACTTGGCTCTGCAATAGTTATTTCTGTTTTTTTAGCGTTTCCTAATTTTAAAGTGAACTCGGTTCCGGCAGGTAATTTAATTTCTTCGTTATTATAATTAACTTGTACTAAACCTTCGTAACAAGATACTTTAAAAAGACTGTCTGTAGCAATAACGTTAAACTCTGTGCCTAAAACGCTTACAATACCACGATTGGTTTTAACCTGAAATCGTTTTCCTTTTTCAACATCAAAAAAAGCTTCTCCGTTTAAATCTAATGTTCTTTCATCATTCCATGTTGACGCATCAAAAGATAATTGAGAATGCTCATTTAAATTTACAATAGAATTATCTGGTAACGTAATAATTTCATTCTGTGCATAATTTGTTTCAAACGCATTAATGTTTCCATTATCTAAAATAGAAAACACAGCAAAACCAGCAACAAGTATTGCTGCAATGCTAGATACTATTTTCATCCAACTTAAAGAAATAACTTTCTTTTGCGTGGATAGTAAACGATCTAATTCTTCAAAAGAGGCTACTTTGGCTTGAGTATTACCATTAAAACGTTGTGCTTCTTGTATTATTTCTTCATACAGTTTTGCATCATCCATAGCTTTAAAGGATGCTTCCTCCGCTTCGGATAATTCATTGCTTAACCACTTTTTAACTAAATATTCGTTTTCCATAATATAGGCTTCTATACTTAAAACAACTGAAACATTAATTGTCCCAAAAAAAATTAATTTAATTCTTCTAATTCGTTTTTTAACTTCTTAAAGGCTGCATATATCCTATGTTCAGCAACCTTTTTAGTAATGCCTAAAATTTCGGCGACTTCTTTATGGGTTTTACCATCAACCTTACTAAGCATAAAAGCAGCTCGTTCTTCTTCTTTTAATTTAGACAATACATGCTCAAAGCGTTGTAAGAATTCTTTTTTACGCATTACAAATTCAGGCGATTCATTGGTATAATCCTTTGGTTTTACTTCTTGATGTTTAAAAACTACCTTTTGGTGTTTCACTTCATTTAACATCATATTAGTTGCTGTAGTATATAAATAGGTCTTTACAGCTTCTGGTTTTACTTTAGAACAGTTTTCCCAAAGTTTAATAAATGCTTCCTGTACTTTATCAGAAGGATTTAATAAATCACCATACTTATACAAGAGTATATTACTTAAAGTCTGTGCGTATTTTTCGTAAAGTTTTGAGAAACGTATTTTATCACAGATATCTGTGTGTAAAGATTGTGGCATTTAAGGGTTTTATTTAGGAAAAGGAAAGATATAGAAAAAAATTAAAAAAATCTTGGGACATTTATTTATTGAGTTGTTTTAATAATGTAACCCTAATTAAACCTTACACTATTATGCACACTACCCTTAACGAAGCCATTGTACAATTAAAGTTAAATTATTTTGATTCTCGTCCAAATCTTGCGGACATTTTAAATAAATTAAATATTCAAGAAACTAGCTATACTCTTTAAGATCTCTTTTGTATTTGAAGCTAAAAAAGACTTATTACTGTTTCGTTTCAGAAATTGAATCAGAAAATCTTTAAAAACAAGTTAGAAATAAGACGACCCCTCACAATTATAAAACACGCTCTTGATTAATCCATAGTATTATGATTGAAGATCTCAATTCAGTCGTTGATAAATCCTTTTTTAAAGAAGAAGAGATTCTTAGACAACGCTCAAAAGTTATATCTCTTACTGAGGCTATTTTAGAAGACCCAAAAAATAAATACTGTCAGGCATTACTTAGTATAACTCTAAGGCGTTTAGAATTACTTCTTATTGCCTAATGTTGTCATTATTAAATCTAAAAACACTAATGGTCTTAATCGTTAGGTAAATAGTTATTTAAAGGCTGCCTAGACGTGTAATTTTTATAAAATTCTTATTTCTTTCAAAAAAAACAAGAATAGATTTGTTATTTTTTACTGTTGATTATCAAGTATTTGTAGCTATTTAAGCTTTAGAAATCATAAAAATTTAGAAAAAAATAAAAAATTCTTGGGACAATCAGTTATTGAGTTGTTTTAATTATATAACCCAAATTGATCCTACATTATGCATACTACCCTAAACGAAACAATAGTTGAATTAAAACTAAGAGAAACAAACGTTCAACCGAATTTAAGTGAAGTTCTAAGAGATTTAAAACTAAAAGAAATTAACTATTACCGCACTAAAGTAGTTTCTATGTCTGAAGCGATCTTAGAAGATTCAAAAAGACAACCAGAACAAGAAATATTAAGATCATCTTTATGCCAATTAGAAGCCCTAATGAGTGCATAATTAAAGTATAACTTATATAATAATTGCAAAAAGATGACCAACTGCCTCGAAATAAAAAAAACAACAAGTTTATTACACTTAATAGCTGCAACCAAAGCAAGTGAAATTAGTGATTATGAGAAAAAAGTACAAGAACTAAAGGAAGTTTTATCTCAAGATCCAAATAACCTAGTTAAAGAGTATAAGTATTACATTACAAAAATGCGTTTAGACCAATTGAAAAGAACAACAAAAGGTTTAAACAAATTAGAACAAAAACTAGTAAATTTCCAAATGTAATTTTAAGATAAAAAGTTACCCAACAAAGATTGAAAGGCTAAAAATACCTTTTTAAAAATAATGATTATGAAGCTTCAGATTAAAAAAAGTTATTTTTTATTTGCACTGGTTTTTATAGTGCTAGTATCTTGCAGAACGGAAGATGATTTAAGTATAGATCCTCCTACCAACGAGACCATTAAACCCAATTCTACTTTGGCGAATTTAATGAGTAGAGTTGCAAAAAAAGACGGCTCTAAAGACAATATTATTGATAAAGCGAGCAATTTAACTGTACAATTACCAGTTACTGTTATGGTCAACGGCATTGAACTTGAAATCATTGACGAGGACGGTTATGAAGACATAGAGGATATTATTGATTTCTCTGAAGATGATGTTGATTCAGTAGTGATTATGTATCCAATAATTACTATTTCTTCTGATTTTTCTACCAATGTTGTAAACTCTGACACAGAATTATTAGCACTTACAGTAAATGCTGAAAATGACGATGATATTGAATGTTTAGATTTCCAATATCCAATAACGCTATCTTACTTCGATGAAATTAATGAAATATTTGCCACATTAACAATTAATAATGATAATGAAATATTTGATTTTATTGAAGATTTAGATCAATTCGCTGCGGTTACATTTAATTTTCCTTTTGCAGTATTATTTTCTGATGATACCAGTCAAATAATAAATAACATTCAAGAATTAGAAGCTGTCATTGAGGCTACAGATAATACTTGCGACGAAGATGATGATAATGATTTTGATGATGACGATGATGAACAAAATTGTGGTTCTTGTTCAGTAAATGAATTAGAAAATGCTTTTGAAGACTGTACAGAGTGGAGCATAGATAAACTAAAACGAGACAATACTAATCTTGTCTCTATTTATACAGACTATATGTTTACTTTTAATAGTGATGGTACTATTTTAGTTACAGAAGACGTTAACACATATAGTGGAATATGGGTGATTACGGAAGTTGGAGATGATATTTTCTTAACAATCCAAGTTGATGATCTACCAGATTTTAACGATACTTGGGAGGTTCGCAACATTAACCTAGCTCCTGTTGAGAAGAAAATTGAATTAAAACTAGGTACAGATCGTCTCCGCTTTGGAAGTTATTGTATTAATGATTAAAGATATGTTTTTTAACAAAAAGTTCAACTTTTGAGGGATTCAAAATGATTGATTAATAGCAGACCAACACTTTAATTAGTGTTGGTTTTTTTTAGTTATTATTTGTACTTTTTGTATAATTGAGATAACATTTCAGATGTCATTTTTGTAAGATCAAAGTCGTGCGACCAGTTCCAATCTTTTCGTGCCACACTATCGTCAATAGAAGATGGCCAGCTATCGGCAATGGCTTGTCTAAAATCAGGTTTATACGAAATTGAAAACTCAGGCATTTCAGCTTTTATACTATCTGCAATTTCTTTTGGTGTAAAACTAATGGCAGATAAATTATAAGACGATCGTATGGTTAAATGCTCAGCAGGTGCAGCCATTATTTGGGTAGTAGCCTTAATGGCATCATCCATAAACATCATTGGTAAATTGGTGTCTTCAGACAAAAAACTTTCGTATTTACCTTCTTTTATGGCTTCGTGATAAATCTCTACAGCATAGTCTGTGGTACCACCTCCTGGCATGGCTTTATGGCTAATAATTCCTGGATAACGAATGCTCCTCACATCTACACCATATTTATTAAAATAATATTCGCACCAACGTTCACCAACTTGTTTGGTAATGCCGTAAACCGTTGTCGGTTCGCAAATGGTATGCTGTGGTGTATGTTCTCTTGGAGTTGTGGGTCCAAAAACAGCAATACTACTTGGCCAAAACACTTTTTTTATTTGTCCTCCTTTGGCTAAATTTAGGACATGAAAGAGTGAATTCATATTTAAATCCCAAGCTTCCATCGGATATTTTTCGCCAGTAGCACTTAAAAGCGCAGCCATCAGATAAACGGTATCTATGTTATGATTAACACAGCAATCTTTAATAGCATTAAAGTTTTTAGCATCTAAAATCACAAAAGGTCCAGCATTAACCAAATCGAGTTTTCGGGTATTGATATCGCTAGCAATAACGTTATCTACACCATGAAGTTCTCTCAACTTTAAAGTAAGTTCCGTTCCTATTTGCCCGCAGGCACCAATAATGAGTATTTTTGAAGACATTAGCTCGTGTTAAATTACGCTCAAAAGTAACAAGAATAAAGATGTGCTAATATTAAAATTTTCAGAAATAAAATGCTAAGTGGTGCGGATGATCATTAAAAGTAGATACTAAATTCTTAAAATGTAGCGTTTAACTATCTTTACCATTCAAATAGAATCAAACATGAAAATTACATCAGTTATTTTAGGCCTTTGTTGTCTGCTAGTTATCAACTGTGCTAAGGAAAACAATAAGGTCGATACTACTGAAAACATAGAAAAAGCAGAACAGAGTTCGCGTATAACAGCCAAAGCTATAGAACGTATTGATTATAAGGATTATGCTTTGAGTATTGAAGCAGAACAGGCGATAGTCACTTGGGAAAAATATCAAGAACTTGCCAGACAATTAGGTTATTTAAAGAAAGCTGATTTTTCTTTTTTCAATGGAGATAAAGTGTTGTTGAAGACGTTTATTGACGAATTTAAAACACAATTACCCGAAGATTTAAAAACAAGTCCTATATTATCTAGAAATGCTATTGTAGAAACTGAGCTTTTGAAACTGAACGAAAACTTAACCATCGATAATATTGAGAGAAGTGAGAAATTAGAAAGTATAAAAGGGCTGTTTGAAGCTGTGTCTAACCTTAACTATCAAATTAATAAAAAGTTAGAGCGCGATTTATATGATAAAATTCAACCAGAATAATTGCCATAAAAAAATGCAGCCTTTTGGGCTGCATTTTACTGTTTATGTTTTCTAGTAATTACCCTTTTTTAGCATCAGCAGCAGCTTTTTGAGCTAATTGTGCTTTTTGGCCTTCTAAAGCTTGTCGGCTTACTTTTGCTAAGTTAAAATTAGGATCGATAGCCAAAGCATCGTTCATTAATTTTAAGGCTGCATCGATATTAGCCGATTTATTCTCAGAAAACTTCAATAAGCCACTTAAATACGTTAATGCCGCTTTCATAGACGTTTCATAAGGTTGTTGTGTTTCGTAATAAGCACGTTTCATATCGTCTGTAACATTTGCTAAAGCGTAATCGATGTTTAATTTTGCACCTACTAAATCGTTGGTCTGAATTTTCATATCTGCCATTTCATAGGCTAAATATACATTTGGCTTTCGCGTGTACAAGACCTCAAAATGTTCTAAAGCCATTTTAGGTTGATTCAGGTTTTTTAGTGCCAAAGCTTTCACTTCCACATTCATATCAGAATCTGTAGCATTTTTTTCAACACCAATAGTATTTAGTGCTTGCATGTGCTCTCCTTCAGAAAGGTAGATGTATGCTAAAGTATCCTTACGAGCCACTGAAGGGTCTAAGACCTCTAAATGTGTCATGGCATTGATAATACCTTGCACATCTCCTTGTTTTTTCATTTGCTTGTAAAATGCTTCGTAGTGCTTTTTTAATTCGGTATTGGTTTGTGCAAACATACTTACTGAAAATAGTAGGATTATTGCGCTTGTAATCGTCTTCATTTGTATTGAGTTTAGTATTCTTAATTTGTTTAAATAATGGGCTAATCTATAAAATTTAAGTAGTAAATGCTCTTAAAAAACTGATAATTTTAATCTAAGCCTATGGTACTACTTGAAAGCTGTAGTTCAAAAGTTGTACCACTTTAGTACTATCTATTATTTTTCCTTTGCTTTTATCTGAACTATTATAGGCTGGCAGTGGTAAATTTTTCGATTGACAATAGCTGTTGTAATAGTCTTTTTTTGTGGGATGTTTTGGATAGGCTGCATTAAATTCTACCTTCCAAACGTTTTGTTTAAGTATGGCTAAAATAATATGGATACTATCGGTTTGATGAATTAAATTGATTGGAGCATCTGGATTTGAAACATGTGCTCTACCCGATAAAAATTTACCAGGATGCCGATTGTCATCTATTAAACCGCCAAAGCGTAAAATTGTAGTTTTAAAATGTTTGTTATTTTGAAGCATATGTTCAATTTCAATAAGTTGTTTGGCACTATTGGAACTGCCATTTGGTTGCGTTTCTGCTTTTATTATTGGAAAATTAACGGAGTCTTCAAAAACAGATGTTGAGCTGATGTAGAGGACGTGATTTACGGACTGCTGTTCTATAACAGTGATTAAATTTCTGATTTCAGCCACATGATTTTTAGTGGGATCTTTTCGCAATCCAGGTGGAATATTAATAATAACAGTATCACTTTCCGCTAAAAACGTATGAGCATCACCTAAAATTTCAGATTCAGTTAGACCAATTAAAAACGGATTAATTCTAAGTACTTTTAAAGAACCTAGCTTGTCTTTTGATGTTGTAGAACCGTTGATATAAAATCCGTCTTCAACTAATTTTTTAGCCAAAGGCAAGCCTAACCAACCACAACCGATAATGCTAATTTGTGTTTTCAAAATCAATGCTATTTACAATACAACTTATGTTTTGATTTTCAGACTTTTCAGACTTTGTAGGTTTTTAAAACCTGAAAGGTCTCGTTTTATTTGGGCAATTGTTTAATAAGGCTCAAAAAGAATCTATTAAAAATTACTGACAAAAATACGGATTATATAGGCTTTTGAAGTTCAATTTTGTGAACCCATTAATTTTAAGTAACTTTAAAATTCACTCTAAATACTGATATTATGCCAATTAAAAGTTTTCAAGGTGCTCGTAAGCAGCAAAATTCTACAGAATCTGCACAATTAAAGGTTAGAGATTACATGACTACAAAGTTGATAACCTTTAAACCAGATCAGTCGGTGCAAGAGGTGGTTGAGGCTTTAATTAAAAATAAGATTTCGGGCGGACCAGTAGTTAACGAAAAGCAAGAGTTGGTAGGCATCATTTCAGAAGGGGACTGCTTAAAACAACTCAGTGAAAGTCGGTATTATAACATGCCTTTAGAACACGACAATGTTGAAAAACGTATGGCTACAAATGTTGAAACCATTGATGGTAACATGGATGTTTTTGATGCGGCTAACAAATTTTTACAGTCCAAAAGACGACGTTTCCCAATTGTTGAAAACGGAAAACTCGTCGGTCAGATTAGTCAAAAAGATATTTTGATTGCTGCCTTGAAGCTAAAAGGTGAGAATTGGAATAGTACGACTAAGGGAGGGGTTTAATCTCCACGCTTCACCAAAGCATAATACTCACCTTCAAGCGGTAAATACCCTTGATCATAAACAAAATAATAAATGGTACCAGCTTTGGTAGTATAAATACTGGTGATATAATTAAAATCGAATCCTTTTTCTACAAGCTTCGCTCTAGAACATTTCATCTTTTTATTAGGATTGAGAGCTTCTAAGATTCTGTAATTTTTTCGTAAACGGTTATTGGTGTTTCTTACGAGATTTTTAGAATCTTTATTGAGACGGTTATTCTGAGTATTTCTGCAACCATCACTACAATATTTCTTATCGATTCTACCAACGATGAGATCACCACATTCTGGACATTTTTTACGCATACGGTTACTTTTTGTATGTACAATATACTAATAATTATTGTGAAGTACGTTGGCAGTGGATGGTGCTTAAGGTCGCTTTAAATATTGATTTTTGACGGACACTGTTTCTGGTCTTGTCCTTAAATGTGTTTACAGGTTAAAATTTAATTAGGCTGATAGTTTAAATATTATGCGCTTGCTTTTCTATTTTTAATTGGGCTTCTACTCTTTTCTCGAGTTCAGTTTGTTTAAAATTAAACCAACGTTGTCTAAATTCTGAATGGTCAATTAAATGCTTAAAATTCTGAAATGGTTTCTTATTCGCTAAAACGTTTTTCAATTCTAATTGAAGATTTTTATCGGTTAATTCCTCAACAAATCGTTCCATAATTTTAAACGATTCAAAACCCTCTAAAACCTCAAATTTGATAAAATCTGTTTTCTTGTTAGCCACTTTTTTTATCTCTTCGCCAAACGCATCACGAAATTCATCTTCGTCCATCAGTTGCCCGAAATTGGGAATAGCTACAATTTCGTTAGTTCTAAGGTTTAAGAAACAGTCGAATCCGCAATCTAATTGTTGCGCAATTTCTTTGATTGTATTGGGATGAGAATTAGTCATTATTTTATTAAATCATTTTGTAAATAAACCACATTTGTTTTTTGCCAAAAAGCCAAGTTAATTAATCCTGTTGTACTTCCGTCAATCCAATTTTTATTTTCGTCAGATTAAAATGTCTATTTTATGGGTTTTCCATTTCTTTTTATTGTAGAAAATCTGTGACGACTTTTGTAAGTCGTCTAGAATTTGTAATAACTTATATATGGTGTTGTAACACGTTTTTTTATTTTCTTTTATTTCTAAATTCTTTTTGAACTTCTTCTTTTCTTAATATTTTTAGAAGCTCATTCGTTATAATTTCATTTGCAGAAATTCCAAAATCCCGTTGGTAATCGTGATGAGTGATTAAAAAGTAATCGTCTTTATTTAAAAATTCGAAATTCTCATTAGTTCCCATAAATAATGTGTCATCAAAATCAGTAAACTTATTTGGAAACATAATGTTAATCCACTCTTGAAATTCGGCAGGATTTACTTTATGTTTAGTATACAAGTAAAAATAATGTCCATATTGGTATGGGTAATAAAATTTGTTTTTCGGCTGAATTAGTAAATCCGTTACTGTTTTTTTTGAAAGTCCAAACCAAGTTTTTTTTTCACGCTTTAATTCATAATATTTTATTCGTTCAGCGTCCAATTCCGATTGTTCCATATTATACAGAAAATCGTTTTCAATAAATTGGTAAATTCCGTATTCAGGAAGTTTTAATTTTTCGTAAATATCAGTTTCCAATAATTCCGTTTGAAAATCTAATCTTATAGTTTCTTTTTTTTCAATTGGATGTAATAACGCTATGATATTTCTCAATGTTTCTGAGTTTGGTCAAATGTCTCGTCCTAAAATACGTCTACAGATTATTGATTAAAATTAAGCTGCATTTTGGTGCACGTTATTAGGTATTTTATAGTTTAAAGATAAATGTAATCTTTTAGAGTTATATAATTTGATTGCATTTTTGGTTGC
>NZ_JBGCDQ010000030.1:0-54393 GCF_045105575.1 Winogradskyella sp. | reverse complement strand
TAGAGGTAGAATTTAGACGTGATGAGCGTTTTATGCGTTACTTAACTGTGAGTTTAGACAAACATGCTATTTCATGGGCTGAGAGAAGAAGAGAAAAAATGAAAGTTAAAGCAAAAGCAAAAGCGTAATTATGTCATCAATAGAACAACAAGCAAAAGGAAAAAAGGACGGAGAAATTAGATATCTTACTCCTTTAAACATAGAAACTTCTAAAGTAAAGAAGTATTGTCGTTTCAAAAAATCTGGAATCAAGTATGTAGATTATAAAGATGCAGATTGGTTATTAGGTTTTGTAAACGAACAAGGTAAATTGTTACCAAGACGTTTAACAGGAACTTCTTTAAAGTACCAAAGAAAAGTATCTGTAGCTGTAAAAAGAGCAAGACACTTAGCTTTAATGCCATACGTAGCAGATTTATTAAAATAAAATATCATAACAATGGAACTTATATTAAAACAAGACGTTGAAAATTTAGGATTTAAAGACGATATTGTATCTGTTAAGAACGGTTATGGTAGAAACTTTTTAATTCCTCAAGGACATGCTGTAATGGCAACATCTTCTGCTAAAAAAGTATTAGCAGAAACTTTAAAGCAACGCGCTTATAAAGAGAAAACGATTATTGCTGATGCAGAACAAACTGCTGAAGCTTTAAGAGCGTTAGAAATTAAAATCACAGCTAAAGCTGGTACAGGTGCAACTGCTGGAGATAAATTATTTGGTTCTATTACCAATATGGATTTAGCTGCTGCATTTAAAAACGCTGGTCACGATGTTGATAAGAAATTTATTTCTATCAATGGTGGTAACATTAAGCGTTTAGGTCAGTATGAAGCAGCAATTAGATTACACAGAGCCGTAACAGTCGATTTAACTTTCGATGTGGTAGCAGACGCCTAATCTTTTTAAAATTATTTTTCAAAAAACCGTTTAGTTTTCTAAGCGGTTTTTTTGTAACTTTTTTTTGACTGAGTAGGTCTTTAATGTTAGCCTATGATAAAGTAGATTTTAACCTTTCAGGTTTTTAAAACCTGAAAGGTTTTGCTGAAAAAATATACTATTTTCATTTCTATATCAAGGTTTAAACTAAAACAAACGTGCGCATTGGTTTTATTACCGAGGAAAATGATTATAATCGAACAGTTCCTATAGTTATAGGAATCTCCGCAAAAAAATGAATAAAACACATGAAACACTTTTTTTTAATTTTTTTAGTTTGTGCTTTTGTTGGATGCAAACAATCTAAGGAGCCAGCAACTACGGTTGATGCAAAACCGTCTAAACTTATAGCACTTTTTAAAGCCTCTAATTCTGATTATCCAAATATTAGCGTGCATCGTGGTGGTAGAGGTTTATTAAATTATCCTGAAAATTGTTTAGAAACATTACAATATATTAATGATAGAATTTCAGGTGTTTACGAAATTGACGTAGTGCAAACAAAAGATGGACAATTGGTTTTATTACACGATAAGTCCATCGACAGAACCACAACAGGTACTGGTAAAATTGATGAGCTGACATACAACGAACTGGCCGATTTTAATTTGGAAGACGATTATGGAAATGCAACACCATATAAAATCCCGTTATTTTCTGAAGTGCTAGCATGGTCTAAGCAAAATGACGTTATTCTAACAGTAGATATTAAGCGCAGTGTCAGTCAGGAAGCCGTTGTTAACGCAATTAGAGCAGCGAAAGCCGAAGATATAAGCATTATAATTACATACAGTATTGACCAAATAAAATCAGCTTACGACTTAGCGCCAGAGTTGTTATTTTCTGTATCCGCAAGAAATAACGAAGAATTTGAGCGTTTACTAGACGCTAAAATTCCAACTAAAAATATGTTAGCTTTTACAGGAACACGCCTGTCTGATGCTTCATTATTTAAACGTTTACATGATGAAAATATCGTTTGTATGCTCGGAACACTTGGGAATTTAGATAAAAGTGCAGCTGCTAATGGAGACCAATTGTATCGTCAGTGGCTAGAAAATGGGGCTGATATTATAGCAACCGATAGACCTTTTGAAGCTTACAAGGCCATAAATAATTAACTTAAAATTTTATAATTTTGCTGTCATATTGAGTGCAGTAGAAATCCTAAAAAAAATATAAATAAGAATTAAACAAATTCTGCATGATGTGCAGAGTGACACTTAATGAGATACTGAAATAAATTCAGCATAAATGAAATACACAAGATTATCCAAAGAACAATTTGAAGAATTACATCAAGAATTCATCAATTTTTTAGCCACACAATCTATTACAGCAGATGAGTGGGAAGACATTAAAAAAAACAAACCAGAGGCTGCTGAACAAGAATTAGATGTCTTTAGTGATTTGGTCTGGTTTGGTGTTTTAGGTAAAGTGGAATATTTAGAGCATATCTCGCCACAACAAATTCACTTATTTCAATGTAATGAAAAAAGCATGCGTTTAATTGCTTTAAAAATTGAAAATGAGGCTGTAGATTTTACCACCAAGGAAGGATTTGAATGGTTAAGAAACAATCTATTATCAGATGCTATTGAATTTTTTAATGCGAAAAAAGAATACTCAGAGGATAAGCATTTAGATTTATTCAAAATGATTCAGTCTGGAGCGAATATCACAAAAGGTGAATTGTTTACTTATTTTGCGGATTTGATAAAGGGTTAAATGCCATAATTCCTTTGAAAAAAGGAATCTCTTATTAAAAAAGAAACCATGTTAGTCTATACTCGAGTTGATAGCAAACCTATTTTTTACAAATCTGTTACCCAGAGGGATTAAACCTTTGTAAAAAGAGTTTAATGTTTCTTGATATCGACTCCAGAGGAGTCGTACTTTTTTAGACAGTTTTCAATTAAGATGGTTCCACTCCTCTGGAGTCGCAAGAAATGTAAGTATTAGTTTGTTATAAACGTTTGATGCCTCTGGCATCAGAAAAAATATTAGAATTGTTATAAATGTTATTTGTAATTAATGGTAATTACGCTAGCATTGTTATTCTTTTTCACTAACAATACTAAATATTAAAGTAAAAAATAATACTCGTCATACGAAACAAGAAATCATGTTAGTCTCGACTCGAGTTGATAGCAAACCTACTTTTTTAAAATTCGCTATAATCCCAAAGGGATTAAACCTTTGTAAAGGAGTTTAAGGTCTGTTGGTATCGACTCCAGAGGAGTCGTACTTTTTTAGACAATTTTCAATTAAGATGGTTCGACTCCTCTGGAGTCGCAAGAAATGTAAGTATTAGTTTGTTATAAACGTTTGATGCCTCTGGCATCAGAAAAAAATGATCTAATTGTTATGAATGCTATTTGTCATTAATGGTAATTGTGCTAGCATTGTTATTCTTTTCCACTAACAATACTAAATATTAAAGTAAAAAATAATACTCGTTATATTTCGATAATGAGATTCCTGCCTTCGCAGGAATTTGTTACTCGTAGCGCAGAGATTCAATAGGATCTAGCTTAGCAGCTTTTGTCGCAGGATACAATCCAGAAACCACAGCTACAATAAACGCAATACTCGTGGCCCAAATCATAGCAACCCAAGGCGTAGAGAAATCGAGTTCAAAACCACTCGCTACAGCCATGCCAATAAGTATTCCAAGTAAAATACCTAAAATACCACCAAGTTGACCAATAATGATGGTCTCCATAAAAAATTGAAATGCAATGGTTTTACTTTTTGCACCAAGTGCTTTACGGACTCCAATCTCTCGTGTACGTTCACTTACGGAAACGAGCATAATATTCATTAAGGCAATCGTAGAGCCAAAAATGGTAATGATACTAATAATCCAAGCTGCAACATAAAGCGCATCTATATTTTGTGTAGCTCGTGTTAACAAATCATCACTGCGAACAATACCAAAATTATTTTTTTCAATTGGGTTAAGTCCTCTAATATTTCTAAACGTTAAAATAGCATCTTCTTGAGCGCTTTCTAACATATCCTTATTATCAACTTTAATACTTAAGTCGTAATTAATATTTGGGTTGGTATAAATAGAGCGCGCTTTTTGAATGGGAAGAATCACTCTTAAATCTTGATTATTTCCAAATGTGGCTCCTTTTTCTTTCAGTACTCCTACGATTTTAAATTTAGAGCCTCTTATGCTAATAGTTTTATCAACAGGGTTTTCATCAGGAAATAGTGCCTTTTGTAAATCACTACCAATCACACAAACTGAATTACTGTTTTTAACATCAAAAATGTTTAACGACCGACCATTATCCACTTCTAAACCAGCATTTTCAATATAAAAGGCATTGGCACCTAAGACACCAACTTCAGGATCTGTTTTTTTACTATCATATTTTACCTCCGCTCGTGATGTTCCGAAAAAAGAAACACCAACAGTGGTAAATGGAAACTTATAATTATCCTCAAAATCCTTTATATTTCTATAATCAATAACAGGATTCACTTTTTGGCGCTCTCTACTACTTTGGCGTGAAGCGGTAAACTCATAACGCTGAAAATTAAAGGTATTAGAACCCATCGACGAAAAATTACTAGAGATGGTATTTTCTAATGCAGACACACCACTTAATATTCCAACCAAAGCCATAATACCGATAGCGATAATTAAAACCGTAAGAATGGTACGTAGTAATTGACTTTTTATAGAATCGAACGCAATTCTGATATTCTCTCTAGCTAATGAAAACATAGTTTTTCTGGAGTTAGTTGAATCGTTTAAAAGTATAAGACTATTAAAACATGATAAAGTTACTATAAAATTGAAATAAGATAGGAAAGGCTCTGAAAATTATAATATTTTTGTGACTTAAGAGCGTGAACTTCGAAGTTCACACACTTAAGTCACACTGAGCGTCGTCGAAGTGTTTTTGAAATAAAGAATAAAGTTTCACTAAAAAAGATGCCTGCCTTCGCAGGAAATGATATGGCACAAAAACCAAGCATACCAAAAGGCACTAGAGATTTTAATTCTGAAGACGTCGCGAAGCGTTCTTATATCATGGAAACGATAAAAGAGCAGTTTCAAGTTTATGGATTTCAACCGATTGAAACGCCAAGCTTCGAAAACTCAGACACCTTAATGGGAAAGTATGGTGATGAAGGGGATCGTTTGATTTTTAAGATTTTGAATAGTGGTGATTATTTGAAGAAAGTATCAGATGAAGATTATAAAACAAAATCTGAAAGTTTAATTACGCCTAAAGTTTCAGAAAAAGCCCTAAGATACGACCTTACAGTCCCTTTCGCAAGATACGTCGTACAACACCAAAACGACATAGAATTCCCTTTCAAACGTTACCAAATGCAACCCGTTTGGCGCGCAGACCGTCCACAAAAAGGACGTTTTCGAGAGTTTTATCAATGTGATGCCGATGTGGTAGGTTCAAAATCTTTGTTTCAAGAAGTAGAATTCATACAATTGTACGATGCGGTATTTTCAGCTTTAAAATTAGATGGAGTTACAATTAAAATCAATAATCGTAAAATTTTATCTGGTATTGCTGAAGTGATTGGTGCGCAAGATAAACTCATCGACTTTACTGTCGCTTTAGATAAATTAGATAAAATAGGAGAGGAGAAGGTAAAAGATGAAATGCGAGGCAAAGGTATTTCTGAAGAAGGCATTTCTAAGCTTCAGCCTTTATTCACGTTAAAAGGTGATTTTGGAAACCAGATAGAAAGTTTAAAATCTATGTTAAGTTCATCTGAAATCGGTTTAAAAGGCATCGAAGAACTCGAATTTATAAACACAGCCATTTCAAACTTAAAACTAAAAACCGCAACGTTACAGTTAGATGTCACTTTAGCAAGAGGTTTAAACTATTATACAGGAGCTATTTTTGAAGTCTCAGCACCAGAAGGTGTAAGTATGGGTTCCATTGGAGGAGGTGGTCGTTATGATGATCTTACTGGTATCTTTGGCCTTAAAGACATGAGTGGAGTAGGGGTTAGCTTTGGTTTAGATCGTATTTATTTGGTGTTGGAAGCGTTAGGTTTATTTCCTGATACTATTGCTGATAGCACTAAAGTTCTTTTTATCAATTTTGGAGAAAAAGAGGCTATGGCTTGTTTACAAGCGGTGACCAAATTAAGACAAGATGATGTGAAGGCGGAATTGTATCCGGATGCTGCGAAGATGAAAAAGCAGATGAATTATGCAAATCGTCGTAACATTCCTTTTGTGGTTTTGGTGGGTGAAGAAGAATTGAATTCGGGTGTCTTCACATTAAAAAACATGACTTCGGGTGAACAGCATAAAGTAGAATTTTCAGAGTTGTTGAAGTTATTAAAATAAAGAAAGCCTCAACCTTACAAGGATTGAGACTTTCTCATCACTAACTAAAAACAATCAACTATTTCACTATAATTTTTTTGGTTATGCTACGATCTGTAGCGGTTTGTAATTTTATAATATAAGTACCAGGACTTAAATTATCTATTTGGTATTCTGAATAATTCTGGTCTGAAATATGATTTTCAAAATAAACGGATTGCCCGAGTATATTGTATACTTCCATACTATTTAGTTCTACTAAACTTGGATTTACAATCACAATTTTTTCAATAGCACTAGAGTATAATACATTTACCTTATTGGTAACGTCATCTTCAATACTCAACGCAAGGTTTGGATTACTGAATGTAATTTCAAAACGATTAAGATATTCGCCTGCATTTAAGAAAATGTCGTAATTACTGGTTCTTAAATCGTGATAAACATCTAAATCTATATCGTGTAAATACACATTAAGATTGTTAGGGATATTTTCCAAAGCATCAATCATTATGGTATTTATGCCATCTGTATTTGTTTTAATTCCTAAAGGATATGTCGTTTCAACTTCAGTCGAATTACTGGCTTGGATAATATAAGATTCGTCATTAATAATCCAATACATATCATCCATTTGGGTTTCGTTGAGAATGCCATCATAAGCCCAATCAACGTTTGGTGTGGCATTGTCATCAATAGTTAATAATAATTCACGTTTTATGGTATTCACAGAATTGAAACCTATTCTAAATTTCATTCGTAAGTCTTCTTCTACGTTTTCTGTTGTTGTATTAGTCGGATTTTGAGACGTTGAAACAAATGCGCTACTTATAAATATTGAGTTATTGCCTTCTTTTCTAAAAATGCGTTGTGAATTATTAAATTTTATAGTACCAGAATTTTGACCTACGATAAAGAAACCTTGACCAACAGGAATGTAACGTCCAGGTTTTTCTGTAGGATTTGATCCAAAAGCTAAGTCTGGATGGTTATTACCTTTATAAGCAGCACGAACACCTCCAGAATAGTTATAAGTTGCATAACCACCTTGATAATCTTGTAAAAAATGAGAACCTCCTGACCAATGTTCCCAAAAGTAAAGGGTCCCAGTTATTAAAGGAGTAGATCCTGAAATTGGTCTACCGTTAATACCTAACTCTGGTCCATTATCTCTAATGAATCGGTTAGCATCAATGGCTGAAGGGTATGGATTTCCTAATAAATAATCATTATTTGCAGCAAGTGGGAGGTTGATATCTCCGTTGTTTGGCATACCAGAAAACACATAGTTTTGAGGCGTGTCTATGGATCCTGTTCCTGGACCTTTCATGGTAAATCCTTCACCAGGAAAGATATTACCAGTACGTCTTATATGTTGCCAAGCCGAATATGTGTTAGATGGTAAATTGGCATATTTCCAAATCCAATAATCCGCAATTTGAATAGGGTTTGTTCCAGCTCCGTCATATCCTGAGGATGAAAAATTAATTGCTTCAGGATGGTTAGAGTCAGAGCCATCATGCATGACATCCATAATTCTAAAATTATCAGATGCTGAATTTTGTCGTTTTACTGGTGAAGACCAATAATTGTAAGTAAAGGTATCCGCAGTACCTTGTTGATCGCGTTCAATTTTACCAATACTCGTTGAATCGAGCATACTGTCTTCTCCTTGTACTAATTGCGATTCTCCTTCGAGATCAATAAAACCATCTAGTTTTAAATACCAAGAGACATTGAGTTCTGAGTCGTTTGTAACATGAAATTCTATTGGGTTAGCAAGCGCGTCATGTTCGTTTATTACTAAGGAGAGGTGTTTTTGTGTAGCATCAAAAGTAACATCATTGTGGGTAATGTTTACTATGGACCAGTCGTAGGTGATAGCGTCATATCCATTAATACCATGTTCTATATTTGTAAGCGCAGAAGCAAGATGACCACTACTTTGAGATCTAAAAGGCATTGGTGCTGTTTGAGGTACTATTTGAATCATATTATGAAGGCGAGCACCTGTTGTAACGTCAATATCTGGTGTTGTTAAATTATCAGTAATTGCACCTCTAAAACTATCAAAACGATAATATTTTATAAGATGATCCCAAGAAAGTGTCGTTATGTTCCTCGGTACTTCTGCACCACGAATGGTTCCTCCATTTTGAATTTCTTGATATACCATTTTTTGAATTTCGTCATCCGAAAGCCCTTTGTTAAATAGTCGTACTTCGTCAATATGTCCTTTAAAATACCAATGATTTGTACCTTCGTGTTTTCTTCCGATATAAAACGGAGTGTTATCTTCTTTCAGCGCTCCGGTAAACTCTTTATGTGTAACTTTTAAACCATTCACATAAAGTTTAAGTGTGTTAGTTTCATTACTAAGAACAGCACTAAGATGTACCCACTGGTTCGTAGGAAGTGGAGTTGAATATTTTAAACTAGTATCGTTGGCTCTTATAATGACGCTGTTGTTGTTGGATAATATGACGCTAAAATTGTTTTGACCAAATACAACTTGAGATTCATTTACTGTAGGGTCTATTTTTATCCAACCCATTAAGGACACGTCAGTCCACTCACTTAGTAATGAGGTATCTTCAATATAATCATCGATACCATCAAAATAGAGTTGAAACTTACCGTCCAGATTTTCCGTCTCATTAGAGGTGTAAGAATTTAAGTCATTTGTAGGTGGTACAAGGCTATTTTGTATTGTATGTAACGAGAGGGACGCTATATCTTCAGATGTAATGCTAGTGTCGAATAATGTATTTTGAGCAAACATTACCAGACCGAACATAAGTAAGGTGCACAACAGAAAGCGTTTCAGTAAAATAGTAATACTGATCATAAGTAGTTAAATTTTAGTTTGGGACTAAATTCTTCGACAAACATACATCTTTAATCTTTAAAACGCAAATAAATCAGTTAAAATGCATTTTTATATCAGAATTTAGAACTGTATAAAGTTTGTAATGTCGATTTTTCCAACATAAGTTGTGACTGAAATAGTATTTTAGGGAGAAATGATGTAACAAAAAATCTTATTATGATGTGTAACTTATCTTATTTTTAATTAAACCATACATCAATTAGAAAAAAATAGCTGAATAGATGACGTGTTGTTAGCACTGATTATCCAAGATGTTGTCTCTAGCTCAATCATTTATAGTCTCTTTACTGAGAAATCTTAAAATTTATTAACAAACTAGCATGTTTAGTCGCATCTTATTAACAAACTCTTGTTTTTGATTTTTCAATTCTAAGATTTTAGTAACTTCAAAGGCTTTAAGGGATTAGCTATTATATTATGAGGGAAGTGAAAAATGGTCTGTTACTGGCTGTTGGTCTTATTTTTTGTGTAGTCAGTGCGTTGACCATTTCAGAAAAGGGTATTTTAAATATAAGTACTCAAGATATCTCATACGCTATTGTATCTATTGAAATGCCACCAGAGGCCACTATTACTGGAGGAGATGTAACAGTCTGCCAAAATGAGAATCCACCACCACAAATTACATTTACAGGTGATTTAGGCGTGCAGCCTTACACATTTACATATAGAATAAATGGAGGCTTGCTGCAAACGGTTATAACAGAAGATGCCAATGATTCCGTATCTATAAATGCCGATATTAGTGCTGTTGGTACATTTACATATACGTTGGTTTCAGTTGCAGATGGAAATGGCGATTCTCAAAATATAAATGCAACCACACAAATAGTGGTTATTCCGTCACCAGATGGTTCATTAGGCGGCACAGGATCGGGTACATTTTTTAATGGTTTACCTGTGTTTAGACAGTGCATCGATATGAATTCTGTTTTCACATTTACCAACCTGTCAACCACACCAGGACTTAATGTGAATTATAATATTAGTTGGGGAGACGGCTCACCAGATTTTAATCAAGCAAACTGGACCACAACCACACACAGTTATGACGTTGGGATATTTAATTTAGTTTATACTATTGAAGGAAGTAATGGCTGTACTAGTGTCACAAATTATACGGTATTTGTTGGTTCTAATCCAGGAGTTTCTCTTGGAAATCCAGGAAGTACGAACATTTGTGATGTAAGTCCATTAACCTTCCCTATAACAGGAACTGAAAATAATCCACCTGGTACTATTTATACCGTAACATTTAATGATGGCTCAGATCCTTTTATATTAACGCATCCTCCGCCAGCTACCATTACGCATACCTTTGTAGAATCGTCTTGTGGTACAGTAAGTTCTGATGGTACTAACTTATATGAAAATTCATTTTCAGCGATAATTGTAGCATCAAATCCTTGTAGTACATCATCAGTCGGAGTGGTTCCTATATACGTATCTATCGCTCCTGAAGCAAGTTTTACTAGTCAAGCCATTGCCTGTACAAATACAGCGGTGTGTTTTAACAATACCTCTATTGGAGATGAAAATAATGGTTCAGGGAATTCTTGTGATGCGAGCCCAAATGTAATTTGGGACGTTGTACCTGCTACAGGTTTTACGGTGACAAATGGTGATTTGGGTAATGATTTTGGCTCTGATACTCCAAGTGTATGGTTAGCAGGAACAGATAATATTTGTTTAAATTTCACCAATCCTGGAACCTATGCCGTAACGTTAAAAACAGGAAATCGATGTGGCTTAGATGAAGAAGTTAGAATCATTTGTGTTGAAGAAGATTTAGTTCCTGTTTTTAGTACTAGCGTAAACGAAGTCTGCACGTCCTTAGAAGTGACCACTACAAATACAACGGACGAATCTCAAAGTTGCGCACCAGTAACTTATTTATGGGAAGTGAATTATTCTGAAGCGTTTTGTGGTACAGCTCCTAATTGGAATTTTACTAATGGCACAAATGCAACTTCGGCAAATCCATCGTTTCAATTTGAAACGGCTGGGACGTATGAATTAACAATGACAGCTTCAAATTTTTGTGGTGATTTTACAACCTCGCAAGTTCTGGAAGTAAGGCAACCACCTACGGTAACCATAGATCCTGTTGCAGATACTTGTGGTTCTGCTAGTTTTACTCCGACTGCTATGGTAGATTCTTGTGCAGATCCTGCGGATACCATAACTTATAACTGGTCATTTCCTGGAGCTGTTCCGGCAACATCGAATCAATTAAATCCTGGTATCATAAATTATCCTGCGGTTGGTGATTATACCATTTCATTTAGTGTTACAAACAATTGTGGCACAACGACTGTAACAGAACTATTTTCTATTGTAGAACCACCAGTGTTAACAAATACAAACGTTTCACAAATAATATGTTCTGGAGTAGCATCAACTGCTATTAATTTAACAGCAGATGACCCAAATGCAACATTTTCTTGGGTTTCAAATGCTCCATCAGGTCTTACAGGTTATATTCCTAATGGTACAGCAAATAATATTCCTGCACAAACTATTACCAATTCAACAAATGAACCAATTACGTTAATATATGAGGTGATTCCTGAAATTCCAGCGTGTGAAGGTTTACCTGTTATATTTGAAATTATTGTAGAGCCAGAACCATTCATCACTTTACAGCCTGTATCGAGTGTGGTATGTCAAAACGGGAATGTAAATGATTTAGCAGTAGATTTTCAAGGTGCAGGAGCTCCAAATTATCAATGGTATCAAAACAACGCAAATAATACCACGACAGGAACGGCCATTGCAGGAGCAATTAATCCAACATTTTCTCCATTAACAAATACAGTAGGCACTACTTATTACTATGCCATTATATCATTTTCAACAGGTGGTTGTAATCCAATAGTGTCAGATATTGCAGTGATTGAAGTCGCACCAACTACCCAAATAGATGTACAGCCTTTAAATACACAATCGATTTGCATTGGAGGGAATCCAGAAGCACTTTCTATTGATGTTTCAGGAGGTGCAGCCAACCCAACTTATCAATGGTTTAGTAATACCGAAAATAGTAATGTTGGTGGAACTTTAATTCCCGGTGAAATCGCAGCGACCTATTCTCCTCCTTTGGCGGCTGCAGTAGAAACTTTATATTATTACGTTGAGGTGAATTATGCCACTAACGGTTGTGCAACTCTTGTAAGCGATGTGTCGGAAATAAATGTTGTTGCAGATCCGATAGTTATAATGCAACCACTGTCATTTCAAAGTTTATGTCAAAATACAGACGCAGATGATTTAGAAGTTACGGTCTCAGGTGGTTTAGGAGAATTAACCTATCAATGGTTTGTAAATACTGTAGATAATAATAACTCTGGTTCTGAAATAACTGATGCCACTACAAGTCTGTTTTCTCCGCCAACGACGACCATTGGCATATTGTATTATTATGCGGTAATTACTCAAAATGTATCGGGTTGTGAGGTTACAAGTAATACGTCTCAGGTTGAGATAACAGCTTCAGCACAGTTTAACGCTCAGCCTATTTTAGACGAGTTATGTTTAGGAGAGACTACGAATCCTTTATTTGTTTCATATACTAATGGTACAGGGAATCCGTCTTATCAATGGTATCAAAATTCAGATGACGACACACTAACAGGCACTCCAATTACTGGTGCAAATAATGCCACTTATAATCCTGATGTTAACACTGTTGGTAGTACCTATTATTATGTAATTATTACGTTTGATAGTGGAGGGTGTTCAGAAATTATTTCTGAAACCGCAGAGATTATCGTTAATGAAACCGCAAGTATTAGTGACGCACAGCGCTTAATTTGTAGTGGTAATTCATTTGAATATTTACCAGATACTACAAATGGCGATGTAGTACCGTTAAATACAGTTTACACTTGGTCTAATCCAACAATATTGCCAACAGGAAGCGTTACAGGCACAACAGTACAAAGCACACCAGTAACTTCAATTTCAGAAGCGTTAGAGAATATCACTTCAAATCCTGCAATCGTAACCTACACCATAACGCCAGTTACAGGTAATTGTGTGGGTGAAAATTTTGAAGTTGAGGTCACTGTTAACCCAACCATTTCTATTGATGCAAACGTCATTCAGAATTTATGTTTTGAAGCGAATACAGCATCCATTGAAATTGATATTTTTGGTGGTGTACCGTTTATAACAGGAGATGATTATACCATTTTATGGACAGGTCCTAACGGATTTACAAGCGCAGACGAAGATATTTTTAATCTTGAAGCTGGTACTTATGTTCTAGATATTCAAGATAATGGCGGTTGCCCATATGTGGAAACTTTTACCATAACAGAGCCACCATCTTTTATATTTAGTAATGTAGATTTTGATCCAGAAACCATTTCGTGCTTTAATGAAAATGATGGTACCATTGCAATAGAAGTTTCGGGTGGTGTGCCACCTTATATGTACTCTTGGACTTTAGATGGATTGCCATTTTCAACAGATCAGAATCTTTCAAATCTAGCACCTGGAAATTATAATATATCTGTTACAGATAGCAATAATTGTGGGCCGATAAATCTTGATTTTAATATTGAAGAACCACAGGAGTTACAAGTTACCTTGCAAGAACAAATCAACGTTTTATGCTTTGGCGATGCTACAGGTTCTATTACTGTAGATGTGACAGGAGGTAGAACAGATTATATCTTTGCTTGGATAGGACCAGATGGTTTTACTAGTACTAGTCAAAATATAACTTCTTTGTTTCAAGGAGTCTATAATCTTACGGTTACAGATCGTTTGGGTTGCACAGATATGATCCAAGTTGAAATTATTCAGAATACACAAATTGAAGTTGATCTTACAGTAACACAAAATAGTTGTGACGGAGACAACAATGCATCTATTACAATAGATAATATTTCAGGCGGAGTTGCTCCTTATGATATCGCTTGGAGTAATTTAGGAACAGGCAATTCTCAAACAGATTTATCTGGTGGACTTTATACAATTACAATAACCGATGATTTGGGTTGTGAGCGACAATTTACAACAGAAATCATTGATCCACCTGCCTTTTTTATAGATCCAGAAGTTACACAAATGTCTTGTGCAGGTGAAAATGATGCAAGTATTTCACTTAATTTTCAAGGAGGAGTAGATCCTGTTAATTTGGTTTGGACTGATGATCCTTCTGCAGGCATGGAACGTAATAATTTGTCATCAGGTGAATATGAAGTAACCATAACAGATGGTTCTACTTGCGTTATTCAAGAGAGTTTTATTATTATTGATTTAGTACCGCTATCAGTATCTGCGAACGTCACAAATGCGCTTAATTGTGAAGATACCAATTCTGGCAGTATTAATTTACTCATTGAAGGCGGAACACCACCTTTTGATGTCATTTGGTCAAATGGAGAAACATCTGAAGATTTAACAGGTTTGCTGCCAAATATTTATGCTGTAATTATTACCGATGCAAGAGGTTGCGAAGTAGAAGGATATTGGGAGGTCACTCGATTTGAACCATTAGAGCTTAATGTGCAAGATCAGTCAAATATAGACTGTGAAGATGGTATTGTTGGCAGAACATTTATAGCTAGTGCAAGTGGAGGAGTACCGCCTTTTCAATACAATTGGTCTAGTGGAACAGTCACTGGTGAGCATAACGAAATGATGACCACAAACCAGGCTGGCTTAGTTATTTTAGAAGTTGTAGATAGCTTGGGTTGCACAGCAAATTATACCTTTAATGTAGATACAATCACATTTGGTGAACCCGATTTTGAAACCACGTCTTTTGGTTTTTTGAATTATGGTGTTTATGCCATACAAGATCCTATTGAATTTATAAATTTAGCCACAGGTAATTATCAAAGTATTTTGTGGGATTTTGGTGATGGTAGGTTTTCAGCAGAAGAAAATCCGTTTCATACCTATGTTGTGCCAGGAGATTATCTGGTGACACAATCGGTAACTTACGATTTTGGTTGCGTTTTATCCAAAGAATTATTCCTGAGGGTAGAAAAAGGATATAAAATTGTAGTACCTGACGCATTTACACCAAATGAAGATGGTATTAATGATTTTTTCGCGCCAGTGTCTTTAGGATTAAATACGTTAGAAATTAATATTTATGATACTTGGGGAAGTCTTATTTATAAGGAGTCTGGAGATACGATTAGAGGTTGGGATGGTAGGGTAAAAACAGAAGAAGCAGAAAATGGAAATTACTATTACACATTTTCGGCCAAAACATTTTATGGTGAAGACATAACTAAACAAGGAGCTTTTGTATTTATCAAATAAAACAGCAATGACCATTAAAGTAATCAGCGCCATTATAACTGCGGTTTTATTTGTACAAATCTCCAACGCCCAAGATCCCATATTTACGCAATCTAATTACATACAAGAAACCATAAATCCTGGTTTTTCTGGTTTTGAAGATAATGATAGAATTAGCGCTGGTATTTTAAGCCGTACGCAATGGCCAAATTTAGATTTACAGGTTAGTACACAATATTTTTATATTAATAAATCTTATGAAAACAGAAACAGTTCTGGTTCTGGTATAGGTTTTAATGCACTTTGGCAAAATGAATCGTTTACCAACTATAATTATTATCAGGCTAATGTAAATTACATGCATCGCGTTAATCTCAGTGGAGGTTGGTTTTTTAGACCTGCAATCGAAGTTGGTTTTGGGTTTAAGGATATCGGATTTAGCAGTTTAACCTTAGCGGATCAGATTAATATTAATTCTGGTGTGATTAATCCGGTTTCCGCAGATCCTTTTAGCGGTAACCTCGATAATGTTGCTTTTTTTGATGTATCCTCAGGTTTGGTATTTGAGAAAGTAGGTTACAATGGTTCATCTTATTGGTTTGGTGTTTCTGCCAAACATCTCAACCGTCCTAGTATTTCCTTTTTAAGAAATGAAAACGTGCCTTTAGATATTTTCTACTCCATACATGGCAACTACCGTTTCCCTTTTTTAAATGATTATACGATTATGATGACGGCCAACTACATGCAACAAGGAGAATATAACCGTTTAGATATTGGATCGTTATTTCAAGTCAATCAATTTTTAATTGGTGTCACAGCAGCTACAAACCCAGCTCGTAACGATAATGATAGTCATTTACTCACTTCAATTAATGGATTCATTGGTTTAGAATACACCAATTTTAGATTCGGATTATCCTACGATGCTAATGTGTCTAATATAGGCAATACCAATGGTGTCTATGAGTTTTCGCTAACCTATATGTCGCGTTGTCGCAGTTGTCCTACGGATCGCAGTCGCAAGCGTTAGGATTCACAAAAATAGTAAGGCAGAGGTTCTGTTTATTCACTTTAAAGCCATTATCTTTATAACCAAATACAAATATAGATTTATAATTTATGGACATAAAACTAGCAGTACTTATCGATGGAGATAACATACCATCAGCTTACGTAAAAGAAATGATGGAGGAAATTGCCAAATACGGCAACCCTACTATTAAGCGTATTTATGGCGATTGGACCAAACCACATTTATCAAAATGGAAAAATATGTTGCTAGAAAATGCCATAACGCCAATACAGCAATATGGCTATACTACAGGTAAAAATGCAACCGATTCTGCCATGATTATTGATGCTATGGATATTCTGTATTCCGAAAAAGTAGATGGGTTTTGTTTGGTATCTAGTGATAGTGATTTTACACGTTTGGCAACACGTTTGCGAGAAGCAGGCATGGCGGTTTATGGTATTGGTGAAAAGAAAACACCAAATCCGTTTATTGTGGCTTGCGATAAATTTATTTATATCGAAATTTTAAAGCAACAAACCACAGAAAACGAATCTGAAACCTCAGAAACAACCACAACCTCAAAAAATACTTACGATAAAATAACTCAGAAAGAAATCCGATTTATTTCAGCAACAATCGATGCTGTAGCGGATGATGATGGTTGGGCATTTTTAGGTGATGTTGGTAGTTTACTTCAAAAAAAACAACCCAATTTCGATTCCAGAAATTACGGGTTTCTAAAGTTAACTCCGTTAATTAAATCGATACCTGCTTTCGAAATAGAACGACGAGAAGATTCAAGAGGTCATAAAAAATTAATTTATGTAAAACTAAAAGCCTTAAAAACTAAAGGTAAAAAGAGTTAATAAAGCCTTAGTAGTTTCCCTATAAACATGAGGTCTT
Source organism: Winogradskyella sp. (assembly GCF_045105575.1). GTDB lineage: Bacteria > Bacteroidota > Bacteroidia > Flavobacteriales > Flavobacteriaceae > Winogradskyella. Next base: position 37,052 of record NZ_JBGCDQ010000030.1, on the reverse strand, counting down.
TTGCTGAAAATTGAGTGCAATACTGAGTGTTTATTTGATAAAGGCATAAATTCAATTAACAAAAAATTAAATTGTCTTTGTCTAGCAGAACAATTAAGGTGCTTATCTTTGCAAAAAAAGAATTGCAGCCATGTCTAAAGACAAGAAACCAGATCAGATTGTATTTAATGAAGATTCCCAGCGTTATGATGCTGCTTTAAAACCTTATGCCACGAGTGTTGGTGCTCCGTCAATAATAGTTACGGACAATTCTACTTGGAAAAATAGAAATATCCACAAGGCCAACAAGCAAATTAAAGCCAAGTATATTGAGCTAAAGGCTGAATACGAAAAAATGATGAAAGAGCTCGAGTACAATACGCTGGTTTATAATTCGCGATATACTTTTGAGCCTATTGTTGGTGAAACGTATCATTTGTATCGTGATAAAAATCAGAAACCATTTTTATCCATCATTATACCATCACAATGTAATTTCGATTTTATCGGTAGTTTTGTTATCAATAGTGAATTTGTTTGGAAAAAAGTAGAAGATTCAGAGGATCTTACCACAACTTTGTAAGAGACACTTCATCTTATTTTGACTAGTGTTTAGTCTATAAAAAAACCCAAAACAGCTGTTTTGGGTTTTTTATTGTAGCGAGAACGAGAATTGAACTCGTGACCTCCGGGTTATGAATCCGACGCTCTAACCAACTGAGCTACCTCGCCATTATTTCGGCTGCAAATATAGAAACAAATTCTACGACAGCAAACATAACATTCTAAAAAAATAATTTTTAATTTAAAGTTCTTAATTCTTCTATAATTGTATATATTGAGCACATAATATAATGCAGTTATGGACGATAAAGTAAAATTTGAAATGGAGTTTGTTATTCAGGCATCTCCAGCCCTATTATATACATATATATCAACACCTTCTGGTTTGTCAGAGTGGTTTGCAGATAATGTAAACTCTCGTGGTGAGCTATTTACCTTTATTTGGGATGGTTCAGAGGAGCAAGCAAAATTATTGAGCAAAAAAAGTGGTGAGCGTATTAAATTTCGTTGGTTAAGTGACGATGAAGATGGTGTAAACTGTTATTTTGAAATTCGCATACAAGTAGACGAAATTACCAAAGATGTCTCACTGATGATTACAGATTTTGCTGAAGATGACGAAGTGGAAGAAGGCAAGATGCTTTGGGATAACCAAATTTCAAGTCTGAAACAAGTTTTAGGTTCCGCATAAGAGCTAACTAAGTATTCTATCATATCTTTGTCTCGATTTATTTTTAAAACTAAATCGAGACTTTTTTTATGATAAATTTTAACGGCACATTGCTTTTACCTTCAGAAGCAAAACTTACAGTTCACAATAGAGGTTATAATTATGGCGACGCACTTTTTGAAACTTTAAAAGTTGTCAATGGACATATTTTTTTCTGGGAAGACCATTATTTCAGATTAATGGCGTCTATGCGAATTCTTAGAATGGATATTCCTATGAATTTTACGATGGAATTTCTAGAATCTGAGATTTTAAGAACGCTTGAAGCAAACGATTTATTAAACGCTGCGTCTCGCGTAAGACTTAACGTGGATAGAGGTGAAGGTGGAAAATATTTACCGTCAAATGAGGCGAAAGTGCAATTTAATATTAGTACAGAGCCGCATGCTAATCCGTTTTATACTATTGATGCGGATGCGTCTTACGTGGTAGATCTGTATAAAGATTATTTTATGGCACCAGGATTACTTTCAGGATTAAAATCTAATAATAAAGCCATACAAGTCATAGGAAGTATTTATGCTAAAGAGAATGATTTTGATAATTGCTTGGTTCTAAACACTAACAAAAGTGTCATTGAAGCTTTAAACGGCAACTTGTTTTTAGTAAAAGGAGATAAAATTAAAACACCACCATTAGAAGATGGTTGTTTAAAAGGCGTTATGCGAAAGCAAATATTAGAACTTTTATCTAAAGATGTCAATGTTATTATTGAGGAAGCATCTATAAGTCCGTTTGAACTTCAAAAATCAGACGAATTGTTTGTAACCAACGTCATTAAGGGCATTGTGCCAATTACAAAATATCGTAAAAAAGAATATGGAAGTGATTTTGCGCAAGGTCTTATCAAGAAGTTAAATGCGAAGTTGAGGTTGTTGTCGTGAATTGAAGACCAAGATGAAGATGAAGATGAAGACGAAGCCGACGATGAAATCGAAAATCTGAATGGCCTTTGTTATTTCTTATTTGGGTTGACGTTGAAAAAATAGTGATTGATAACACCATTTTTCTACTAAATACTCTGCCTTTTATATGTATCTCAGTTTAACAATTAGTAAAAAGGTGTACTGAATTTATTTTCTTTCAAATTGAATAGTGTGTTCTCTATTTTAGAGTGATGATGACTCCATAAAAATTTATGAAAATTATTAAAGTTAGTGTCAAGTTTTTTCAATGAAGCCAAAATATCCAACTAGACTTCGTATTCTACTTCATCTTCATCTTCATCTTGGTCTTCACCTTCAACTTCAATTATAACTAGGATTTTCCGGAGCGTTAGACCAAATGCTATAATCACCACCCAGCTCTAGCATTTTTTCGCGCCAAAACGATATGCACGATTTAGAAATAATATCTTTATTGTAGATGTTTTCAGAGATGAGCCAAGCATGAGACTTCAGTTCGCTATCTAATTGTTGTTCGTCCCAACCAGAATAGCCCAAAAAGAAACGAATATCGTCAGTAGAAATATCTCCTTCATTAATAAGGTTAAGCACTACGGCAAAATCGCCTCCCCAAAAAATACCATTCGATATTTCAATGCTATTAGGTATTAATTCTGGTGATTTATGAATAAAATAAAGATTATCCTGCTCTACAGGACCTCCGTTATAAACTGGAAATTCCGATTCTGTACCTTCAATAAGGTCTTTGAGATTGTAGTTTAATGGCTTGTTTAAAATAAACCCAACGGAACCTAAAGCGTTATGATCTGCTAGAAGAATCACAGCACGATTAAATGAAAGATCACCAATTATGGATGGTTCAGCAATTAGTAAATTGCCTTTTTCAGGTTTACTCATTTTCGCTTTTTGATATGTTAAGATATCTAAATCTATGTTTTTTTTGCTTAAAAAACAACTTTTGGTCGACCTAATGTGTAACTAGTTCGTTCTCTATTTTTGTTTTTAATGATAATGTATAATTTTAAACCGTTTAAAAATGAGCACAAAAAAAAGCCTACTCAATGAGCAGGCTTTGTATTTTAAACAAAAAATGTTTTAGTTTACAGCTCCACTTAAGTCAGAACCTGCCTTAAATTTTACTACATTTTTAGCTTTAATTTGAATCGTCTTTCCAGTTTGTGGGTTTCTTCCATCTCTTGCAGCTCTTCTAGTCACTGACCAAGAACCAAATCCTACTAAAGATACTCTGTTACCTTTTTGTAAAGATCCTTCGATATCAACTAATAAAGAGTCTAATGCTTTTTTTGCTGCTGCTTTTGTAATTCCAGCATTCTCTGCCATCCCGTTGATTAAATCTGTTTTGTTCATAAAATATTTCTTTTAAATTATTAAAAATTCGGTTTTAAAATTGTTGTTCTTAAAATCCTTAGACAAAATTATTAGGAATATTCAGCTACACAAGTAATAGCAAGGGAAATACGGCTTTTTGTTAATAACTTATAACATTTGTTAATAAAGGATGTGTATTTCGTCGGATTTTTAGCAAAACCAATGATAATAAGGGTTTAGAGCAGTTTTGCGGATTCAGAAAAATTAAACCCATTTAAAAGCGATTTTACGTCCAGTTTTCGTTTTCCTGGAAGCTGAATTTCAAGAATATTTATATAACCTCCTTTGCAAGCGACTTTTAACTCATCTTTTGTTGAAATTAATTGTCCTGCATTATAAGTGTGACTTTCTTTTTGTTGTTCCACTCCAAATAGTTTAATGCTTAAAGTTTCGTCATCACCATTATCTAAAAAGCACCAAGCTGCAGGAAACGGATTTAAGCCTCTAATTTTATTATAAATAAGGTCTATAGGTTGCGACCAATCAATTTTACAATTGTCTCTATTTAGTTTGTAAGCTGTTTTTAAGTCTTCGGATTGTGGTTGTATTTTAGTGCTAACCTCATTGTTTGCAATTTGTTTCACAGTTTCAACAACCAGTTTGCTTCCAATTTCCATTAAGTCGTCATGCAATTCGCCAACGGTTGTTTTTGAACCTATGGCTGTGGCTTCACTTTGTATTACAGCACCAGTATCTATTTTTTCATCTATAAAAAACGTAGTGACTCCTGTTTTTGTTTCACCATTAATAATTGCCCAATGAATAGGTGCTGCACCCCTATATTGTGGTAGTAATGATGCATGTAGGTTAAACGTGCCATATTCTGGCATTTGCCAAACCACCTTAGGTAACATTCTAAAGGCAACTATGATTTGCAAATTGGCATTTAGTGCTTTTAATTCTTCAATAAAAGCGTTAGCTTTTAAATTTGTTGGTTGTAAAATGTTGAGATGATGCTCTAAAGCAAACGCTTTTACAGCCGATGCTCGTAATTTTTGACCACGACCAGCAGGACGATCTGGTGCTGTTATAACACCAACAACATTATAGTCATTTTCAAGTAGTGCTTTTAATGTGGCCACCGCAAAATCTGGTGTGCCCATAAATAAGATCCGTAAATTGCGTGTTGAACTCATATAAGGGAATAGGTGTTAGCGTGTGTTAAGATGATTTGTTTTGTTTCTATTAATTCTGAAATACTTTTTAAAAGTACCTTTTCAGAACATTGAAGTTCTTGTAATAATTGGCGCGAAGATAAAGGCTTATCTTTTAACTTTTTTAAAATTTGATGCGCAATAGATGCCTTTAATAGCGTATTTGAAGCTACTGCTTTAGCCATACAAACCGAACATTTACCACAGTTCTTGTTCGACGCTTCTTCAAAATAATATAAAAGTTGTTGGCTTCTACAAACGGTATCGTTTTTAATATAGGCTAAAACTGATTCAATTTGCTGATGTTTTAAAGTATGCTGCTGTTCTATAGTTTTTGCGATTGGGTTAATGGTGATATCATCTTCACGTGGTTGCAAAAATGTGATTTCAGAATCGGTATTTGCCATGTTAAGACTTATCACCTCGTCTTTTTCTAAGCGTTGTAATTGTTCAATAACCTGTTTTTCGGATAGTTTTGTTTTCTGAAGCACCAAACTAAGGTTCACTTTGGTTTCGTAATCAAAAATACCTCCATAGGTTCTAAGCAGCACTTTTACTAATAGGTTTAGGTCGAGATGCGTTTCTAAATATTTAAATAAAACGGCATTCGAGGTGGTAAACTGAATTTTTGTTCTAAAATTGAATAGTTGCGTTAAGGTAATAATGGCATTTCGGTCTAATAATAAAAGTGCATTATACGTAATACTGGTGTTCAACTTGTAAACGTTACAAAATGATTTAAAATCGAATTGATGCGTCATGTTTTCACCTTCACCATATGAGATTTGAAAATAGTTACACAACTTATTATAAACTGTTTTTACAAAAGCTACAGACGGTAAAGTGCTAAGAAACTGACTGCGTAAATGATCTTCATCGATATGCTGCTTTAAAATAGTGGCATAAGCCAATTTGCCATCTCTACCAGCTCTGCCAGCTTCTTGGTAATAACTTTCTAAACTTTCGGGTAAATTAAAATGAATAACAGTTCTTACATTGGCTTTGTCAATTCCCATTCCGAAAGCCGTAGTGGCTACCATAATATCTTTTTGCCCATTAGTCCATTGTTGTAAACGGTCTTGCTTCTCTTTATTAGTTATGCCACCATGATAAAATGTTGAAGACAAGCCTTTAGCATTGAGAAAATTATTAATATTCACTGTGGCCTTTCGGTTTCTAACATAGATAATGGAAGCACCAGGATTACTTTTTAGAAGATGTTCTAATTGAAATAATTTATCATCGGTATGCGTCACATTATACCCAATATTTGGTCGTAAAAATGAAGCCTTAAAGATGTTTGGGTTTATAAAATCGAGGTTGTTTACAATATCATCAATCACATTATGTTTTGCCGTTGCGGTAAGTGCAATGCAATTGACATGCGGATGAAGCTCACGTAAAATAGTGATGTTTTTATAGGCAGGTCTAAAATCATTTCCCCATTGACTAATGCAGTGCGCTTCATCTACCACAATTAAATTAACTTGCATTTGCTGAATACGCTGTTGTACTAAGGTTTGTTGCAAGCGTTCTGGTGAGAGGTATAAAAACTTATAATTGCCATAAATACAATTGTCTAATTGCGTGTCTAAGTCTTTGTAAGCCATGCCAGAAGTTAAGGCAATGGCTTTAATCCCTTTTTCTTTTAAGGTAGTCACTTGGTCTTTCATTAAAGCAATTAGAGGAGACACTACAATACAGATACCATCTTGGATAAGCGCAGGAATTTGAAAACAAACTGATTTTCCGCCACCAGTTGGCAATAAGGCAAAAGTATCCTCATGGTCTAAAACCGATGAAATAATTTCTTCTTGTAGCGGTCTAAAGGATGTGTGATTCCAGTACCGTTCTAAAACTTCTATAGGATGCATTACTGCAAATTTAAGGACTCTAAAATAAAATCGACTCTAGAGTCTACATTTCCGAAGGGCACATCAGTTAACTCATAACCAAAACGCTTATAAGTGTCTAATAAATGATGGTGAATTTCTATAGCTTCTTCAAAGTTTTCATACCGTTCGCTATCACTTGTAAAAATCTCTTGCCATGGTGCCAGAATAAAAATAGCATCGTAAGTATGGGCTTCACAAGCGTCAATAAAAGGCTTAGGGTAAGTATCTCCAATATAATCCATATAGGCAATGACGTCTGGCAAACCTCGATCTAAAAAAACAGTCGCTTCTGTTTCTTGGGCAGCATCTTTAAATTGTTGTGTTCTGCCTTCTAAAAGCTTTTGACTAAATAAAAGCGGTTCGGTTAAAAAAAGTTGCTCAATACCATCTTGTCTTGCTTGCAAGGTGATTTGCCTAGAAATTTCATCGTAGCACAAAAAACCACGCTGTTTTAAGGCATTGATAATGGTGGTTTTTCCGGTACCTGGACCACCTGCGATGACAACTTTTTTCGGATTCAAATTAAGACTGTTTTATCATGTAAAATTCGGTATAAAAATTTAAACCTTAAAATCTAAACTTAATGTATCTTTGCATTTGAAAATTTTTAGCATGGATAGTTCAAAAAATACAGACGAATTTTACGAAAAATTAAAGTCGCAACTCTACGATACAACCCTTTGGCCAGCTGAATATTTATATAAGTTTATCGTGTTGTCTAAAAGTTCTGGTGTTAATGAGATTGAAGCACTTTTTGATAATTTAGGTGCGGTGATTACCACAAATGAATCTAAAAAAGGAAAATACACCAGCGTTTCTATCAATGTACGAATGAAAAATCCCGAAGCAGTGATTGCTAAATATAAGGAAGTCGCAGAGAAGGTTGAAGGTGTTATTTCTCTTTAGACAAAACAAACGACTTAGTGACCTTTTTTTGAAATGTAATCTGTCTTAAAATTGAATTTGTAATAGGGTATTTTCACATAAAGATGAGAGCATATTTAGAAGCATGTTTATTCTATTTTTTTTTCATCAGCGGATAATGCATAATTTGCACAGAATATTTGTTTAACACTTCGTTATTTTTTGTACTTTGCAACAAAACCTAGAGACTACGGGTTTAAAATTATTTACTACACACATTTTACAATTTTGATTGACGATTTAGAATACAATACCGAGCGCGAACATTTAATTATACCAGAGTATGGACGTCATCTGCAAAAGATGATTAATTATGCTAAGTCTCGCGAAACGAAAGAAGAACGCAACAATTTAGCAAACGCCATTATTTCTGTAATGGGAAATCTACAACCTCATTTAAGAGATGTACCAGATTTTAAACACAAATTATGGGATCAGTTATTTATTATGGCTGATTTTGATTTTGATGTAGAGTCTCCGTACGGATTACCTTCAAAAGAAGAAATACAAGCTAAACCTGAACCTTTAAAATATCCGCAAAACCATCCGAAATATCGTTTTTATGGTAACAACATAAAAACCATGATTGATGTGGCCTGCAGTTGGGAAGAAGGAGAACTCAAAGAAGCGCTTAAATATACCATTGCTAATCACATGAAAAAGTGCTTCCTCAACTGGAACAAAGATACCGTTGAAGATGCAGTGATTTTTAATCATTTATTTGAATTATCTGATGGTAAAATAGACCTAAAAGACAGTGAAGAAGATTTAAGTGATTCTACAAGTTTATTGCGTACCAAATCTAAATATGGTAGCAAGAGTAGCTCAAATAAGAAGAGCAATAATACAGGCAAGAAAAAATATTCTAATAACAGAAAACGTTACTAAAACGTATGAGTACATTTAAAATTGAAGGAGGCCACCAACTAAAAGGAAAGATTCAACCTCAAGGAGCAAAAAACGAAGCTTTACAAATCTTATGTGCAGTGCTTTTAACTGCCGAAGAAATTAAGATAGACAACATACCAGATATTATTGATGTAAATAAACTCATTGCTTTATTAAGAAAGTTGGGAGTAAAAATCAGTAAAGTTGGTAAAGGTTCTTATACATTTAAGGCGGATGAAGTAAATCTTAAATACTTAGAGTCGGCAGAATTTAAAGAAGACGGTAAAGGTTTAAGAGGTTCAATTATGATTGTGGGTCCTTTATTAGCACGTTTTGGTAAAGGGTATATTCCTAAGCCAGGAGGTGACAAGATAGGTCGTCGTCGTTTAGATACACATTTTGAAGGTTTTATAAATCTTGGTGCAACGTTCCGTTACAATAAAGAAGATTTGTTTTATGGTGTTGAGGCAGACCGACTAAAAGGCACTTATATGCTTTTAGATGAAGCATCAGTAACAGGTACGGCAAATATTGTTATGGCTGCAGTTTTAGCAGAAGGTACAACGACGATTTACAATGCTGCTTGCGAACCATATTTACAGCAATTATGTAAAATGTTGAATCGCATGGGAGCCAAAATCTCTGGAGTAGGTTCTAACATGTTAATTATTGAAGGCGTTGATAGTCTTGGTGGAACAGACCACAGAATGTTACCAGATATGATTGAAATTGGCAGTTGGATCGGTTTAGCAGCAATGACCAAAAGCGAATTAACAATTACTAACGTGAGTTGGGATGATTTAGGTCAAATACCAAACGTCTTCAGAAAAATAGGAATTACAGTAGAGCGTCAAGGTGATGATATTCATATACCAGCGCATACCAACGGTTATGAAGTTCAAAATTATATCGATGGTTCAATTTTAACGATTGCAGATGCTCCGTGGCCTGGATTTACTCCAGATTTATTGAGTATCATTTTAACCGTTTTAACCCAAGCCAGAGGAAGTGCTGTGGTGCACCAAAAAATGTTTGAAAGTCGTTTGTTCTTCGTTGATAAATTAATTGATATGGGAGCAAAGATCATCCTTTGTGATCCGCATAGAGCGACCATTATTGGGCACGATTTTAAGTCGACATTAAAGGCAACAACCATGACCTCTCCAGATATTAGAGCAGGTGTTTCTTTATTAATTGCAGCCTTATCAGCCAAAGGTACTTCTACCATTCATAATATTGAACAAATAGATCGTGGTTACGAAAATATAGACGAACGTTTAAGAGCTATTGGAGCTAAGATTGTTCGTGTTGAAGGAAATTAATAGTCTTTAACCATTTTAAATATTTAAAAAAAAGCCTCTGTTTTCAGAGGTTTTTTTTGGTTCTATGCGTTTGCAAAAGTCTGAAATGTTCTAATGAAACCAGAAAATCTCCAGAGGCATTCAATTTAAAAAACAGCCATTCAGCATAAATACTACTAATTTTAACAGGTAATTTACAAGTTAATAATGAATTAGACGTATCTTAGAATAGAAGAAGCGAATTCTTAAATTGATGAATGCTAATATCCCTCTAAAGCACTATTTTTTCGCATTGTTTTTAATGATAAGCCACACTGTGTTTTGTCAATTGAACGATTTTAATTTTACAGTTTCCGCCATAGATGAAACTTGCGCTGGTAATGGATCTATTTCAATGACCGTTTCCGGAATTACAGAAAATGCGACGGTGACTTACACACTGTACTTATATCCCGATTCAAATACTCCGATTGCACAGACCACAGCCGATACGTTTACAAATTTAGACAGTGGAGATTATAGGGTAGAAGCCATGCAAACTTTGGGTAATGCTCAAAACACACAAAGTGCTGATATTACTATTAATAATTCAATTTCTGCCTTAGATTACGACATAGAACAAGCCTTTTTTGGTGATTGTAACACGGCAGGTTTGGTGATTAATATTACCAATGGAACGGCTGAATTATATGAAATTATATCAGGTCCTATAACGGCACCTTTACAAACAGAAAATAGCTTTAGTGGTCTTGTTGAAGGCACGTATGTGATTCGTGTTTTTGATAGTTGTAACAATGCGCTCACTAAAACATTTACCTTGTTAATTGGTAGTACTACGTTTACGGTTAGTAATACCATACCATCTGGTGTTTTAGATAATTGTACAGAAGTAACAATTACAAATGTAATTGCAGCAGGTAATGGTGGAGGACTGGTTTATCCAATTTCTGTAAATTACGTCATATTTCCGCCAGATGATTCAACTCCCTTAACTTTTGAACAGACGTATCAAACTGGTGCAGATTTGGAGTTAGAAGCTACAGAAACAATTGCTAATTACGAAGACCAAAGTTTTGAGATCGAAGTGATAGTAGAAGATCAATGTGGTAATATGGTTTCGGTGATTAATGTAATAGATCCAAACCCTCAGGTTAATATGTCTATGGTTGCTAGCTTTTGTGGATTCAATCTTAATATTAATGTGACTAATGTTTTACCGCCTTATACTTTAGAATTTACGGAAGCACCTGAGGGTTTCGATCCTTTGGCACATAACAATAGCACTGATGGTATTTACACGGAATCAAATATTAGCTTTGGTGAAGAAGATAGTAGCTTACCGTTTGGTATGTATAGTGTTCTTGTAACAGATGCCTGCGACAGAGCAGGTACTGCAACCATTGAATTGATAGAAGAGGAAATTGAACCAGAAATCTCAGTTTCAAACGGAGGCTGTAATCCACTTTTTGCAACGTTGAATGTAAATATACCAGATAGGGATATTGTCTCAGCAATATTTACAGACGCACCAGAAAATTATGAGAATACCATTCCTGATGCTGTATCAGACTCAATTACAGAAAACGGAATTTTGATTATTGAAAATTTACCAGAAGGAGATTATACCTTAGAACTGATCGATGAATGCGATACTATCTATGTTTTAGAGATTAATGTTTCAATTGAATACGATGTATCACCAACTGTTTTTACTACTCCTAATTGTGCCACAGAAACAGGTACTTTAAGAATAGCAAGTCCTATTGGTAGCATTCAGAGTATTGTTGTAACAGAAGCACCAGAAACATTTACGCAGGCATTACCTTTTGATTATAGTGCCAACATATTATCAACTGGTGTATTTTATGTTGATAGTTTGCCAGAAGGCACTTATACCATAGAATTTAGCGATACTTGCGAGAATGAATTTAGCATTGAGCAAACTATTGTAGCTTATCAAAGCGATTCATCCATTTATAACGTACAACGCAATTGTGGCTCTTTTGATCTTGGTATTTTCGACAACGACACTTCTGTTTTTGACCAAACGTATTGGTTACAAGTGTACTCAGAAGAAAGTGATCGTTGGGTGCATCCCAATACAAATGTACCTTATACGGAAGGTGAGATACCTAATGTTTCAAATGCTATTGCACTCGAAAATAATGAAACGCTATTAAACATTTTCGTGACAGGAAATTTTAGATTGATTAAAGTTTTTCAGCCCTTCAATAACCCTAATCCTGATGAACGGTGTTTAGATATTTTTGCAGAATTTGAAGTGGTGTCAGATTTAATTATAAAGGATGTTTTTAACCTTAATTGCGAAGGCGGATCAGGTCCATCAGATATTTTGGTAGACGTTTTGGGTGTGGCACCTTATCAGTTTTCAATTGTTTCACCTGTAGTAATTGAAAATGGGAGTGATAATATTTTCACTAATTTAAATCCGGATATTTATGAAATTAGAGTAGAAGATGTTTGCGGAAGCATTGAAACCATAACGGTGAATTTAGAAGATTTATTACCTGTGGTCAGTGTTGGTACACCTTCAGATATAGTGGTTTGTAGTGATTTAGGAAACGGACAAGCCGTTTTCGATTTGGCTCAGCAGAATGACACCTTATTAGGAATTCAAAATCCTGAAGTGATTACCGTGACGTATCATTTAAATCAGAATGATGCAGATGAAGGCAGCAATCCTATTCCAGAAAATTTCGAAAATTCCATAAATCCTCAGACCATTTATGCCAGATTGGATCATAATACACTAGACATTTGTTACCAAACCGCATCTTTTCAATTAATAGTTGGTGATATTCCGCAATTAGGACCAGATGAGGTTTTAACACTTTGTGATGGTGGTTTTGTGACGCTTTCGGCTGGCTTAGGCTACTCTAGTTACCTTTGGTCTACTGGTGAATCATCGTCTTCAATAGTGGTGAGCAGTGCAGGAAATTATAGTGTTACGGTTTCAGAAAACTACAGTGATTTTTCTTGTGAAGCAACAAAATCATTTTCTGTAGATGTTTCAGGAATTGCCACTATTGAATCGATTGAAACTGAAGATTTTTCCCTTAATGGTAATTCAATCACCATCAATGTTTCAGGATTTGGTGATTATCAATACTCCTTAGATGGTATTAATTACCAACCAGAAAATAGATTTATCAATTTACCAACAGGCGATTATATGGTTTTTGTAAGGGATAAAAATGAATGTGGTGTCGTAACGCAACAGGTTTATCTTTTAAATTATATGAAGTTCTTCACACCAAATGGTGATAATGTTAATGAATATTGGCAAATTTTAGGAGCAGAATTTGAACCTAGTTTAAAAATTTATGTCTACAACCGCTACGGAAAACTATTAACTGTATTTAGAGGTATTGATACAGGTTGGGATGGCCGTTATAATGGAGAAATTATGCCGACAAGCGATTATTGGTTTGTTGTAGAACGTGCTCATGGCAAAACCCATAAAGGTCATTTTACTTTGAAGCGGTGATTTTGTGCATGACTGAGGAATTGATGATATGTGCTGGTAGAACACTTTTTTATTAGTTAATTCCTAAATCGTTGATAAATGTATGTTTTAATTGAATTTCGGAAATGGGAATTCCTATTATTTTACTAACAATTCCTAAGACAATGCGTTCAATCTCATATGTATTACTGATGTTTTGAATGTCAATAATCTTCTCAAAATTTAAAGATAATATCCAATCAATTAATGATCTGATAGTACCTTTTGTAACCGCTAAATTTCTTTTGATAGTTCTAATTCCAAAAAAATTTACGTAGGCGTCCAAATTAGGATTAAAGTCAATAGCAACTAATTCAGGTAATTTAAGACCGAGTTCAACTTCTAATCGTTGCCAATTTAGTTTTAGAGCGGATGGTGTAAGCAAATCTGAAATTTTGCTGTTTGGTTCTATTTCTAAATCCGTTAAGTTCAATTTCTTGAATGCTTTTCTAATTCTATAAAACACGATTTGGGTTAAGCATTTATCTATAGGGTTCAAAATGATTTTTCTATAAATAGCATCCATAAAGTCTTTTACGGTAAAAACTTTTTTAGCCTCGGAATCATCTATTCTTATTCCAAAGGTATCCTCAACTGACATTAGTAATGCAATAGAATCTAATCCCATATGCGTTTAGTTCTAAATTTTTTATAACAGTGTTATATTAGAAAAGTGACTTTCAATAAGTAAAAATTAAATCTAAGTTTTGAGAAGATTTATACAAACTATGACAATGACGTAATTATATATAAATTTAGTTTTCGCAGTTTTTTCTCAAATTTATAAAACTAAAAATCTACCAACCAACCTAGTCCATAGCATAAAGAAAATGCTCATTAGTGATTTTACCGTCCTTAACTTCAAAAATGGCGAGTTCTTCCATTTGTTGTCTTCCTCTATCTTTAAAGGTTAGATCGAATTTCATTTTTGTTGTAAAATGATTTCCAGCGACAATAGGTGCACTGATAGATCTGCCGTGAAATTCTTCTACACTATCTAACCAAGCTTTATTTTTATTCCACACATTTTGTTTGCCAATAATATGTTCTCCTGGCATTCCAGGCATTTCTTTACTCACAACATTTTCGGCATAGAGTTCGTTAATGCACTCTAGATTCTTCCCTTTTTCGCACATTTCTTTCCATTTTTTTGCAACTCCCCAAGTATTCATATCAGTAGTATTTTAAATTTGTGTTCCTAAAGATAGCAAAACATTTTTAAGACCCTGTATTTCAGTAAGGCTAGAAACTAAAAAAGCTCTGAAGACTAAATCAGAGCTTTTAAAAATTGTTTGTTGAAATGGTTATTTCGGTTAAAACCTAAACGGTCTTATAATTAGCAACGTAAAAGATTTCATTTTATTGTATTAAGAGTAAAAAAAACTCAATTTAAAGCAGATTTATAAGTTTCTAAACAACGTTCTCTTGCCATTTTATGATCTACCATAGGTTGCGGATAGGTAAGTTCTTGAAAATCTGGCACCCATTTTTTGATATATTCTAAGCTTTTATCAAACTTTTGAATTTGTGAAGTGGGATTAAAAATCCTAAAATAAGGGGCAGCATCAACACCAGATCCTGCAACCCATTGCCAGTTACCCACGTTACTAGACATATCATAATCGTGTAATTTTTCTGCGAAGTACGCTTCGCCCCATCGCCAATCTATCAATAAATGCTTACAAAGAAAACTGCCCACTAACATGCGAACGCGGTTGTGCATAAAACCTGTTTCGTTGAGTTGACGCATACCAGCATCGACTAGTGGATAACCAGTTTCACCGTTGCACCACAGTTTAAATTCAGCTTCATTATTTCGCCATTCAATTCTATCGTATTTAGATTTGAAGGCACTGCCTTTGGTATGTGGAAAATGCCATAGAATTTGCATAAAAAATTCGCGCCATATTAATTCGGACCAAAAGATTTCATTCTCTTCAGCGATTGCTTTTTCAACCATTTTACGAATACTCACAGTTCCGAAACGTAAATGTGGACCTAAACGTGAGGTTGAATCTTTAGCTGGAAAATTTCGGGTGTCCTCGTAATTTTGAATCAAAGCAGGTGTCACTTCATAAGGTCTTATCTTTTGATTGGATGTTTCAAAACCCATATCTGCTAAACTCAAGTTCGGAAGTTTACTGTTTTCAATTAAATTATCAAAATAGGCAGCTGTATCATAAATTTGAAAATCTAAGGTTTTAAATTGTGCCTTCCAAACACGCATATAAGGTGTATAAACCATGTAAGGCTTTCCATCTTTTTTTACGACTTCGTCCTTTTCAAAAATAACCTGATCCTTGTAGGTTTTAAATTCAATTTGGTGCTCTTCTAAAAACGTTTTGAGTTCATGGTCACGTTCTGTGGCATAAGGTTCGTAATCATGATTCGTATAAACGGTATTAATCTCGTAATCAGATATAAGCTGTTTGTAAATATCTAATGGTTTCCCATGAAACATCGCAATACTGCTCTTATGCTCGTCTTGTAACGTTTGCCGCATGGTTTGCAGTGTTTCATGTATAAATGTAACACGTGCATCATCTTTTGGTAACTTATCTAGTATTTCTGAATCGAAAATAAAAATAGGTAACACCGAATAATCGCCTTTTAAAGCTTCAAAAAAACCTTTATTATCGTCTAGTCTTAAATCGCGTCGGAACCAAAAGAGGTTTACTTTTTTCGTCATAATTACAGATGAAATTTTGTTTTTGGTGATTGGTTATTTAAATCAAAATTCGAATTTAAACATAATTACTATACTATAAACTCGAAATGTTTTAAAGCTCAAATATTACAATTTTTGAAGAACATAATGAAATCAGAAACTCTTATTTTTTATACGTTCCAAACATCGCTTCCATTTGTTCTTTTCTGTAATTAAAGGTCGCTTCGAGCTTTGGTTTCACAATTAACGGATTTACAATTTGGCCGAGTATACCAAGTGGTACTTTGTAACTGATGAGGTCTTCCATTTCTACACCACCTTCAATTTCGTGTACAAAATGCGTATGATGCCAAAAAGCATAAGGGCCATAAAGCTGAATGTCTACAAAGTATTTTTTGTGTTCATATTGGGTGATTTCACTAACCCATTTGGTTTTAATGCCTGCAAGAGGTGTTACACTGTATTGTAAAACTTGGCCTGCGTACATCGGACGGTCTGCACCAGAAATAATTGTCATGTTCATTTCTGCGGGTGTTAATTTAGACAGGTTTCTTGGGTTACAAAGAAAATCCCAAGCGTCGTCTAAAGATATGGGCAGTTTTTGTTTTTGATGTATGTTATAGATTTTCATTGATATGTTTTTGGTAGCTAAATGCAGTTAATTATGGTGGCTGAGCTAAGCCAAAACTAATTATAAAGCACAACATATGCATTTAAAGATGTTGCGATACAAAGCCAAATGATGTAAGGCAATAATAAATATTTTAAACGACTGAGTTTATCGTCTCCAAAACTGATATAGAAATAGGTGATCACAAGTGTTAACAAAGTGATATTGACTAAGGCTAATGTTGTTAATTGTGGATTAAAAAACAGGTAATTCCAAGCGACGTTTAAAAGGACTGCGACACTGTAAACAGCAATCACAAACTTAGAATTTCTGATACTAAACAAATAGCTTAAGTATATTGAAAAACACAACATAATGAGCGTCCATGCTGCTCCAAAAACCCAACCTGGTGGTGTCCAAGGGGCTTTGTTTAGGTTGGTATACCATTCTCCAGTAACAGCATCTCCCATAAACCAATTTCCTAAGGCTAAACCTCCGAAATTAATCATAAGAAATAATACGAGAAGGTAGCCTTTCTTCACTTTAGCCCTTTTTTAATTTTTCTATTTTTTCAGCAATGCGTTCTGCTTCGGCATATTTTTTATCACTTTCACCACGATCTGTTGTAGAGAGTCTGTGCCAATCTGCCATTAATTTTTCATATTGTTTTTGAAGTTTATCAACTTCTGAAGTTTTCTTAAATAGTCCGAACATAGCCTTTATTTTAAATATTTTGTAATTCTTGAACTTGTTGGATTAGTGATAGAGTAGTAGAAGTCTACAAACTCACCATTTTTATCAATCAAGTACTTTTGAAAATTCCATTTTACGGTAGAGTTTTGTTTACCGTTAACTGCTTTTTTGGTTAACCAAGCATATAATGGATGTTGGTTACTTCCTTTAACATCGATTTTTTCAGTGATTAAAAAGGATACACCATAATTGACCTCACAAAATTCTTGAATCTCATTAGAATTGCCAGGTTCTTGTTTACCAAACTGATTGCAAGGCACACCAATGACTACTAAATTGTCTTTATAGGTATCTTGTAATTTTTGTAAATCTTTATACTGAGGTGTGAATCCACATTTGGAAGCCACATTTATAAAAAGTAGATTTTTACCTTTAAATTGATTAAAATCAATTGGTTGGCCTTGAAGACTATTGATAGCAATATCATACAAGGGTTTCGAAGCGTTTTGCTTTACATCTGTATCAGTAGTGCCGATTGTACCAATAAATGCTTTTAATGGATTCATGTTGATGCTTATATTTAGTCTTATTGAATGCGGTCGAAACCTATGCTTATGTTTGATTGAAACATGGTTTTTACCGCAGTCAAGTTGACATTCTGATTATATTTTAAAACTTACAATACCACAATCCATTTCAAATATCTGACCCGATAATGAGGCTGCTTTTTCTGATAATAAGAAACCTGCCATATCTGCAACTTCTTGAGGCTGTAAATATTTTTTAAGCGGATGACGCTCATTCATATTTTCGATCATACGTTCATTACGTAATAATTTCGACGCCAAATCTGTATCAGTAACGGTAGGTGCAATAGCATTTACGCGTATGGTTGGTGCTAATTCTGCTCCTAAAGATTTCGTTAAACCTTCGATAGCAGCTTTTGAAGCTGCAACGCTTGCGTGAAAGGGCATGCCTAGTTTTGCGGCAACTGTACTAAACAACAAAATTGCTGGTTTGTTACCCTTTTTTAAAGCTGGTAAATACTTCTGAATCGCTTTTACGGCACCAATCACATTAATATCGAAATCCGATTTAAAGTCTTCAATACTTAATCTATTAATAGGCTTTAAATTGATACTTCCAGGACAATATACCAAACCATCGGCTTCGTCTATATCTGGTAGTTCATCATTAAGAATATCGCAGGTATAATGTTTTAAATTAGAATGCGTTGTTTCTGGTGCTGTTCTGCTAATATTTACGACTTCGTCATAAGAAGAAAGCAAAGATGTGACAATTGCATTGCCAATACCTTTGCTTCCTCCAACCACTATTAATCTACTCATACCTTAAGATGCCGTTAACGGTCTTCCTTTTAAACGTTTTTCAATTTTTTGTTTGATCACTGTTAAACGTTTCATGAGATCCATAAGTTTTGAATCTTTTTGTTCTTTATATAATTCGTTGACCTCTAGTATTAAGTCTTTCGCTTCTCTAGCAGCCAAAATTCTGTCACTTGTTGTTTTGAAAGAAAACTTTCTGTTTTCAAATTCGATAGCTTTTTCTACTGTGTCCATAGCTTAATTGTTTAAATAATTCTGTAATTCTGCGATCTTCGCAGAGGTATTAAATTCACCTCCATAATACGTGGTTACTGTTGCAGAAGTATCGTCTTTTACTCCTCTTGATGATACACATAAATGTTTTGCATCAATGATTACAGCAACGTCATCGGTTTCTAAAACTGTTTTCAGTTCGTTTGCAATCTGGTTCGTTAAACGTTCTTGTACTTGTGGACGCTTCGCGTAATATTGCACAATTCGGTTTAATTTTGAGAGGCCTATTACTTTTCCAGATGATTTGTAGGCAATATGCGCTTTTCCTATGATCGGCACAAAATGATGCTCACAATTCGAGTAAAAGGTAATATTTTTTTCCACTAACATCTGGTTGTATTGATATTTATTATCAAACAAGGCCACTTTAGGTTTGTTTTTAGGGTCTAAGCCCGAAAATATTTCCTCAATATACATCTTAGCTACTCGGTTTGGTGTACCTTTTAATGAATCGTCAGTGAGGTCTAAACCTAAAACATCCATTATTTCTGTAAATAAAATTGAAATGCGGTTTTTCTTTTCTTCGTCAGACATATCAAAAGCGTTCGGCTTCATTGGTGTGTCTAAACTTGTAAAAAGGTGGTCGTCTCCAATATCTTCAATGCTGAAGTTTTCTAATTTTTGACCGTTTTTGTTAGTAATTGTTTCTGTGTTCATAAAATCTTTTTAATGTGCTGGCTTTAAGTACTCAAAGCTTAAATCAAAGCACTTATTAACGTTTTGAAATTGAGTTATTTGAAATTGATCTTTGACGCGAACATTTAAATCTGCCTTTATCAAAAGTTCTTTTTTTACTGTGTTTAGTAGCTCTGCCTTGGACTCGTGCTCTCCATAATCTGAAACTACTTGGTTTTAATTCTCTTCGCATTAAATTAATAACCTCTTGTTCTTTTAAATTAAATTGAAATGTTATTGCTTCAAAAGGGGTTCTATCTTCCCAAGCCATTTCTATAACACGATCAATTTGTCTGTCTTCTAAATTCATACTAAATCGTGTGGCATTGAAAATTGTGCATCATACTTTACTTTTTCATCGAGCATTTTGTCGAAGAATTTTTTATTCTCTCTAAATGTTTTACTGTTTCTAAAGTGCACAAAGCGACCTTGTGCATGAATGCTTGATCCATTTATCTTGTAAATTACCAATTGATAGTAAGGAATGACCCAAGTGAAATTCTTAAGACCTTTATTAATCATTATTAAAATGCCTTTCGGTCTTAATTCTATATTGGCATAGTTGGTATCCGAAACCATATTCATCATGGATTTCATATTCGGACTCACATCATCAATAATCATGCGTTTAGATCCTACACCTCCTAGTTTCAATTTTTGTACCAAAGTGAACGAACTGCCAATTAAATCAGCAATTAGTTGTTTATGCTCTGGATTAAAATGTGTGGTATTTAATATCATATACTGTAAAGTTACAAAATGTTTAACCTTTAATAAGTATCGTTAAACAAAAATTAACAGAGAATTAGGATTGTCAGAAAAATGGTGCAATTGCAATGAAGGCTATTCGTTTTTTAGCAGGCGGTTACGGTCTGTAATGGTATGTCGTTTTAGAATGCGAAAACTATCGCGCACGACATCTGCATCTTTTTGCATATTCCATAAAATATCACTTGCACGTTTTCTGTTTTCCTTAATGTTTACGATAGGTTCTGGGTAATTTTCACCGAGTTTAAAATTGTAAAAGACTTGTTCTAATTCGGTCATTAAATAAGGTTCGTGTACAAAAGGTGTCTCTAAATCTGCCAATTCTGGCACCCATTTTTTTATGAATGTGGCATCAGGATCATGCTTAAGACTATTGGTTGTGGGATTATAAATTCTTAAGGTATTAATCCCAGTTTCGCCAGCTGCCATTTGCAATTGTGGAAAATGTATGCCTGGTTCAAAGTCTAAAAATTGTTTAGATAAATGTGTGGTTGCGGCTTGCCAGGGCTGCCATAAAATATGAGTGAAAAAAGATGCCAACATGGCACGCATTCTAAAATTGACATAACCTGTGGCATTAAGACAACGCATGCTGGCATCTACTAATGGAAATCCTGTTTGTCCTTCTTTCCAAGCGGTTTGGTAGGTTTCGGATAGTACTTTCTTCAGTTTATGATAGCCTTTGTTCACACTAGCTTCTTCCATAGTATGTTCCATCTCAAACTTTTGAATAAAATGAGATTGCCATCTTAAACGCGATATAAACGCACCAATATGTTTTTTGTCTTTTGAGGTTGTTTTTACGTGTTTTGCTTTTTGAAATACTTGACGTATCGATAAATTTCCCCAAGCAACGTATGGCGAAATTCGGCTACAACTGCTGCGTGAGGCTTCTGGTTTAGAAATATTAAACATGTATTCTTCATGTCTACTTTCAAAAAAACTATTGGCATAACGCCAACCTGTAGTACTGCCTCCTTTTTGAAATTTAGCAGCTTCAGGTGTCTCTAGATTGGTCTTGGTAAAAACATTTTCGAGCGTTTCAATTTCTGAAGTGTTTAATAATTGATTCGTTTTTGGCTGAAACACTTCTAAATCTTGATGCATATAAGCCTCCCAATTATCAAACCATGAATCTCGGTTGACCAAACCACGTTCTACACCATTGTTTTTACTTTCTTCCCAATTGATAAAATTATTACGACAATATCTGGTAAATTCTTTGTCTCTATTATAGGTGATTAATAATCCGGTTTCTACATGAGAATACACAGTGTCTATTTTGTAAAACTCTTGCAGTTGATTAAATGCACTGGTGATATCGCTTGTAACGGCTAACACTTTTGAATTAAAAGGTGCTAATTGTATATTTAAATCTCTAACAGATTCTTTAACAAAATTGAAATGCCTGTCGTTATAATGGTCGTCGTTCAGCAGGATATGTTCAAAAACATAAATTATAAGCGTTCGTTTTCCTGTTTTTAAGGCATTGGCAATGGCTTCATTATCTTCTAATCTTAAGTCACGCTTCAACCAAACCACATTTATAGCTTCTCTTTCACTCATCATCTAAAATTTTAAAAAATTGTTTGGCTGCTTCAAAATGATTCTCTTTAGTTTCCGTTTTCATTTTGTCGAAGGTGTGAATCAGCATGCCCAATCTTGGATTACTTAAAAAGAAATCGCGATGTTTATCCATAAACGTCCAGAATAAACCATCCCAAGTGGCTTGCCAATCTCCTTTTTTATAGTCGCTCATTTTTTTAATATAATTGCTACTACTGATGTAAGGTTTTGTGGACATTAAACCTCCATCTGCAAACAAGCTCATGCCATACACATTTGGTACCATGACCCAATCGTAAGCATCAATAAAGAGTTCCATAAACCACTCGTACACGTCGTCTGGATCAAATTCGCAAAGCACCATAAAATTACCGAGAATCATTAAGCGTTCAATATGATGTGCGTAACCAGTTTTGAGAACTTTTTTAATGACATCATCAATCGGTTGAATGCTAGTTGAGCCATCATAAAACGAAGCCGGAATTTTTCGATTAAAGTTCCAGAAGTTTTTGTTGCGTTCTTCGGTGCCTTTTACTTCGTAAACTCCTCTAATAAATTCGCGCCAGCCTAAAATTTGTCTTACAAAACCTTCGGTTGAATTTAAAGGAATGTCATTGGCTTTGGCAAAAGCAATGGCTTCATTAATGACGGTTTCTGGCTTTAACAAACCAACGTTAATAAGTGGCGATAAAATACTGTGATTGAGATAATGTTCTTGTCTAACAATAGCATCTTCATAAATTCCGAATTCATGAAATCTGACCTCCAAAAATTGTTGGAACCAAGCATCTGAAGTTTCATAATCAATAGGGTAGAGGGCAAAATCAGTTAATTCGCCATAATGATTACTGAAGTTTGTATTTACATAAGCTTCGGCTTCTTTATGATAATCTGTTTTATCAGGAAACTGAATATGTGGTGGTGTTTTGTCTTTTGGATATTTTTTTCTGTTATCGCTATCGTAGGTTAATTTCCCACCTTCTGGTTCGCCTGAAACCATCAGAATATCGCGTTCTTTTCTTTGTTGTTTGTAAAAAGACGTTTGGAAAAATTTCTTTTTAGTCGGCTTGAAAAAGGAACTTAATTCGTCTTTACTATTGATGAAAAGTTCATTTTTATACCAATTAACACTAATAGTGCTTGAAGCTGAATTGATACGTTTTTGAAGCCAATTATCCGTTGGATCTGTTATGTGAAGCGTTTCAATTCCATCTTCAATAAGTTTAGAAATGAGTTGTCTTGCATCGCTCTGGTCTGTTGTTGCTTCTATATAATGAACCGTCTTATTTATGGATTGCAAATAGCTTTCGTAAGACTTCATCGTAGCGCGATGAAATGCTATTTTCTGTTTATGGAATTTATAATGTTTAAAAAACAAGAATTCTTCTATCAAATAAATAGCGCAATCAGTATCTAAAATGGTTGCGTCTTTAAATAGTTGGTGTGGAAATATGAGTATGGCTTCTTTTGTTTTCAATGTTCTTTGTTTTTGCTTTTCTAAACCTCAAAGGTTTCCAAAACCTTTAAGACTTTTAATAATCTTTTTATTTCAATTGCTTTATGCTTTTGAGACCTCACAGGTTTTGAAAACCTGTGAGGTCTTTTATCATTTTGAGTTTATTTAATAATAATTTATAATTACAATTTTTTTGAAACCATGCAAGATTACATTCTGTTTCAGAGTTCTTTTTATTAGAACTTCTCTGTTTGTCAGGTCGAGCGCAGTCGAGACCTTGTTTGTATAACATTATTTAACGACCTCTTAACTGCACTTAAGGTAGTAACTATTATAATTTTATACCTACAAGGTTTTCGAAACCTTGCAGGATTTTTAACGATAATAAGCATAGTTTTATTAATATTTTAAACACCTAAAACAAACTCGGCTGCAACCAAAGTTTTCGAAACTTACCATGCTCGTCATAACGTTCGGCCTGTAACTGCACATTAAATTTTCGATCTCTTGGATCATTGCCAACTCCTGCTACGTACATCCAATTGCCATAATTACTATGCACGTCGTAATCGATGAGTAAGGATTCAAAATACGCAGCACCAATGCGCCAATCTAGTTTTAGTTCTTTAGCGAAATACGAGGCTACATTTTGTCGTCCTCTATTACTCATCCAACCGGTTTCTTTTAGTTCAATCATGTTGGCATTCACAAAATCTGATTGGGTTTCACCATTAATCCATTTTTCAATTTGATTGGGATTGGTGCTCCATTCATAATCCTTTCTCAGAATACCATCTATTTTAAAGATTTGGCTGCCATGTTTTAATGAGACGTATTTAAAATAATCGCGCCAAATCAATTCGAAAATTAACCAGTAGGTCGATTGATTTTTATAATGTTCGGTTTCAAATTGTTTCACTTTCCAATAAATTGTTCTTGCAGAAATTGATCCATTTGCTAACCATGCCGAAAATTTTGAACTGTAATCTGTGCCAACTAAACCGTTTCTTGTTTTTTTATAGAAGCCTAGTTTTTTCGTGTTAAAAAAGTAATCATCGAGACGTTTTAAAGCTTCCGTTTCGCCACCTTTAAATGGAAAGGCCGAATGTGGATGTCTTTCAAAATCTTCCAAACCTAAATCATGTAAGCTCGGAATTTGAGTAGTGTTTTCAATACGATTCGTTATTTCGAGTTGTTCAATAGTCGCTTCTTCTCTTATAGCGACATACTTTTCTAATTTCTTTCTAAAAACCGTAAATACTTGTGGTGTTTTTTCAATTTCGAAATTAATATCGTCAGGATGGTATAAAAATTGGTTATAGATTTTATGAAATGCAACGGTCTTTAATTCTGACTTTAACGCTGTTTCGGTGGCAATTTCATCTTTTGTCCAATCGTTTTGAATATAAATATCAGACACATTATGATTTGCACAAACCGTCGGAATGACGTTTTCAGGCGCATCATGATAGACTAGCAAATCTATATTTAGTGCTGCCAATTGTGCTTTTAAATCTTCAATGGTTTCAATTAAAAATTTAGCTCTGTATTTTTCGGTGATTTTGAAGCCACGTTTATTGACTTCAAAATATTTTGGATCAAAACAATAGATACCAATAACGGCATTTCCATTTTTACAAGCCTCTGCTAAAACGGCATTGTTCTTTGTTCTTAAATCATTTCTAAACCAAACTAGGTTCGTGTTGTTTTTTGTCTTCTGCATCTTTCACTACAATATTTTATGTTATCCCAATCTTTTTCCCATTTTTTACGCCAAGCGAAAGGTTTTTTACAAACGATACAATCCTTTTCAGGTAAATGTTGTTTTTTGACTCCTTTTGGCATTTTTATGTTGTTTATCTTGCTAGGTTTGTACTTATGTTTTTCAATTCATTTCTTTTCAACCAAAGCATCAATCATCCCATTAAACACAAAGGCATGAAATGGTATGACCGAATACCAATACAATCTGCCCCAAACTCCTTTTGGTCTAAAAACAGCACGTTGGTAGAGTTTGTCTTTTACGATTTTAAATTCGAGCCAAGCCTCTCCAGGTAACTTCATTTCAGCAAAAAGTAACAAGCGTTTTTCGGTTTTATCGGCATAGAGTACGCGCCAAAAATCTAATGGATCTCCAGCTTCTAAATAGGTGTCGTGTGTTCTTCCACGTCTTAATCCAACACCACCAAAGAGTTTATCCATGTAGCCTCTAAGTTTCCAAAGACGATTAAAACTATACCAACCGTTGCGTCCTCCAATACTCCAAATACGGTCTAATGTAAAATCAACGTCTGTTACTGTTCGGTTCCGTACATCTTTAAAGCAACCAAAATGCGGTAATTCAATATGTTTAGAAAGCTGATCTTTAAAAACACCGCTACTCACGGCATCTTTCCAACTGGAAACTACAGCATTTTGTTCAATTTTTTGAAATGCTAAATCGACTGCTGTTTTGTAATCCATTGGTTTTACGCCAATAATAGCATCGATGTTACTGGTTTTTCCAATCACTTCAACTTTCATACTATCTACTAAAGCAGAAGCGAGCTGAAACGAGGTAGAGGTTACAAAATACAACCAATACGATGATAATTTTGGTGTCAAAATGGGCAATGTTAGAATATGCCGCTTTAATCCTCGAACTTCTGCAAACTGCAACAGCATTTCTTTGTAAGTCAGTATTTCAGGACCAAAAATATCGAAGTGCTTGTTATAGAGTTCTGTTTTGCCTAAGGCACCACATAAAAAACTAAGCACATCTCTAATACCTAAAGGTTGTGTTTTCGTGTTAAGCCATTTTGGCGTGACCATTACTGGTAATTTTTCAACAATATCTCTAATGATTTCAAATGAGGCACTGCCACTACCAACTATAATTCCAGCCCGTAATGTGGTGAGTGCATAAGCATCTGACTGTAACGTATTCTCAACCTGTAATCGCGATTTCAAATGTTTTGATAACGAATCATCATTGACAATACCACTTAAATAAATGACCTGTTCGCAATCGGTTTTGGACACCAAACTTTTAAAATTGGCAGCACAAGTTTCTTCTAATGCTTCAAAATTACTTGAAGACGTTGCCATGGAATGAATTAGATAGTAAGCCGCTTCAATATCTTTTGGAATTTGGGCTTTTTCTGGTTTTAGAAAATCAACTTTTATAAAGGTACAATTGGGATGCTCTTCGATTTCATCGGGAATACGGCTCATATCTCTTACGCAACATACAAGTTGGTGATCGTCTTCGAGAAGTTGAAGCGCTAGTCGTTTGGCAATGTAGCCTGTGGTTCCTGTGATGAGTATTTTCATGCGCCTTTTTTCTTTAGATTGTTAATTCAATTTTCGCTTAACGTATCCAAAGGGAAAAAGAATTACTTGTCGTTAGTGTCTTTTGGCCTTTGGTAGTCTTGGCGTACTTTCAGTTCAGGAATTGCATAACCATCTAAACCGTTTATTGTGGCAACTTTACCTTGAGATAAATCGATATAGCCGTCTTTTTCTAATAGTGCGTCTGGCACATAGAGTTGTTCAATTTTACCAATAACTAAAATGGTATTATTGGCTTTTATTGGATATTCTTCAACATAACTCATAGCCATTTGCACTGGACATCCTTTTACAAAGGGTGCTAAAAAGTTAGCCTTATAATCTTCTTCGAGTTGAGTCATGTCAAACTCAGAAATTGAACCATCATATTTAGCAGAGGTGTGATGTGCATCGTCTAAAATACCTTCGTGAATATGGTTAATGGTGTACGTTCCTGTTTCTTTAATATTGTGATAGGTATTACGCATCACTGTTGTTGGTCTTAGAAAAAATCCTAACAAAGCAGGATTAGAACCCAAGTGCGTCACCGAACTAAATACAGCAACATTAGAAACACCATCAGTACTTTTAGTGCCAATGAGGTTTGCTGATTTGTAACCACTACAACTATTAATTAGATTAATGCGGTAGAGATGATGTAACGCGTCAATGTCCTTAGCACTAAATTCTGCCATTTATAAGGTATTGAAATTGTTGATTTTTACGTTTTCAGCCTTCAAATCAAACATTAAGTTATACAAGCCAAAGAACGTTCTGTTAATGTAAATGAAATGGGTAGAGCCTCGGTCTGCATTCATTTTACGTAATTCTGTACTTTTAGAATAGCGTTGTCCCATTTCTGAAATTTGGTTGAAAAATTCTGGATCAGAAAAATCAAATTCTTCAGCATGAAATGGTTTAGTGAACAAGCTTAACAATTCATGAAACATGGCACTAAAAAACGCAATTTCATCTTTGGTATCTGTAGTTTTCAAAATTTCTAATTCGTGCAATTTTTCTGAAAACTTAATAGGATCGTTAATCACTTCTTTTTTCGCCAGTTCAAAATACGGTGTGTAAAAATCCATTGGTATGGCTTTCATACATCCAAAATCGAGCGCAATTAAATTACCTTCTTCAGAAATTAAAAAATTACCAGGATGTGGATCTGCATGCACCTTTTTCAATTTATGAATTTGAAACATGTAAAAGTCCCAAAGTGCTTGTCCTAATTTATTCGACTTTTCAATATCGGTATTGGTTGCTACAAATTCTGAAAGATGATCCCCTTTCATATAATCCATTGTAATGATACGCTCAGAGGAATATGCTTCGTAATACTCAGGAAATTTTAAATTAGGGATGTGCTTACAAGCATTGGCAATTTCCTTGCTCTGCGCAATCTCTAAAATGTAATTGGTTTCTTCTGTTAATTTGTTTTCAACCTCTTTAAAATATTTGTCGGAATCTTTTCCTTTAATATTAAACATCTTCATGGCAATTGGTTTTACCAAAGCCAAATCAGACGATATACTTTCCGCAACTCCAGGATATTGGATTTTCACAGCAAATTTCTTCCCATTCTTCTCTGCAATATGGACTTGGCCAATACTGGCAGCGTTAACAGAAGTTGCATTGAAAGTATCAAATAAATCTTCGGGATGTTTCCCAAAATATTTTTTAAATGTTTTTATAACTAAAGGTGGTGATAATGGTGGTACTGAAAACTGAGATAAAGAAAACTTTTCTACATAAGCCTGTGGTAACAAGCTTTTTTCCATACTAAGCATTTGTGCTACTTTTAAGGCACTACCTTTTAATTTTTTAAGACTGTCGTAAATGTCTTCCGCATTATTTTCATTAAGTCGATTTTTGGCATCCTCCTTAGAGTTGACCATCTTATCTCCATAATATTTCAAATAATTGACACCTACTTTGGCACCTGTTGAAACAAGTTTCGAGGCGCGCGAGATTTTCGTAATTGGAATACTGTCTATAGTTTTCATATATGCTGAACTTGCTTCAGTATCTTATTTAGTTAGAATGCATTTTTTCTTTGTACAAAAATTTGCCAAAGTCGATGATGCTTTTTAAAGGTGTGGTGTCAATTAAATCAAAGCTCGTTTTAATTGATTTTTCGATGAAAATATCCGTCTTTTCAAAAGAGGCAGAGGTATCATCTAACCAAAATTTCATGGTTACTAATAATTGAAACCAAGCCGATTCCTTTATGGAGCGCTTTTGAAATCTTTCTAATTGTTCTTGCTTAAGATCAATGGTATGGATGTCTAATTGCTCTATATAATTACTGAAACTTTTCTTTAAGTGTTTTAAGACTTTAAGCGATGCCATTTTATTTTTTTCGGAATGTAAGGCATGCACCACGTAACTGCGATTTGCCGTTAAAATTTCAAAAAAGGTAAAATAGAAACTCAGTAATTTATTTCTTGCATCGAAAGATTGATAGTCCTCACTTTTTTCTAAAGCCACTAAAGTATGATCGAAAAATATTTTGAAAATTGATTGTTCTAAAGCATCAAACGTTCCGAAAAACTCATAGAATTTTTGCTCCTCAAAGTTATTCTCTTTTGCAAATGCATATACGGATTTTGGCTTGTGGTTGTGCGTTAACACATGATCCATATAAAATTCTATAAGATCTGATTGTTTAATTGATTTCTTTTTAGCCATTGTAATTTAATTTTAATACAGCGTAAAGATACGAAATGTTTAATCTATTTAGTCAATAGTTAAACAAAATTTAACAAGAAAATGGGATATCAAAAATATGAAAGCGTCATGTGGTCTTTACTTGCTCTTAGGCTTTATTCTTGCTCATAAATTTATAACTCAAAACAGCTAAAATACTGCCAATAAAAGGCGCAATTAAATAGAGCCACAAATGTTGTAGCTGTCCGGAAATGACAGCAGGTGCCAACGACCTCACAGGATTCATAGACGCTTTAGTCATTGGTCCAGCAAACATGGCTTCTAATAAAATAACAGCTCCGACTGAAATACCTGCCATAGTTCCTATTTCTTTACTTCCTGTAGAGACGTTAATAATAACAACCATTAAAAAGAACGTGAGTAACAATTCAAATATAAATGCTTTGTAAGGTGCAAAACCATCTGCAGGATAGGTATGACCAAAACTTTCACTTTCAGGAAAAAGCACCCACAACATTACAATAGCCAAAAATGCACCAGCCGTTTGAAATATGATATAAACAGGAACTTGTTTCCAGCTAAATTTATCTGCTATAGCAAAACCAACCGTTACTGCGGGATTAAAATGCGCGCCAGAGATTTCACCAAAAGCATAAATCATGGCCATAACCACTAAACCCCAAGTTATAGCAACACCAACATGTGTAATGCTTCCTCCTGTGATTTCATTAACCGTCATGGCTCCACAACCACAAAACACCATGGTAAACGTACCGATGAATTCTGCTAATCCTTTTTTTCCTAAAGTCATTTGTTTGTTTGAATTGTTAAATGGCTCAGCATTTAGTTTTCTAAGGGTTTTACGTTTAAAAACACATACTTTAATTCAGTAGCAATTTGGAGGCTACGTTCTCTGTATTTTTCTGCCTGTTCAGGAGTGTTATCAAATGCTTTTGGATCTTCATAAGTTATAGAAATGCGTTGTTCTGCACCAGCAATGAATGGACAACCGTTATCAGCACTAGAGCAGGTTAAAATTGCAGCAAATTCAGATTCAGGATTAAAGGCATCATCATAAGTTTTAGAAAATCCGATGACAGGATGCGCATTCTCCGCATAGGAAATCGCATAGACGGAATTTGTGGTCTCAGATAGTTTTTGAATTTTAAATCCAACATGTTCTAATGTGTTTGCAGCCACAGGAAATAATGCCGTCGCTTCTGTGCCGCCAGAATAGCAAAAGACATGACTTATATCGAAATAATGTGCCATAGTTTGCGCCCAAACTTGAGATAAATGGCTACGTCTTGAATTGTGTGTGCAAATAAAGTTGAGATTGATAATACCTTTAGACGTATGTTTAGTTTGAATGAAATCGATCAACGGTTTCAAAATCAATTGACGTTCTTTTGAAATTGACGAGGTGTCTAGTGTTTCAATCAGCTTATTTAGTTTATGATATAGCATTATATTTATGTTTTTTAGCAATAGCCAGACATGGGATTACAGTTGTTATTCGAATCTTGTACTTTGGCATTAATATGAGCTTTTACTTTTGGATGTTTTGCACTAGGTTTTTCAGCATAAACGGTAACACTAAAAATACCAACGTTTTCTGAGTTAAATTCAGCGATTATGGCTTCATTCATATATTTGCTGAGAATATCGTCTGGTATTATAATTGGCTTTTCTTTCTGAATGGTCATGTTTGAAAAACCAGCATCCATAATATATTGAAGATATTCTGTTTTTTGTATCGCGCCAGCAACACAACCTGCATACATTTCCGCGTCTTCTTTTAAAGCCTTTGGTAAATTACCGACTAGCACAATATCTGAAATACTAAAGTGACCACCAGGTTTTAAAACTCTGTAGATTTCCGAAATCACTTTTTGTTTATTCGGTACTAAGTTTAAAACGCAATTGCTAACAATGACATCAGCAGCATCATCACTTACAGGCATATCGTCAATGTCTCCTTCTCTAAATTCAACATTATTATAGTGAAGCTTCTCGGCATTATATCTTGCTTTTTCAATCATTACAGGTGTAAAGTCGATACCAATAACTTTTCCTTCTACACCTGTTTCATGTCTAGCCACAAAACAATCATTGCCAGCTCCAGAACCTAAATCTATAACCGTATCTCCATTTTTAATTTGTGCAAATTGAGTAGGTAATCCGCAACCTAATCCCAAATCTGCATCGCTTGCATAACCTTCAGTTTCTGAATAATCGTCCATCATTATATGATACACTTTGTTAGACGTCGTTGTGGCGCCACAGCAAGATGCTGCATTATCAGTTTTAGTTTGTTCGGCAATTTTTGAGTAACGTGATTTAACGATATTTTTTAGTTCTTGTTCGGTTTTCATAGTCATGTTTTTTTAAGGTGAGATGAGTTTATTAACAACAGGTAATTTTTAGTCGATGTCTATTCCAAAGTTGTTTACCTAAATTGGAAGCTAGAAACAAATGCAATAGCCCTAATAACATAGCACCAGGCAAAATAGTTACCGCAATCAGTTGTGTGGTTTCAAAAATATGAGAGGATAAAAATGCAGTGGAGTAGACGATACTTGAATCTGCAATGGTAAAACGCGTAGCAATGATTAAAATAAGGGCAGCAAAATGAAAGCTATTGGCAAAGAGGTGTAAAATGTATTCCCATTGTGGTAAGCCATTCATAAAACTGCGACTTTCTTTTTCGGAATAAGCATCCATACCTAAAACAAGGACATCTAAAGCTACAAAAGCTAAACCTATAAAAAAGGCGATACTACTCGTTTCTATAAATAACAGCCAAACGATGAGCGGAAATAAAAGTGCTCTAGCTGTATGTGTGTGGTGTTCAAAATGACTTTCTTTTTTGTTGAATAACTCAAATTTCCAAAGGTGAAGATACGCACCATCGTAAGTGGCTAAAATCATAAAAGCCGTTAAGCATAGCATGGATAAGAGGTGTAAAATTTCCATAATTGGTTCTGTGTTTAAGGTGATGCATTTTGCTACTAACAGCAATTTTTAATCAGATTTTGGTCTAAGAAATCTGAGATAACGGTTTTCATTTCGGCCCATTTGTGTTCATCAATACAATAGCAAACGCTAGTGCCTTCAATATTTCCTTTAATTAATCCTAAGGTTTTTAATTCTTTTAAATGCTGAGAAATGGTAGGTTGTGCCAGTCCAATTTCATCCACAAGATCTCCACAAATACACGATTTAATCTTGAATAAATATTGAAGAATAGCAACTCTTGCAGGATGCGCAAAAGCTTTCGCAATCATGGCTATTTGATTTTGTGGTGTGGTAAACATTTCAGATTTCGTTAAACCCATAATTTTAATATTTATATATTGCAATATTACGATTAATAACTTTTGTTTACTAGTTTTTAGTCGTTTAATTTAAATAGTGCCTCAGAATCCCATCCTTTTTAAGTATTCCTTAACATAGATGATTTGCCTTTAGTTGTAATTTTGTGTGTTATTAAAAACAAACACATAACACTATAAATTATGAAGAAATTACTACTTTTTACATTTGCTTTAACTTTAATGTTTTCGGTAAATGCACAGATTAAGACACCACAGCCAAGTCCTTTCACTAAGATTGAGCAGCAGGTTGGTTTAACAGATGTGACTTTAGAATATTCTCGACCAAGTATGAGAGGAAGAGCCATTTTTGGAAATTTAACGCCTTACGGTAAAATGTGGAGAACAGGAGCTAACAAAAACACTATGATTACGTTTAGTGATGCTGTTACTATCGATGGCCAAGAGTTAAAAGCAGGTGCATATTCTATTTTTGTAACACCAAACGAAACGTCTTGGGATGTTGTCTTTTATGCAGATACTGAAAATTGGGGAACACCAAGAAAATGGGACGACACTAAAGTCGCTGCAAAAACGACGGTGAAAACTATGAAAATGCCAATGACTGTTGAAACGTTCACCATTACGTTTGATAACTTAACCAATAACTCAGCCGAGTTAGGTTTTATCTGGGAAAACACAATGGCGAATATTAAGTTTGAAGTGCCAACAGACAAAACAGTAACGTCGTCTATTGAAAAAGTAATGGCAGGACCATCTGCTAACGATTATTATGCGGCTGCAGTTTATAATTTAACAGAAGGTAAAGATTTAGAAAAAGCTAAAGAGTGGATGGATACAGCGATGTCTATGGTAAAAGAACCAGCATTTTGGCAATTGAGACAGCAGTCTTTATTGTACGCAAAACTGGGAGACACTAAAAACGCTATCGCTACTGCTAAAAAATCTTTGGCTTTAGCTAAAGAGAATAAGAATGCAGATTACGTTAAAATGAACGAAGATTCTCTTAAAGAATGGGGAGCTAAGTAGGGTTTTAGATGCTAGACGTTAGATATTAGACTTTAGAAAATAGAGACTAGAATCTAGACGTCGCTCAAGAAACATAACGCAACGGCTTTGGTTACTAATATAACTGAAGCAGTTGCGTTTTTTTATATATTTTGAAGGTGATTTTGAATGAAACGATTTTTAAATAGTACCAACCAAGAGTGCACTGTTTAAAGATTAAATTGAATTTCTTCAAGCATATTTCAAACCAATTAGCGTTCTAATCTGGTCTAATGTAGAAATTAACTGACGACTCTTTTCTAAAGTCATAATATTACTTTCAGTTTTACCAGTTCTAATCAACTGATTAAAATGTTCAATTTCATAACTATAACCAATGGTGTTATAATCAAAAGTCTTTAATTCAGAATTACCATAGTTATCAATTAAGGTGACTGTTGCTGGCTCATGAAAGCGACCGTTAATTCTTATAGTTCCAGTGTCGCATTTAAAAATAGCTTCGGTTTTAGTTTCTTTTAGCAAGGTACTTTTTAGAAGTGCTTTTGAATTATCATATTGAAACACAATCGAGCATTCTGAATCTGCTCCGGTGAGAAAAAATTCTGCATTAGCTTCAATTGTATTGGGTTGTCCTAACATTGTAAGTGCAACAAACACTGGGTATATTCCGATATCCAATAAACTGCCACCACCAACAGACTTATCGAATAGTCTTGAGCTTTCATCATAAGGTGGAAAGAAGCCAAAGTCGGCTTCTAAAGACTTTACGTTTCCGAAATGTTTGTTTTTAATGAGATCTTGTACGTATTGAAAATGAGGTAAAAAAGCTGTCCATAACGCTTCCATTAAAAGGGTGTTCTTTTGTTTTGACAGTTGAATCATCGCTTCAACGTCTTCTAAATTCATGGCGAATGGTTTTTCGCAAAGCACAGGTTTATGATGCTTTAGACATAATAAGGTATGTGTTTTATGAAAGCTGTGTGGTGTAGCAATATAAATCGCGTCTATATTCGGATCTAAAGCAAGACGTTCATAATCGCCATACGCTTTATTTGCATTGTAGTGTTTAGCAAATTGTTCGGCTTTATCTAAAGAACGCGATGCAATTGCATAAAGCTTAGTGTTTTCTATTGAATTTAAGTCTGTGGCGAATTTATGAGCAATGTTCCCAGCACCAATAATTCCCCAATTAATTGTTTTGAATGTCACTTTGTGCTTTTTTAGGTAATACCGCTTGAAGAAGATTCGCAATACCAATAACCACAACACAACCAAAAAGATTGAGCCATAAATACGGCATCCAATCGAACCACCAGCCCATAACAACAATTACTTGAGTGATGAGTGCTCCAATAAAAACAGCATTGCCTTTAATGTGCTTAAAGAAAAAGGCCAGCAAAAATATACCCAATACATTCCCATAGAATATAGAACCGATAATATTAACGAGTTGAATTAAATTTTCGGCCAAATCTGCAAAACAGGCAATAATAATCGCTACAATTCCCCAACCTAGGGTAAACCATTTGGTGACTTTTACCATATGGTCGTCACTTTTATCTTCTTTCTGATTTCTACCGTATAAATCAATAGAGGTAATAGTGGCTAAGGCATTAATTTCTGAAGCTGTGGACGACATGGCTGCGGATAAAATCACGGCCAATAATAACCCAATTAAACCAGTTGGTAAATGGTTTAAAATAAAGCGGATAAACATATAATCTCTATCGTTGGTTTGCGTGTCTTTTGCTGCGTCTTTATAAAGTGTTGTA
This sequence comes from Winogradskyella sp., assembly GCF_045105575.1. Lineage (GTDB taxonomy): Bacteria > Bacteroidota > Bacteroidia > Flavobacteriales > Flavobacteriaceae > Winogradskyella. Next base: position 1,648 of record NZ_JBGCDQ010000030.1, on the reverse strand, counting down.
AGTTCAGCAGATTTTAAGATGTAGGCTTCGCTTTCAGGATTCGATTTTAGAGCATTAATTTCAGATTGAAGGGTGTTGTATTCTAAAGTATAGTCTGGATCGATCGCTTTTTTAATCAGAAATTTAGATTCTGAACGGTAGGTTTTTTCTATACTATCGAGTTGAAATAGTTCTCGTTTTAAGCTCGAATCTTCACTTTTAGACAAGGCTAAACTAAGGGTTTGTTTCTTTTGAAATAATGTGGCTTGTTTATCTTGAAGTGCTCTATAGTCATCACCATAATCTGATGCTAAAACGGTTCGCGTAGACGCGTCAATAAAGTTTAAAGGCGACGGATTAAATTGATAAAACACAAAGACCATTACACCGACCAATAGTATAAAAAATTGCATTGGCACTTTAAGCATACCATTAAAGAGTAAGCCCATTTGCATTTCTTTTATAGATTTACCAGAAAGGTAGCGTTGCACTTGGCTTTGGTCGGTTCCAAAATAAGACAACATTAAAAAAGTTCCACCAATAAGGCCTGTCCAAACGGTATAGCGATTTTCTAAATCGAATGAAAAATCTAAGACTTCCATTTTACCAGAAGCACCAGCAATATCGATGGCATCTGTAAAAGAAACCTCCTCTGGAATTAAACCAATAATGATAAATAAAGCGGCAAACATACCAGCAAAAATGACAAACATCTGCTGTTTTTGGGTTACAGTTACGGCTTTTGTACCACCAGAAACGGTATAGATAATGACTAAAACACCAATGACGATGTTAAGGGTAACGATGTTCCAACCTAAAACGACAGAAAGAATTATGGCAGGTGCAAAGATGGTGATGCCAGCAGCCAAACCGCGTTGAATTAAAAATAGGATGGCTGTAAGACTTCGGGTTTTAAGATCGAATCGATTTTCTAAAAACTCGTAAGCCGTATAAACTTTAAGTCTGTGATAAAGCGGAATAAATACCAAGCAGATAATGACCATGGCAATAGGAAGTCCAAAATAAAATTGAACAAATCCCATACCATCAGAAAAGGCTTGGCCAGTTGTAGAAAGGAATGTAATTGCACTGGCTTGGGTTGCCATTACTGATAAACCGATGGTCCACCATTTTGAAGTGTTACCACCTTTTATGTAATCTTGTGCATTTTTACGACCTCTGGTTTTCCAAGTGCCATAACCTACAATTGTGGCTAATGTGGCAATTAAAACCGTCCAGTCAATCCAATCTAAAATTTGAGGCATGCTATGCGAATGACGCTGTTATAAAGTAAAATAAAACGATGTATAAAGCATTTGCAATTAATACGGCAGTGTACATTTTATTCCATTTTTGCTTCGGTTGTGGTTGGTCTTGGTTGTGCATGTTGGTTGTTGTTAGTTAGTTAGTTAGTTAGTTAGTTAGTTAGTTAGTTAGTTCCACCTTCGCTAAAGCTTCGGATGGATGTGGATTGTTAGTTGTTTGTTCTTAAGTTGTTTGTTGTTAAGTTAATTGTTGTTAAATTATTTGTAGCTTCTCACTTCTCACTTCTCACTTCTCACTTCTCACTTCTCACTTCTCACTTCTCACTTCTCACTTCTCACTTCTCACTTCTCACTTCTCACTTCTCACTTCTCACTTCTCACTTCTCACTTCTCACTTCTCACTT
>NZ_JBGCDQ010000029.1:0-64719 GCF_045105575.1 Winogradskyella sp. | reverse complement strand
GCGTTAATTGCAGTGTGTAATAAGTTGCTAAAACAAGCTTTTGCAATAGCTAAATCAGGGTTGATTTATGATGGTGAATATAAAAGTACTTTAGTGAAAAATTAATGAGATTTTACTTGTTTTTTACCACAGTACTTTGTTAGGCAAAGTAATTATGTAACGTATCCCATTAGAGTTAGAGTGTCAATAAAAAGTTCAGATTGTTCAACAGTTATCTGTCTTTGGATAATTTCGCCTGCATTATCTTCTGGTTTTAATAAACTACCAGAAATGACACCAGGACCTAAGTATCTATTTATTATAATGTAAGATGCAAGTAGAGATTGAATCGAGTTTTCTAAAGTCGAATAGTCTGTCAATGCATCAGGTGAATGCTTGATTTTATTGTAAGCAGTCCACCAACTTGGAATATTTACCGGCTCAGGTTGATTTTGGTCATTCCAACCATCCAAACTTCCATACGGTCTTAATAAATTAGGATTTTCAGATGCTATAATTGTTAAAGAAGGACAATGAAATTTTAAATCGTTAAATTTTAAAAATTTCTCCAAAGTCAAATAATGGAAAATATTAATTCTTCCATATTCTTTAAATAGCTTATCGTAAATAATTCTTGATACTTGCTCAAATAGATTAGCCGATTCCCTTATAATAGATGCAAATTTGACAGAGCTCGTATTCAGATTTGAGGTAACAGGATTTACATATTTAAATGAATTAATGAGCTCTTGTTCAATTGAGAAATATTGTAATCTTAAGTTATTCGCTTCTTGAGAAACTTTTCTGTTATAAGCTTTTTGTAACTCAGCAAAATTATTTTTATCAGGTTCTACATAAAAACATTCATTATCGCTTAATGTTTCGTTTCTTGATGGTAATGATATTGGATTTGCCATAGTCTTATTTTGCCTAACTCGTTATATAATTACCCTAGTTAATCCCATCCCACAACTATTAAAGATTATAATAACTTTTACATTACTAATTTACAGCCAATAAAGCTAGCGATTATTTTCAACTTTTTTATAAATAAGGTCACTAAAAGGCTATTTCATTTCCACTTAATTCCACAACCAACACTTGGCTTTTGGTTGGGATGAATAGCTTTTTTATTAATTAAAGCATCCATAGCAATTCTAATATCTTTTCCGGTTACAGGTATGCCATTTCCTGGTCTTGAGGCATCTAACTGACCTGTGTAAACGAGTTTCAATGCGCTATCAAACAAAAAGAAATCTGGTGTACATGCTGCGTCATAAGCTTTGGCAACCTCTTGGGTTGGGTCGTAGAGATATGGAAAAATATAACCGTTATCAATGGCGTGTTGTTTCATTAAATTGGGTGCATCTTGCGGATAATTTTCTACGTCATTACTAGAAATGGCGATACAATTAATCCCTTTTGAGACGTAATCTTTTGCCAATCGAGATAATTCAGTGTTCACATGAATAACGAAAGGGCAGTGGTTACAGATAAACATTATAAGTGTAGCCGTTGTACCTTTGAGTTCGTTCAGCGATTTTTTGGTGTGATCTAAAGTATCAGTGAGCGTGAAATCTGGTGCTTTGGTGCCTAAAGGTAACATGTTGGATTGTGTGCGAGCCATTGTTTTTTTATATCTTTAAATTTTAATTAATGAGATACTGAATTACTGAAATAAATTCAGCTCAAGCAAGTTCAGCATAGAATGCAAAAGATAATAACATTTGAAGACTTTACAAAGATCGATTTACGGATTGGTACTATTATCGATGTTCGTGATTTCCCAAAAGCGCATCGTCCTGCGTATCAACTTACCATAGACTTTGGTGATTTGGGTCTTAAAAAATCATCTGCTCAAATTACCACCCAATACCAAAAAGAGGATTTAGTACAACGGCAAATTGTGGCTGTGGTGAACTTTCCTAAAAAACAGATTGCTAATTTTATGAGTGAGTGTTTAGTGATGGGAGCCGTAAAAGCTAATGATGTGTTTTTATTGCATCCTGAGGTTCGGGTTAAAAATGGGATGGTGGTGTCTTAATTGAACCTTTATATGGAAACCATTTTAACATGAAGTCAGTTCATACATAAATTAGCATTAAAAGATCGCTTCGTTCTTGGTTCTTGCAATAATTTTAAGATTTGAATTTAGTACTTCAAAAAACACAATGAGAGAGCAAACTTATAGCAGTTAAGGATTAAACTTATCTGAATAAGACAGTTATAATGGTAATTAAGCATCTATGAAATAGCATACATCTTAAGGAAATCATCAAATTAGTCCGTTCCCCTCTGAGGAATTATCACTACACTTGTTAAAGAAAAAATATAAGTCTAAGGGACTGTACTGCCAATCTTTACATTTCCTCCCTAAAAAAAACAGCATTCATCAACAACTTATTGGTGCCATACCAAAATCCTCTAAAATTAGTATTATCCGTAAATGCTAAAATACGCCCACGACCAACACTCCCTATTTTCAAAGGAACTGTTTTGCTAATACTGTCTAAATTTCTATCAGAAATATAACCGCTTAATAATGGGTTTTCTGTGTATTGTATTGGATTGTTATAACTGTTTTTATCAGGATTAACAAATAACGTTGAATTACGAAATACAGCCAAACGATTATTCTTGTAACCAAAATTAATAGGATGCGAACGGTCTAAGTGCGTTTCGAAAATAGCACCTCCAATAACTTGTGCTCCTCTAAAATCAACTCGTTGTTCGTAGCTAATATTTTTGGCAATCAGTTTATTCTTTTTAAAATCGATTTTCATCAACTTTTTAGAATTCAGCCATTTTAAAGCATTTTTATAGGCAACTAATGTACCACCTGAGCTGAGCCACGTCTGTAACTTCTTGGTGCTTGATTCTGATAAGCCAGAAGAATTTACCATAATTATGGTATTGTAACGGCTTAAATCTGCCCTTTCCAGACGCTTTGTATCTAATTTTGTTGCGATAATATCGTAGCGTGTATCAAATAAATGCCAGATTTCCCCAGCATCGTAAGAAGTGATGCCATCACCAACTAAAAGTGCGATTTTTGGTAATTCTAAGGCTTTAAAATTTCGACTGCCTAAATCAATACCTTCGTTTAATCCTGTGGAAACCGCATCAACAGTGATATGACTTTCTTGAGATGCATCATTTAGAAACGTATAGATTTCAGAAGGAGTGAAATCTTGATTCTTAGCAGGAATCATAACGGTTCCATAATCATAAGATTTACCATTGGCTCTAAATGTTTTTACGGCAACTTTTGCTCGCAATCCTTTCTTTAAAATGGCATTTAATAATTTCGGACTGTAATATTCATTCCACTCAAAGAGGTAGGCATAGTCGCTTTTAGAATTAACTCCACCTTGTCGCTGCTGCAAATTGGTGACTTCATCACCAGCATTGGCTGTCGTTGTGTCGGTATAATCTAAATTAAAGGCTAATGGAAACGTCCAAGCAGATACATCATAAAACAGACTGTCTTGAAACGTTGTGCGCTTCTCAAACATAGCATTGATCAAACGTGTGTTCTTCTGATTTTTTGGCACTATGTAACTGAACCCTTTTTTATAGGTTTTTCCATCTTTTGAAAAATCAGATTGTATCTCATGGAATTTAATACGATGCCGTTGTAATATTTCAGCTAAATGATACGTTTTTGCCGCATCTTTTGAATCTCCAAATACAATGGCATTTTTGCCTTCTTTAGAGGCTTCATTTCTTGCATTTTTAAAGAAGTTGTGCTGGTATTCTAAAATAGCTTTTTGCATGCCATTTGCGGCAGCAAGGGTTGATAAAGACGCAGTAAATTGATTTTTTATGGTGAATGGAAAGGTTAAAATACCGTTTTCACTTTCTTGAATATGACCACGCGAACTGGCTTGTTCAAACAAAATACCGATGCCTCCATTAATATCTGGGAAGGTGGAGCCTTTTCCGTAGTAGAAATCATCAAAGCTTTCTTCAGAATAATACAAAGAGCCTATTTTATCAAAGGCTTTGGCATGATAGTTAGCAATGCCTTTCGTTAATTCTTGATTTAATTTTGGTGTTAATGGATGTGTGCGTGATGGAATGCCTGGCTGAAAAAAGAAACTAGCATTAGTACCCATTTCATGATGATCGGTTAAAATATTTGGCAACCAATTATGAAAAGTCTCAATACGTGCTCTCGATTCTGGTAATTGCACAGGCAACCAATCTCTATTCATATCAAACCAATAGTGATTGGTACGTCCTCCTGGCCAAACTTCGCTGTATTCTCTGTCGTTAGGATCTGGATTGAGATTGATATTCTTATTCGTATTTGCCCAATAGGCAAAACGTTGTAAACCATCTGGATTTAATGACGGATCAAATAGAATCACAGTGTTATTGAGTAAGTTATCAATTTCTGATCCTTCAGCGGCAGCTAAATAATAAGCCACTAATAATGCGGCATTAGAACCACTTGGTTCATTACCATGAATAGAATACCCTTGATAAACAACGATTGGCCTATTTTCTAAATTAGCTGTATCTGTCTCAATAGCTTGAATATGCGCGGATTGGATGGCATCAATATTTGAATGATTTTCTGGAGACGTAATCGTAAGAAGTAGCAATGGTCTGTCTTCAAACGTTTTACTTCGTGTTTCTATGGTAATTCGGTTTGAAGCATTGGCTAAAGCTTTCATGTATGCCACCAACTTATCGTGTGTAATATGCCAATCACCAACGTTATGACCAATGACACTCTGTGGAGTCGGAATACTTGGATTGTATGTAATATCTTGTGGTAAATAATAAGATAAATCCGTTTTAGTTTGTGAGAATAGCGTTGTTGTAGCTAAAAGCAAGAATAAAAGAATGCGTTGCATAAAATAATAGTTAGTTAGGTTTTAAAAATAAAAAAACCGTTACAAAGCGTAACGGTTTTGGTTATAATTTAACAGAAGTTAAGATTAAATATCGTCAAAACTGACGTCTGTAAAACTGTCTGTACTTTTAGTGTCTTCTGGAGTTTTTGCTTCCTGTGCTACAAAATCATCTTCGCGTTTAAAATCTTTTTGGTGACGCTCACTAATGACTTCTTCTCCTTTTTCATTAATAATGTAATCGGTCATTTCGGCTAAAATCTCTTTAAACTCTGTAAAATCTTCTTTATACAAATAGATTTTATGCTTTTTGTAATGGAAAGAGCCATCGTCATTGGTAAATTTTTTACTTTCAGTAACCGTTAAATAATAATCACCAGCTTTAGTCGATCTCACATCAAAGAAATACGTTCTTCGTCCAGCACGCAATACTTTAGAATAAATTTCTTCTTTATCCATCATTTCATAATCACTCATAACGCAATCTTGTTTTTATTTCAATCCAAAAATCTAAAAAAAAAGTAAGCTAAGCAACAAATAATTACTTTTCTTTTTCGGAGAGTTGTTTGGTATATAATTCCTTATAGTAACCGTCTGTGTTTATAAGACTTTCGTGATTACCAGACTCGATGACTTTACCATCTTCTAAAACAATAATTTTATCTGCATTCTTTGCCGATGACACACGATGGCTTACAATAATCGTGGTTTTATCTTTAGTCAACTTCACTAAATTTTTAAGGATTTTTTCCTCAGTCTCCGTATCTACGGCAGATAAACAATCGTCAAACAATAGAATATCTGGCTTTTTAATAATGGCTCTGGCAATAGACACACGTTGTTTTTGACCACCCGAAAGTGTAATACCACGTTCACCTAAAATCGTATCATAGCCTTTGGTAAAATCGATAATGTTTTTATGAACTCTTGCATTTTTCGCAGCTTCAATAACATCTTCATCTGAAGCATCTTCTTTTCCGAATTTGATATTATTCTTTATACTATCCGAAAACAAAAAGGCATCTTGTGGTACATAACCAATACTGTCTCTCAGGCTAAAAAGATTTAAGTCCGAAATAATAGTATCATCAATTAAAATAGCACCTTTATCAATATCATACAAACGACCAATTAAATCTAAGATGGTGGATTTTCCAGAACCGGTTTTACCTAAAATAGCCAAAGTTTCGCCCGATTTTAAATTGAAACTGACATCTTTTAAAGCTTCAATATTAGTATCTGGATATACAAAAGACACATTTTTAAATTCAATATCACCTTTAATAGGAGTTAAAGTGTTTGCGATGTTTTTAATATCTGGTTCGGTATCTAAAAATTCATTAATCCGTTCTTGAGAGGCTTCAGCTTGTTGTATTAACGACGTCACCCAACCAACAGTTGCAACAGGCCAAGTAAGCATGTTGACGTAAATAATAAATTCTGCTATGGTACCTATTTCTTCTATTTCGCCACTCATGTATTGCATACCACCAACGTAAATAACGATTAGGTTACTAATACCAATGAGTAAAATCATCAATGGAAAAAATAGGGCTTGGACTTTCGTTAAATTAATTTGCTTCTGACGGTTTTCTGCTGAAAGTTGTTCGAATTCTACATTCGTTCTTGGTTCAATTCCGTAAGACTTTATCACGGAAATGCCACTAAAGGTTTCTTGTGAATAGGTAGAAAGCGTTGACAATGACTGTTGCACAATGGTGCTTCGTTTATTAATGAGTCGACTTAATTTATAAATAGCTACAGAAAGAAAAGGTAAGGGCAACAAGGTATATAAGGTGAGACTTGGAGAGCGATCAATCATATAGATTAATGCCACAGCGAAAAGCGTAATGGTATTCATGGTGTACATAATTGCAGGACCAACATACATACGCACTTTACCAACATCTTCACTGATTCTATTCATTAAATCTCCTGTTCTGTTCGTTTTGTAGAAGTTTAAAGACAGCACTTGGTAATGCTTATAGATTTCATTTTTAAGATCAAATTCTATGTAGCGCGATACATTTATTATGGTTTGTCGCATTAAAAATGTAAATAAACCAGCAACAATAGCAGCACCTATAATGTATAACACGTTGGTGAGTAATTCAGCTTTATAAACCTCTAAAGAGATTTTTCCATTTAATTTATCTGAGACCACATTAATTGATGCGCCAACTAACCTTGGTGTAAATAGCGCAAAGATCTTACCAACGATGGTAATTATGATTCCGATAATAATGCGATATCTGTATTTATAAAAGTATTTATTAAGATGTTTAAGTGCTTTCATTCTGTAATTAGGTGGCTCAAAAGTATTACGATAATCGTATTTTATAGTTAATATTTTGCTAATGCTCCAATTATAATATATTTTTGCGTGCTGTTTTTAGAATATCTTTAAACACCCTAAAACTTAACTTACATGACTTCAGAAATATTATCGTCTAAAGAATTAAAAAAAATGGATCCAGTGTTTGGGCAATATTCTTTTGACGATCATGAGCAAATCGTTTTTTGCAATGACAAAGATACTGGTTTAAAAGCTATAATTGGTATTCATAATACAGTTTTAGGTCCAGCTTTAGGTGGCACCAGAATGTGGAATTATGCCAATGAGTGGGAAGCTTTAAATGACGTTTTGCGTTTATCTCGTGGTATGACATTTAAATCTGCCATTACAGGTTTAAATCTAGGTGGAGGTAAAGCTGTTATTATTGGTGATGCTAAAACACAGAAAACACCAGAATTAATGAGAAGATTTGGTGAATTTGTACATTCTTTAAGTGGTAAATACATTACTGCTGAAGACGTTGGTATGAAAACCGAAGATATGGATACCGTTAGAGAGGTGACTCCTTATGTTACTGGTATATCTGAAAGTAAAGGTGGAGCAGGAAATCCGTCACCAATTACAGCCTATGGTGTTTTTATGGGTATGAAAGCTGCTGCAAAGTTTCAATTTGGTTCAGAAATTTTAGAAGATAAAAATGTGTTTGTACAAGGTATTGGAAACGTTGGCGAAGCTTTAGTTGAGCATTTGGTTAATGAAGGTGCAAACGTTACTATTGCTGATATCAGTCAAGACCGTTTAGAAGAAATACGGACTAAATATGGTGCAACGATTTATGGAGGTAATGACATTTATAGCGAATCTATGGATATCTATGCACCATGTGCTTTAGGTGCAACAATAAACGATGACACCATTTATAAACTTAAAGCTAAAGTTGTAGCAGGTGCTGCAAACAATCAATTGGCTGAAGAAATTAAACACGGTAAAATTTTACAAGAACGCGGTATCGTTTATGCACCAGATTTTTTAATTAATGCAGGCGGAATTATTAACGTATATGCAGAGTTAGAAAATTACGACAGACAAGAAATAATGCGCAAAACAGAAAATATTTATAATACAACGCTCGAAATTTTAGATAACGCCAAAGTTAACCATCTTACAACGCATAATGCAGCTTTGAATATTGCGAGAGAGCGCATTGAAACACGTAAGAGAGAAAATATGAAATAGTCTCAATTTATTGTTCTTATAAAAATTAATTAATAGTATTTTTGCAAGGTGAATCTTAATTGGTTTACCTTTTTTAATAACCAAAATAAAGTGAGTTCTTACACATGCTAAACCGAAGACACATTAGAATAAAAGTGATGCAATCTATGTATGCTTTTAAAGGAACCGAAAGTGATGATTTAATAAAAGAACAAAAGTTTCTGCTTCACAGTTTAGATAGCATGTACGATTTATACTTGTCGGTTTTAGCCTTACTTACAGAGCTTCATAAAAAAAGTAAGGATCACAATAATAAGTTGCAAAATAAGATTGTAAGATCTGATGCCGATATAAATCCAAACTTAAAATTTCAAGAAAATCAACTATTGCATTTGGTGAGTTGCAATGTAATGCTACAAGAAGCCATTGCAAATAGAAAATTAAATTATTGGGATTTAGATTTTGAATACGTCGATATCATTTTTAAAGCCATTCTGAAAAGTGAGATCTACCAAAATTATACTGAAGAAATAGAAACCAGCTTTAAAAAAGACAAACAATTTGTTGTTGAAATTTTCACACAGATTATTGCACCAAACGATAAGTTGTACGATTATTTTGAAGATAAAAAGCTCACCTTTTTAGACGATTTACCAGTTGTAAATACAGCCATATTAAAGGTATTGCGCAAATTAAAGTTAACGTCTCCAGAAACGGCATTGCTGCCAGATTTGTATAAGGATGACGACGACAAGGAGTTCGCCATAGAGTTATTCAAAAAGACCTTTCTAAACAGTTCTAAGTTTGCTGAAGAAGTTGGTGCAAAAACCACCAATTGGGATTCCGAACGTTTAGCTAGTTTAGATGGCGTATTGCTGAAGATGGCCTTGTGCGAATTTCAAAAATTTCCATCCATTCCTTATAAAGTAACCATTAATGAGTATTTAGAAGTCGCAAAAGAATATTCCACACCAAAAAGTAGTTTATTTATCAATGGTATTTTAGATAAAATAGTGAAAGAATATCAGTCCGAAAACAAGCATCAAAAAGCAGGACGTGGCTTAATGTAGTTTTTATTTAAAAGACGTTTATAAAGGCAAAAAGGCTCTATAATAGGTGAATTTTGAAGTTTAAATAACAAAATAAAGGGTGATAAGTAAGTGATTTCGTATAAAAACCTGTTAACAAGGGTTTAAAAATTTTAATTCGTTAAAATAATCATTATCTTCGCCGACTGAATCTAAACCTTAACAAAAAAATAAAAGTAATGAAAAAAGTAATTTTAGGACTTAGTGCATTGTGTATGGTAGCATTCACTTCTTGTAAAGAAGATGCTGCGAGTAAAATTAAATCTGAAAACATTGCTGTTGCAGCAGAAAGAGATGCAAATGCAGGTGATTTTCCTGTAATTTCTTTCGACAAAACAGATCACGATTTCGGAACAATTGAAAACGGAACTCCTGTAGAAACAACATTTAAGTACACCAACACTGGTAATTCTATGTTAGTAGTAAGTAATATTAAAAGTACTTGTGGTTGTACCGTACCATCTAACTGGACTAAAGAAGTAGCTCCTGGTGAAACAGGTGAGTTTGCTGTAAAGTTTAATGGAAAAGGTAATGGTAACAAAGTAACGAAGTCAGTAACAATGACAACGAATACTGAAAAAGGAACTGAGATCGTTAAAATTTCTGCTTTTGTAGAGAAAGATCCAAATGCTCCAGCTAAGGCTGCTGCACCTGCAGGTAAGGCTACAGTGAATCCTTTATCAACGACTAACGCAGCTGCTGCGCCTAGAAAATCTTCTACGCAACCAGGTCACGAAGGTCATAACCACGATTAATAATCCTTTACTTATAACTACTAAATGGACGCATTAGGATCATTTTTACCGTTTATCGCTATTTTTGCTGTGATGTATTTCTTTATGATTGCACCACAAATGAAACGTTCTAAACAAGAAAAAAAGTTTGCCGCAGAATTAAAACGTGGCGACCGTGTTATTACTAAAAGTGGTATGCATGGTAAAGTTGTAGACTTAAACGATAAAGACAACAGCTGTGTCATTGAAACATTAGCTGGTAAAATTAAATTTGACCGCTCTGCTATTTCAATGGAAATGAGCACCAAATTAAATGCGCCTGCGGTTGTGAAATAGGATATACAATATGTTTTATAGTAAAAGACCATTCATTGATTTGAATGGTCTTTTTTGTCATATAGTTCATAGTTTAGAGTTCAAAAAGTTAAGGTTTTGGAAAAAAATTCTACAATAGATAAAAATTTCTGAAAGAGTTGCTACTTCCAAAAAGAACTAAATAAAACATAACACCTTTTAGTATAGACCTGAACAGATCAAATAAATGCTCCCAATTTAAATTCATACCTTAAAAACCACGCGATAAAACAAATGACATTAGTAGTCTGCTAAATAAATTTAGTAACTTTAATCATTAGTTCTTTACCTTATTTAGGCTAAAGCAAAAGAAAAACCGTTAATCACTACATTTTATATGTTGTGATTAACGGTTTTATGGTTTAAAACTGCTAAATATATGTCAAATCTTCTAAGACTTAAACTAAGTTATTTATAGCTTGTCAGCAAAAACAACAGTAATAAAGTCATATATAAAAATTAGAATTAAAAATACTGCTTAACCTTGCCCCAAACTCCCTTAGGCTTAATCATAAATTCTTCTTCGAGTTCTTCGAGCGTTTTATCTGCGTTATTGATTTTATTGAACATCTTGGCTCTAATTAAGTAAATTGATGGTATTATAAGCGCCATAAAAGGTAACAACCAAATTATGTGCAATTCATCCATAAATACTACTTCATCATTAAAAGCGCTAATTGTTTGGAATGAAAACATTGCAACAGGAACTAATAAAGCATGATACCACCAATGACGACAAGTGAAAAACCATATTAATGATAAGAATAGTGGTACGAATTTCATCATCAAAACCCATATACCAACGTTTGCACTTTCATAATAGTTACTGTTATATGTGCCGAACGGTGTTTCCCAAATTTTTGTATCGGGAACATACTCATATATATAAAAAAGAAAGGGAGTAGCTGCTATTAACACAGCAACTATACTCCCTAAAAAAATTTTTTTATTACTAAAGGTTTTATCCTTTAGAAGCAATCCTGATCTTTCTTTTGTCAACTTGGCTTGTAGTCTGTCCATCTAAGTCAATAATGTTAGTAGCTTGTACAGTAAATAACATTCCTCCAAAGATCGCGATCGCTAGGACTAAGTTTTTTTTGTTTTTCATAATTCAAGGGATTTAATTAATTAATTACTACAAATATACAGGCATTGTGAAGTGCTGTAAAATGAGAAATTGTTAAAGTCCAAAGAATTATAACGTACGCTTTACGGTTTTTCCGTAACACTAGTCTAATCTTGTAGGAATATTCTAAATTTAGAATTTAAAATTTAGATGCTGTCATGGCTATATTTTGGGTTAAATGTTTAGTGTTTATAGTTAATTTGAGGGTTCTTTTATTATCTTCTAAATGCGTAATGGTAATAGTATGAGTGTTTTCTGGTAATAATTCTTCTACACGTTGTGGCCATTCCATAAATAACCAATGCTTACTACTTAAATACTCTTCTATGCCAAAATTATAAGCTTCTTCTATAGATTCAATTCTATAAAAATCAAAATGATACACTTTATCGTCTGGTAAGTTATATTCATTTACTATAGAAAAGGTTGGGCTAGTGGCAACATCTTCACTATTCATAACTTTTAATAGCGCATTTATAAATGTGGTTTTACCTGCGCCCATATCACCAATAAATAATAGCGCCTTCGCTTCTAAATGTGTTAAAACTTTAGTAGCAATAGCATCAATATCTTTTAGATGGTATGTAAATTCTAGTGTTTTCACTGTTTACTTAATCTATTTAATGCACAATAGTAACTAAAATATTTGTAAAAACCTAAGAAAATATGTATTTCATCGGTTATTTTTGCGGTTTGTGGGTTTTTTTTAAGGTTAAAAGATTGGAATGAGATTCATTTTTATAAGCCAAAAGCCAAAAGCCAAAAGCCAAAAGCCAAGAGCCAAAAAAACTAAACTAAGTCTTTGTTCTAATAGTTTCTGCTTCGATGCTATTTTGAGATGCTGAAACAAGTTCAGCATAACAGCAAAATTGCTGTTACTTAGGATCCATAACCACAAAAGGAATCACCATTTCTTCCAAAGACACACCACCATGCTGATAGGTGTTTCTGTAATAACTAACATAATGATTAAAGTTATTAGGATAAGCCAAAAACAAATCGCCTTTTGCAAAAATAAAGGAACTACTCATTGTTAATTGTGGTAAGTGAATTGATTTTGGATTTTTAATAGCCAATACGTCCTTATCTTGGTAGGTTAAACTACGTCCTGTTTTGTAACGCAAGTTTAAACTGGTATCTCTATCTCCAATCACTTTAGTAGGTGATTTTACGTTAATAGTACCATGATCTGTAGTAAGAATCAATTTAAAGCCAAGTTGTTGTGATAACTGAATCATTTCTAGCAATGGCGAATTTTTAAACCAACTCACCGTTAACGAACGGTAAGCTTTATCATTAGAAGCCAATTCTTTCACAACTTCCATTTCGGTTTTAGAGTGGGAGAGCATGTCTACAAAATTGTAAACAATGACATTAAGATCATTATCTTTTAACGATCTGAAATTGTCAACGAGTTTTTTACCCGCTTTAAGATTGGTAATTTTATGGTATTCGTGTTTTAAATGTCCAAGACCTAAACGTTTCAGTTGTTCTCTTAAGAAATCTCCTTCATGCATATTTTTACCTCCTTCGTCGGTATCATTTTTCCAATATTGCGGAAATAAGCTTTCCATATCAGCAGGCATTAATCCAGAGAAAATGGCGTTACGCGCATATTGTGTTGCTGTAGGTAGAATACTATAAAATGCTAATTCTGAAGCCTTTTTGTAATAATTATTTACAATAGGTTCAAAAGCTTTCCACTGATCGTAACGTAAATTATCAATAACGACTAAAAGCGTTGGTTGTTTATCGCTTAATTCTGGTACCACTTTATCTTTAAAGAGTGTATGTGACATTACAGGAGCATCTGTATTGGGTTGAAACCAATCTTCGTAATTCTTCTCAATAAATTTTCCAAATTGATTATTCGCTTCGGTTTTTTGAGATTCTAAAATATCTGTCATGCCAACATCTTCAATCCCTTCAAGCTGTAACTCCCAATACACTAATTTCTGATACAGATCTATCCATTCTTCATAAGAATTCACCATCGATAAATCCATGGCTATTTTTCTGAATTCTTGCTGGTAATTAGACGTCGTTTTTTCAGATACTAAACGCGAATGGTCCAAATTCTTTTTCAAGCTCAACAGAATTTGGTGCGGATTTACAGGTTTTATCAAGTAATCCGCAATTTTGTTGCCAATGGCTTCTTCCATAATATATTCCTCTTCACTTTTGGTAATCATTACCACAGGCAAATTGGCGCGACGTTCTTTAATTTCATTCAAGGTTTCCAGTCCTGTAAGTCCTGGCATATTCTCATCTAAAAAAACGATATCAAAATTAGTGTCTGTTATAATTTCTAAGGCTTCCGTACCACTTTGGCATTTGGTCACTGTGTATCCTTTTTGTTCTAAAAAAATGATATGTGGCTTTAGTAAATCAATTTCATCGTCAACCCAGAGAATATTTATCATGTTATGGTATATTTGTTTTAAGAACTTGTTTTATGGTTCTTTAAAATTAAAATTTAAAATTTTGCCTACAAACAATAAGCTTAAAATCTTTAACGATCCAATTTACGGTTTTATTACGATTCCGAATTCGTTAATTTTCGATATTATTCAACACAAGTACTTTCAAAGATTGCGTCGTATCAGCCAAATGGGATTGTCTTATTTAGTATATCCTGGTGCACATCACACACGTTTTCATCATGCCTTAGGCTGTATGCATTTAATGCAAAAAGCAATTAATGTACTTCGTTTTAAAGGAGTTACAATATCAGACGATGAAGAAAACGGGTTGTTAGTCGCCATCTTATTACACGATATTAGTCATGGACCGTTTACTCATGCTATGGAACACAGCATTGTTAATGATGTCTCTCATGAGGAAATTTCATTGCGTTTCATGGAAGAACTTAATATAGAGTTTAACGGAAGTTTAACGTTAGCGATTTCCATTTTTAAAGGTGAATATCCACGACAATTTATGTGCGAGCTCATTTCTAGTCAATTAGATATGGATAGAGCAGATTATTTAAAACGCGATAGTTTTTATACTGGAGTAGCAGAAGGCAACATTAATAGCGAACGTTTAATTACCATGCTCAATGTGGTAAACGATCAATTGCTAATTGAAGAAAAAGGCATTTTAAGTGTGGAAAAATTCTTGGTTGCCAGACGTTTTATGTATTGGCAAGTCTATTTGCACAAAACAGGTGTGGTGGCAGAGCAATTATTAATGCGCATTTTAAAACGTGCTAAAGCATTGGTGCAACAAGGTGTAAAGTTAAATTGTAGTGATTCCTTATTTTACTTTTTATTTTCTGAAATTAATCTTGAAACGTTTAATTCTGAAACCTTAACGGTTTTTTCAAAATTAGATGATTACGATATTGTCGCAGCCATGAAAGATTGGCAAAGTCATGACGATTTTGTGCTGAGTAATCTGTGCCAAATGCTTTTAGATAGAAATTTATTAAAAATAAAATTGAAGAATAAACCGATTACAGCAGCTGATTTAAAAATACATTCAGATGCGCTCATAAAAAAGCATGGCATTACACCACATGAAGCTGATTATTTTGTGTTTGAAGGACAGTTAATGAATCAGGCCTATCAAAACAAAACTCAGAAAATTAATATTTTATTGAAATCGGGAAAAATCAAGGATATTGTGAAAGCATCAGACCAACTAGACCTTAAAATATTGAGTAAACCTATTACTAAATATTATATGTGCTATCCTAAAAAGAAAATGTAATCCTTTTTTTCTATTTTTGTGAAACCAATCAAGACTTTAAAATACAATAATTGAAATTTACAGCAGAACAAATCGCAGGTATTTTAGAAGGAACAGTTGTTGGTGACTCTAAGATAGAAGTTTCTAAACTCTCTAAAATTGAAGAAGGGACAACCGGCTCGTTAACATTTTTATCCAATCTAAAATACACTCCTTATATATATACTACAGAAGCTTCTATTACCATAGTTAATGCTGATTTTGTACCTGATAAGCCCATTTCTACGACGTTGATTAAAGTTGATGATGCTTACGAAGGGTTTTCCAAATTATTAGAATATTACAATCAAATTAAATTGAATAAATCAGGAATAGAGCAACCGTGTTTTATTTCTGAAAGTACAAAAACACCTGATGATATTTATATTGGTGCTTTTGCTTACATCGGAAATGATGTAGAAATAGGTGCTAATGTTAAGATATTTCCTAACGCTTACGTTGGCGATAATGTAAAGTTAGGAGACAATACTATTATTTTTTCTGGTGGTAAAGTCTATGCCGATTGTATCTTGGGAAATAACTGTGTCATCAATTCAGGTGCCATTATTGGTGCAGATGGCTTTGGTTTTGCCCCAACTAAAGATGGAGGCTATTCTAAAATACCACAAATAGGAAATGTTATTTTAGAAGATTATGTCGATGTTGGTGCAGGTACCACTATAGATCGTGCTACCATGGGATCAACCATTATTAGATCTGGAGTAAAATTAGATAATCAAATTCAAATTGCACACAATGTAGAAATCGGAAAAAATACCGTTATTGCTGCGCAAACTGGTGTTGCTGGTTCTACCAAGGTTGGTGAACATTGCAAAATAGGAGGTCAGGTAGGTATTGCTGGTCATTTAGTCATTGGCAATAATGTGAGAGTGCAAGCGCAATCTGGTATTGGCAGAAATGTTAAAGATGGAGAAATTTTACAAGGCTCTCCTTCCTTTGGATATTCGGATTGGAATAAATCCTACGTATATTTCAAAAATTTACCGAAACTTGTAAAGACTATTAATGAATTAGAAAAAAAAGTAGATGGCCATAATTAAAACGGAAACGAAACAAAAAACCATTGAAAAAGAAGTGACACTAACAGGTGTAGGACTTCATACTGGTGCCGATGTAAAATTAGTTTTTAAGCCTGGTGTAGAAAACTCAGGTTTTACTTTTGTGCGTGTAGATTTAGAAGGTAGCCCAAAAATGCAAGCAGACGCTAATTATGTGACTAGCACACAACGTGGTACTTGCTTAGAAAGAAATGGAGTCACCATTCAAACATGCGAGCATGTTTTAGCTGCTTTGGTAGGTTTAGATATTGACAATGCCATTATTGAATTAGATGCATCTGAGCCACCAATTATGGACGGATCGTCTAAATTTTTTGTAGAAGCTATAGAAAAAGCAGGTATTGTTGAACAAGATGCTTTTAGAGAGGAATACGAAGTGACACAAGTAGTGTCTTATGCCGACGAAGAAACGGGAAGTGAGATTATTCTAATGCCTTCTAGTTCTTATCAGATTACAACGATGGTCGATTTTGGTACTAAAGTTTTAGGGACGCAAAACGCGACATTGAACACCATGTCTGATTTTAAAACAGAAATAGCAGAAGCAAGAACCTTTAGTTTTTTACATGAAATAGAAATGCTTTTAGAACACGGCCTAATTAAAGGTGGTGATTTAAATAATGCCATTGTATATGTAGATAAAGAATTGTCTCCAGCTACAATGGAAAAGTTAAGAATTGCATTTAATAAAGAGAATATTGCGGTAAAGCCTAATGGTATTTTAGATAATCTTACTTTACATCATCCTAACGAAGCTGCGCGTCACAAATTGTTAGATGTTATTGGAGATTTAGCTTTAATAGGCATTCGTATTAGAGGAAAAGTCATTGCTAATAAGCCAGGGCATTTTGTAAACACACAGTTTGCAAAGAAAATGTCTAAGCTCATTAAAAACGAAAGACGCAACAATGTGCCTCAAATAGATTTGAATACACCTCCATTAATGGATGTGAATCAGATTATGGATATGTTACCACATAGACAGCCCTTTCTATTATTAGATAAGGTGTATGAGCTTACTGAAAATCATGTAATAGGAATGAAAAATGTGACCATGAACGAAGAGTTTTTCAAAGGTCATTTCCCAGGTGCACCAGTTATGCCAGGTGTTTTAATCGTTGAAGCTATGGCGCAAACGGGTGGCATTTTAGTTTTAAGCACCGTTCCAGATCCAGAAAATTATTTGACATTCTTCATGAAAATGGATAATGTAAAATTCAAACAAAAAGTAGTACCTGGTGATACGTTAATATTTAAATGTTCGTTAATTACACCAATACGACGAGGTATTTGTCACATGCAAGGTTATGCTTACACCAATGGAAAGTTATGTGCTGAAGCCGAATTAATGGCGCAAATATCAAAAGTGAAATAAATGTTATGCTGTTTGTTACCACCTCGTTTAGCGACTAGATGGTTAAGACGAGTAACTCAACAATAAACAACGTAACAGCTAAAATAATTAAACAACAAACAAGAATGAACCAACCACTAGCATACGTGCATCCTGGTGCAAAAATTGCCAAGAATGTCGTTATAGAACCTTTTACAACCATTCATAATAATGTGAAGATTGGAGAAGGCACTTGGATTGGCAGTAATGTCACCATTATGGAAGGAGCTCGTATCGGAAAAAACTGTAATATTTTCCCTGGTGCAGTGATTTCGGCCGTACCTCAAGATTTAAAATATAATGATGAAGACACGACGGTAGAAATTGGAAACAATGTTACCATACGCGAGTGCGTCACCATCAATAGAGGTACAACTGACAAAATGAAAACCGTAATTGGTGATAATTGTTTAATTATGGCGTATTGTCATATTGCACATGATTGTTTTGTGGGTAACAACTGTATCTTTTCAAATAACAGTACACTTGCAGGTCATATTACGGTTGGCGATTTTGTGGTTTTAGCTGGTATGACGGC
Source organism: Winogradskyella sp. (assembly GCF_045105575.1). Lineage (GTDB taxonomy): Bacteria > Bacteroidota > Bacteroidia > Flavobacteriales > Flavobacteriaceae > Winogradskyella. The sequence goes on along the minus strand of NZ_JBGCDQ010000029.1, from coordinate 46,323 downwards.
TGTACATCAGTTCTGCGCCATAGGAAATCACGCCTTTGTAACAGGTGGGTCTTTAGTGCGTAAAGATGTACCACCTTTTGTTAAAGCAGGTAGAGAACCCTTATCTTATGTCGGCATTAATTCTGTAGGTTTAAGACGAAGAGGTTACACTACGGAAAAAATAAGAGAGATTCAGAACATCTATAGAATGCTTTATCAGAAAAATTATAACAATACCCAAGCTTCAGAATTAATTGAAGCAGAAATGGAAGCCACACCAGAACGCGATGAAATTCTGCAATTTATTAAGAATTCACATCGTGGTATCATGAAAGGCTACTTCAAATCGAATTAATAAAATTATTCAAGATTAAAAATAAGGAGGAAACGACTTAACAACAAATAGATTTAACGATAAAAATATTATGGCAAGTACATCAGATATTAGAAACGGATTATGCATAAGATACAATAACGATATCTATAAAATTATAGAATTTCTTCATGTAAAACCAGGAAAAGGGCCTGCTTTTGTAAGAACAAAAATGAAAAGTGTAACCTCTGGAAAAGTCTTAGATAATACATTTTCAGCTGGACATAAAATCGAGGATGTACGAGTAGAAACTCATAAATTTCAATATTTATACAATGATGGAGAATTTTATCATTTTATGAATGAAGCAGATTACACACAGATTAGATTACTAGAATCAGCCTTAGATAGACCAGATCTTATGAAAGAAGGCGAAATTGTAACTATTCAAATCAACTCTGAAGACAACATGCCACTTTCTGTTGACATGCCTGCAAGTGTTATTTTAGAAGTTACTGCAACTGAACCAGGCGTAAAAGGGAATACAGCAACAAATGCTACAAAACCTGCAACTGTTGAAACTGGAGCTGAAGTAAATGTCCCTTTATTTATTAATGAAGGTGATAAAATTAAAGTTGAAACTGATAAAGGAACTTATAAGGAACGTGTTAAGGAATAATTCAGTGCGCAGTGGACAGTTTCAGTTAGCAGTATTTACTTTAGAATGCTTGCTGATGCTAAAGACTGAAGGATATAAATCGTAAACTGAAGACCGAAAAAAAAATGAAATTCCCAAAACCACATACATTAAAAGAAATTGCAGGCTTAATTGATTGCGAATTTAAAGGATCCGAAGATTTTGAGATTTTAGGCATGAATGAAATTCATGTGGTTGAGAAAGGCGACATTGTATTTGTAGATCATCCTAAATATTATGATAAAGCTTTAGAATCTAATGCAACCATTGTTCTTATTAATAAAGACGTTGCTTGTCCCGAAGGTAAAGCGCTTTTAATTTCAGACGATCCGTTTCGAGATTTTAATAAACTTACCAGTCATTTTAAGCCTTTTAAAGCTTCAAATGCTGCCATTGCAAAAGATGCTGTAATTGGTGAAGGCACTATAATTCAGCCTAATTGTTTCATCGGAAACAATGTTACCATTGGTAAAAACTGCATTATTCATGCTAATGTGAGTATTTATGATGATGCTATTATAGGAGATCATGTTACAATTCATTCAGGTACAGTTTTAGGTGCAAGTGCCTTTTACTACAAAAACAGACCAGAAGGCTACGATCAGTTAAAATCAGGCGGTCGGGTTATTATTAAAGATCATGTAGATATTGGAGCACTTTGCACTATTGACAGAGGTGTAACAGGAGATACAACGATTGGTGAAGGTTCTAAACTTGATAATCATATCCAAATTGGGCATGATACCGTTTTGGGTAAAAAATGTTTAATTGCTTCGCATACTGCAATTGCTGGTTGTGTTGTGGTTGAAGATAATGTAACACTTTGGGGACAAGTTGGTGTTAAGAGTGGCATCACCATTTCAAAAGGAACAGAAATTTTTGCACAATCTGGTTTAGGACATACTACAGATGAAGGCAAAACCTATTTTGGTTCACCTGCCGTTGAAGCACGTGCGTTTTTCAAAGAACAATTATACATCAAAAAGATTCCTGAAATTCTTCAAAAATTAAAAAACCTGTAATGTCAGCAAAAGCACTAGTAAAAGCATTTTATGATACGGATTTAGCCAATGATACTAAAGTCGTTTCCAAATTCTTTCATAAAGAATGTGAGCTACATTGGACAGGAAGTCAAGGTTTCATGCAACTCGATTATAAAGGTATGAAAGAGTTTTTTGAAGTTACAAGACTATCTTACACAAGCCTTAGATTTGAATTTACACATTTTATTGAAGCTAATGAATTCGTAACGACACGCCATACCTTATATGGCTGTACTATTGAAAACTCAGATTCTGAAATCGCATTAGGACATTTTTCATCCTTATGGGAAGTCAAAGACGGTAAGTTATATCGTGGTTATGAAATTAGCCAACAAGTGGATGAAAGTAATGCCGAAAGTATGGCGTCTTACAAACAAATAAAATTATAAAAGAGATCGCTTTTGCGCTATAAATCTCTTATTTTTGCAAAACAAATTTTACATTTTAGATAAACTTAAAATCAACAATAACACATGAGCGTTTTAGTTAATAAAGATTCTAATATTATAGTTCAAGGTTTTACAGGTAGTGAAGGTACTTTTCATGCTGGTCAAATGATTGAATACGGTACAAATGTCGTTGGAGGTGTCACTCCAGGAAAAGGTGGTCAAACACATTTAGACAAGCCAGTTTTTAACACAGTTTCTGAAGCTGTTGAAAAAGTGGCTGCAGATACCACTATTATTTTTGTACCACCAGCTTTTGCTGCAGATGCCATTATGGAGGCTGCTGATGCTGGGATTAAAGTAATTATTACTATTACGGAAGGTATTCCTGTTGCGGATATGATTAAAGCGTCTAACTATATTAAAGATAGAGACTGTCGTTTAATAGGTCCTAACTGTCCTGGTGTTATTACTCCAGGCGAAGCTAAAGTTGGTATTATGCCAGGTTTCGTATTCAAAAAAGGAAATGTTGGTATTGTTTCTAAATCAGGTACTTTAACGTATGAAGCTGCTGATCAAGTTGTAAAACAAGGTTTAGGAATTACAACAGCTATTGGTATTGGTGGAGATCCAATCATCGGAACCACGACTAAAGAAGCTGTTGAATTATTAATTAATGATCCAGAAACTGAAGCCGTTGTAATGATTGGTGAAATTGGAGGTCAGCTAGAAGCAGATGCCGCACATTGGTACAAAGCGAGCGGAAGTAAAAAGCCAGTGATCGGTTTTATTGCTGGTGAAACTGCGCCTGCAGGACGTACTATGGGACACGCTGGTGCTATTGTTGGCGGAAGTGATGATACAGCACAAGCCAAAAAGAAAATTATGAGAGCTTGTGGTATTCACGTAGTAGACTCACCTGCCGAAATTGGAAAGAAAGTAGCTGAAGTCTTGGGATAGACCTCTGTTAAAATATATTTAAAATCAAAACGTTATACATCCATTAGCTATACATTTAGCTAATGGATTTTTTTATAAATTAACTCACCTAATCAAAAAATGAAACACATTAAATCACTCTTGCTGCTGTCTTTGATGGTAGTCGTTTTTAGTTGTAAAACTGAAAACAATGACAAAAAAATGGCTTATGCCGTTGAAACCAACCAAGATGCTAACGGTTTTAGTTATGAAACCGTAGCAAATGACCCAACGGGTTTGCGACTTTATACTTTAGACAATGGTCTTAAAGTCTATTTAGGTAAAAATGAAGAAGAGCCAAAAATTCAAACACTTATAGCTGTGAGAGCTGGTTCTACGTACGATCCTGCTGATAATACAGGCTTGGCTCACTATTTAGAGCACATGGTTTTTAAAGGTACTGACGAAATTGGTACACTTAATTACGAAGAAGAATCGAAACTAATTCAACAGATTTCTGATTTATATGAGACGCACAAAAAGGAACAAGATCCTGAGAAAAAGAAAGCCATTTATAAAAAAATTGATGAAATTTCTTTAGAAGCTTCAAAATTATCTATTGCTAATGAGTATGATAAAATGGTTAATTCTTTAGGTGCTGAAGGTACAAATGCTTTCACATCAAACGAGCAAACCGTTTATGTCAATAAAATACCATCTAATGAAGTTGATAAATGGCTTAAAGTAGAAAGTGAGCGTTTTAGCAAATTAGTATTGCGTTTATTTCATACGGAACTAGAAGCCGTTTATGAAGAATTTAATAGAGGACAAGACAGCGATGGTCGTAAACAATATTTCGCTACGCTCCAAGGTTTATTTCCAACGCATCCTTATGGTACGCAATCTACAATTGGTATTTCAGAGCATTTAAAAAATCCTTCTATGGAGGCCATCAATGCGTATTTCGAAACGTACTATGTGCCTAATAATATGGCTGTGATTATGGTTGGAGATTTAGAGTTTGATGACACCATTAAAAAAGTCAACGACGCTTTTGGAAGTTATGAGAAAAAAGAGGTAACACATCCTACATTTCCAGCATTAGAGCCAATTACAGCACCTGTAAAAAAGGAAGTTTTAGGGCCAACTGCGGAATCTATTTATGTAGCGTTTAGGTCTGAAGGAAAAGGGTCTAATCAAGAAGTAATGTTAACTTTGGTTGATTATATGTTGGCAAATTCGCAAGCAGGTTTAATCGATCTCAACCTTAATCAGAAACAAATGGTGCAAAACGCATCGTCATATACCAATTTTGATAATGACTATGGCTTTCACATGCTTTATGGATCACCAAAAGCAGATCAATCTTTAGACGAGGTTAGAGAATTACTACTTGCTCAGGTTGAAAAAATTAAAAAAGGTGAATTTGAAGATTGGCTTTTAGAAGCTGTAGTAAATGATTTACGTTTATCTCAAATTAGACAATACGAAAACGGATCATCTACAGCCTATGCTTATTTAGGCGCTTTTATTGGAGAACAAAATTGGAAAGATCGTTTAGAGATGCTGAATCAAATGAAGAAAATTAGTAAGCAAGAAGTGGTTGATTTTGCAAATTCATTCTATGCTAATAATTATGTTGAAGTCCACAAGAAAAAAGGAGAAGATACATCTATCGTAAAAGTGGAAAACCCAGGAATTACTCCTATTGAATTAAATAGAGGCAAAGAATCAGAGTTTTTAACCACTTTAAACACCATGGTTTCACCAGATTTAAAGCCTCAATATATTGATTATAAAACCGCTATTAAAGAAACAACGATGGACAATGGTCTTAAAGTTTCTTATATAGAAAACCCAAACAATGATATTTTTAATATGAATATTATTTTTGATATGGGCCAAGATAACGATCGTATGGTATCTCTTGCTGCTGGTTATTTAGATTATTTAGGGACCGATAAATATTCACCAGAGCAATTAAAGCAAGAATTTTATAAAATAGGAATCAGTTACAACGTCTTCTCTGCAAGTGATAAAACGTATATTGGTTTATCAGGACTTAAAGAAAATCTCGATGCAGGTTTAGCATTATTACAGCATTTATGGAATAACGCAGAGCCCAACCAAGATACTTACAATAAGTATGTTGAAAGCATATTAAAAGAAAGAGAAGATGGCAAAACTCAAAAAGGCAATATCTTTTGGAATGGTTTAATGAGTTATGGACAATATGGTGAAGATTCACGATTAAGAAATATCTATTCTCAAAAAGAACTCAAAGCCATGAGTCCAACAGAATTGGTAAATAAAATAAAAGAAATGCGTGCTTATAAACAGCGTATTTTTTACTACGGTAATGCTTTAGATGAAGCTAAAACAGCTTTAAATACGCATCACAAGATTCCAGAAACCTTATTAGATTATCCAGAAAAAGTAGAATATACCAACTTAGAAACAGGTGGTAATGTTTATTTTGTAGATTACGATATGGTACAAAGTGAGATTTTGTTATTAGCAAAAGGTGAAGAGTTTAGTCCAAGTAAAATGGCAGCTTCACAATTATTCAACACGTATTTTGGAAGTGGTTTATCTTCTATTGTGTTTCAAGAAATTAGAGAATCTAAGTCTTTGGCTTATTCAGCATTTTCTAGTTATGATATGGCAAGAGAAGCAGGTAAGCCAGATTATACCATGGCTTACGTTGGTACACAAGCTAATAAATTAGAACAAGCGGTAAGTGCTATGATGGAATTAATGACCAATATGCCAGAGGCAGAAGATCAATTCAATCAAGCAAAAGAAGCGACTCTAAAGAAAATTGCATCTAATCGAATTACAAAATCAAATATTTTTTGGACGTATGAAGGTTTGAAAAAACGAGGTATTGACAATGATAATCGTAAAGAAATTTATGATACCATCAAAAACATGACGATGGAAGATCTTAAAACCTTCTTTAATAATAACATAAAAGGCGAAAACTATAACGTTATGGTTATCGGAAATAAGAAAGATATGGATTTTGATGCATTGAGTAAATTAGGAACTATAAAAGAAATGGATATCGATTATCTTTTCAATTATAATCAACCTGAAGCCTTGAAGCAATAAGCACATCTTTATGGCTAAAATGAAACCTCATATTTAAGTTAAAATATGAGGTTTTTTTTATGTGACACAATTAGTAATTGGTATATTTGAATGAGGTTTTAAAATAAGTTACCAGGTATGGTTGAGCGCAGTCGAAACCTAATGTAGTTATACGTTTCAAACATGACTAATTGCACTCAATAAATCGGATTTTCATAAAAGAATCTAACTAACAATAAACAATATGAAATTATTAGAAGGAAAAACAGCCATCATCACAGGCGCAAGTCGTGGCATTGGAAAAGGAATCGCTGAAGTTTTTGCACAACACGGAGCAAATGTTGCTTTTACCTATAGTTCTTCTGTGGAGGCAGCAAACCAACTCGAAAAAGAATTAAATACTTTAGGCATTAAAGCTAAAGGGTATCAAAGTAATGCAGCCAATTTTGATGAAGCTCAAAAACTAGCAGACGATGTATTAAAGGAATTTGGAGCAATTGATATTTTAGTAAATAACGCAGGTATCACAAAAGATAATCTCTTAATGCGAATGGCAGAAGAAGATTTCGATAAAGTGATTGAAGTCAATTTAAAATCTGTTTTTAACATGACGAAAGCCATTATGCGTCCGATGTTAAAAGCTCGTAAAGGCTCTATCATTAATATGAGTTCTGTTGTTGGAGTTAAAGGAAATGCAGGCCAAACCAATTATGCAGCTTCTAAAGCCGGAATCATTGGGTTCTCAAAGTCGGTTGCATTAGAGCTAGGGTCACGAAATATCAGAAGCAATGTCATCGCACCAGGTTTTATTGAAACTGAGATGACGGCTAAATTAGATGAAGAAACTGTAAAAGGCTGGAGAGCCGGAATTCCGTTAAAAAGAGGTGGCTCACCTGAAGATATCGCTAATGCATGTGTGTTTTTGGCTAGTGATTTAAGTGCTTATATTACTGGACAAACGCTTAATGTTGATGGTGGAATGTTGACGTAATCTACAATTCCTGCGAAGGCAGGAATCTTATGATTTTTTGTTAAAATTAAATGAATTCACAAACAATAATATACATCACAATAGCTGCAATTACAGCGCTTTTATTAGCGCTGTTTCAGTATTTGTATAAATCGAAATTAAAATCGAATCTAAAATACGTGCTTACAGTATTGAGAGCCATTTCAATATTTAGTATTTTATTATTATTAATCAATCCAAAATTTGAATCCTTTACGTATTTCGATGAAAAACCAACGTTAGTACTTGCTGTCGATAATTCAGAATCGGTTTCTTACTTAAAACAAGACCAAAAGGCTAAGGAAGTCCTTAATGAACTAAAAGACAATACAGAATTAAATGAACGTTTCAATATTCAGGCGTATCGCTTTGGAAAATCAGTAAGCACTTTAGATAGTTTAAATTTTAACGAGCGTCAATCTAATTTGGCCTTGGCTTTAAAACAATTTGGCGAAGTTTATGCCAATCAAACTGCACCAATTGTGGTGTTGAGTGATGGCAATCAAACCTATGGTGCCGATTATAGTTATATGGCTAAAGGCATCAAACAACCGATTTATCCTGTGATTCTTGGTGATTCAACGGTATATTCAGACGTGAGTATTAAACAATTGAATGTCAATCGCTATGTGTATCTAAAGAATGAGTTTCCTGTTGAGATTATTGCGAATTACAGTGGTAAAGATGCTGTTAGTACAGAAATAAAAATATGGTCTGGTAATTCAGTAGTTTTCAGAAAAACATTAGAATTTAATGCGTCTAAATCTTCTGAGATTATATCCACAGCTTTAATGGCTAACAGTGTTGGTGTAAAAACCTATCGTGTAGAATTGGTAGCTTTAAATAATGAGAAAAACACAGTCAATAATTCCAAGAATTTTGGCGTAGAAGTCATTGATCAGAAAACAAATATCGCTTTGGTTTACGAGCGTATGCATCCAGACTTGGGAGCACTTAAAAAAGCCATTGAAAGTAATGAGCAACGTAGTGTTTCGATTATAAAACCAAAAGATTATTTGAGTAAAATTAATGATTTTCAATTAGTTATATTATATCAGCCGAATAATAAGTTTAATGCTATTCTTAAAGAGATTGAGGAACAGAAACTCAATTCATTTATCTTTGCTGGTACCACAACCAATTGGAATAGCCTTAATGCAAGTCAAGATTATTTCAAACAAAAAGTCACCAACCAAACCGAAAACTATCAAGCCAGTTTAAATAGAAATTATGGTACGTTCATTGTTGAAAATTTAGATTTCAATAGCTTTCCACCTTTAAAATCAGAATTCGGATCGCTTCAAATTGCAGTACCTCACGAAACCTTGTTGTTTAAAACGGTTAACGGCATTATTACTGAGGATATTCTTTTAGCAACCTTTGAAGCCAACACTACAAAACACGCCATTCTTAATGGAGAAGATATTTGGCGATGGCGCGCACAATCCTTTATAAATACCAATAGTTTTAATGCCTTTGACGAATTTATTAACAAATTAGTGCAATACTTAAGTTCTAACAAAAAACGAAAACGCATTAACATTGACTATAAATCGTTTTACAATGGCAATGATGACGTTATTATAACTGCCCAATATTTCAATAAAAATTTCGAATTTGATAATTCAGCGTCGCTGAGCATTGTGCTTAAAAATAAAGATGATGAAAGTAGAAGGGAAGTTCCTTTATTATTAAACAACGGCAATTACACGGTGGACTTAAGCGGAATTAAGGCAGGATTGTATGATTTTACCGTAAAGCATAATTCAGAAGCTGTGTCGGCTTCTGGAAGTTTTCAAGTTTTAGAGTATAATGTAGAGCAGCAATTTTTAAATGCAGACGTAGATAAATTAAACGCAGTAGCAGAAAATAGTGATGGAAAAGTCTTCTTTCCGTCAGAATCAAGTCAATTAATTAACAATTTATTAGGAGATAAACGCTACGCTACCATTCAAAAAAGCACTAAAAATATCGTACCTTTGATGGATTGGAAATATCTCCTCGGCATCATAGCATTAAGCCTTTTTGCAGAGTGGTTTATTAGAAAATATAACGGATTAATTTAAAAAATTACAAAAATGGATAAGTTACCAAAGGTTGGATTACCAATTTTAATAGGAATAATCATAATGGTTATTTTAGTTGCTAAATCATTAGTGACGATAGGACCAGGACAAGGAGGTGTGTTATTTGAACCCTTAGGAAACGGTATAAATACAGAACGTACTTATGGTGAAGGTTTTCATATTGTGGCGCCTTGGAATGATATGATTGTTAAAAAAGTAAGACAACAGTCGATTTCAGAAAACATGAATGTACTTTCAGTGAATGGACTTGATATTACTGTGAGTGGAACCATTTGGTTTGAGCCAGAGTATAAAAACTTAGGAAAATTAATTCAGACTAAAGGTGAAGACTATATCAACGAATTATTAAATCCTGCCATTAATGCTGCTGCAAAAAGTGTGGTTGGTCGTTACACACCAGAGCAATTATATTCTAGTAAAAGAGATATTATTGAATTAGAAATTCTTGAAGAGGTAAGAAATGAACTAGAGGGTCAGTTTGTAAACGTAAAGCGTGTGCTTGTTGAAAACGTAAAACTACCAACAACTATTAAAGATGCTATTGAGCGTAAATTAAAGCAAGAACAAGAATCATTAGAATATGAATTTAGACTTGAAAGCGCAAGAAAAGAAGCTGAGAAAGTAATTATTGAAGCTAAAGGTAAAGCGGAATCAAATAGAATTTTAAGTGCATCATTAACAGATAAGATTCTACAAGATAAAGGGATTGAAGCTACTGTAAAGCTTTCTGAGTCACAAAATAGTAAAGTCATCGTAATTGGCTCTGGTGATAGTGGAATGCCTATTATTCTTGGAAATCAATAAGCGTAAACAACGTTTTAATTAAATTATAAATTTAAAGTCCTTTTGAGAAATCTTAAGGACTTTTTTGTGCGTTATATTCTGAAATTAGTTAATTATTGTAGATGTCTTTTTAAGAGATGCTATACACATGATTAGTACAAAAAAGGTGATTTAAACGAATAGTTATAAAATTTTACGCATTTTACCTATAAATAATGTATTTTGACTTGAAATTGTAAAGCCCTATCTACAAACAACTTTAAAATCAAAGCGATGTACAAAAATTACAATCTCCTCTTTTTTCTGTTAGTTACTTTATTTGTTAATGTATCTCAAGCACAACAACAACAACAACAACAACAACAACAACAACAACAACAGCAATGTGGATTTGATACACAAAGAGCTGAGTTACTAAAAGATCCAAATTTTGCTCAATTAGAAAGACAAGCAGAAGAAAAAATAGCTCAGGCTATTAAAAACAAAGATCTCGCTAAAATGAGTAATGTGTTAACCATACCTGTTGTGATACATGTGTTACATTTAGGTGAAGCTATTGGTGTTGGCTCTAATATTTCTGATGCTCAAATTCAAAGTAGCATAGATAATCTTAATGATTATTACAGAGGACAGATTCCTATGAGCCCAACAGATTTTGAAATAGAGTTCGCTCTTGCACAAAGAGACCCTAATTGTAATGCAACCACAGGTATTAATAGAATTAATGCTTCGTCACTGCCTGGTTATTCAGCTTTTGGCGTAAATGTTCAAGGGTCTAGTGGAGCAAGTTATAGTGATATTGTTGCATTAAGTAGCTGGTCGCCAAATGACTATTTTAACGTTTGGATCGTAACAGAATTAGATGGTAATAATGGTGGTTTTGGCTTTCAAGGTTATGCGTATTTTTATCAGGATAATGCAAATTTTCATGGTTCTGTAATGATGTCTACTGTTTTTGGTTATGATCCAGGCAACACAAATGGTTGGGGATTAAATTCTAATGGAGATAATAGTACCGTAGTACATGAGGTGGGTCATTACTTTAATTTGTTTCATACTTTTCAAGGTGACGATCCAGTTAATGATGGTGTATATGATGATGTATGTCCGTTAAATGCTACAGTAGGAGTTGACAGTGACGGCTGTGCGGATACTGAACCACATAAGAGGGAAACTAGTTCTTGCCCTGTGAATAATATTTGTTCTGGTAGTGCTTGGTTAAATAACAATACAGTTAACAACATAATGAGTTATTATAATTGTGCTGATCTTCTAACCAATGACCAAAAAACTAGAGCGCGAGCCGCTATGGAAGGCACAAACATAGTTAATTCGAGAGGCGATGAGCCCTTAGACGCTGGCTATGCTGCTCCTGTTGCTGTTTGTTCAACAAATAGCGCATCAACCTTTAGCGCAGGAATTACTAGTGTTGAATTAAATGGAATAGCGTTTTCATCTTCAGTCTCAGCTATCGATGGCGGAAATATTGATGAGAGCGGAAATTGTTCAAGTTATTTTGAAATTGATGCTTCTATCTCTAATACACTTAATGTTGGTGTATCTGTCAATCTTAATCAATTAGGTGTTTGGATAGATTGGAACGATGATGGAGATTTTAATGATGATGCTGAACAACAATACCTTGTTACAGGAGGAATCGCAGCTAACAGTGTTACACCAATTGTTTTAACATATCCTGCAATAATTCCTTTTGGTGATTATGTAAGAATTAGGCTTATTAATGATTTAGATACGATATATGGTATCGGACCAATAACTGACTCATGTTACACGTCTTTAGTCTACGGTCAATCCGAAGACTACACTATCTACATTGCGCCACAAGCCGGTGGAACGACATACACTTATAATAATGGTTGGTTACCAAATAATCCTGTGGGTGTTGCCACGATGAGTGATGCCATAGTTGTAGATGCTGGAACAGCTAATATCTCTGCAAATACGAATTGCAATTCAATAGTGGTAAATCCTGGTGCAACTTTAAGTATTGACTCTAGTGTTACTGTTACAGCAACGACAGTTGATTTAAATTCTACCTCCTTGCTGTTTTCAAGTTTAATATCTGATGGAACTATTACTGGAACCGTAAATTATAATAGATACGTCTCGCAAATAGGTACCAACGATTTAATTTCAGCACCTGTAATTGGTCAGACTTTTGGAAGTTTTGAAACGGCTAATACCAATTTGGCTGCATCTGGCACACTCAGAGCATTTGCTCCTTATAATGCGAATACTGGATCTTTTGAGAATTACGATGCTAGCGGAAATATGTCAACCACACTAAATGCTGGTATGGGTTATAGAGCTGCTACAACAGATGGAAGTACGTTAACGTTTACAGGTGTCGTAAGAACAAATGATGTTTTGGATATTCCTATTTCAGATGCTTCTGCGAGCTCTGGGTGGAACCTTATTGGTAATCCATATCCATCGTATATAGATTTTGCAACCTTCTTTGCTGTTAATTCTGCCGAGTTCGATCCTAATAGTGCCTACCAAGCCATTTATGGTTATGATGGAAATGCATCTAACGGATGGACCGTTTGGAATTTGGCCACTATTGCAGATGGAACTATTACTGAGTTAATAGCACCAGGACAGGCCTTTTTTGTAAAGTCTAAACAAACAGGTGGACTAGTCGATTTTACAACAGTAATGCGAACAGCAGGTTATGCTGACGATTTCATTCAGGGAAGAAATACATCAACTAACGTCGCACTTACTAAATTAAATTTAAATAGTGCATCAAACAATGCTTCCACACAAATTTACTTTATTGAAGGTACTACTCGAGGTTTAGATGTTGGATATGATGCAGGTTCTTATCAAGGCAATGCTGCTGGTTTTTCTATATTTTCAAATTTAGTGGAAGAAATCACTGGTTTGGATATGGCAATTCAATCTTTACCTTATGACGATTTTAATGATATTGTAATTCCACTTGGTATAAAAGCACAGGCTGGCGAAACCTTAACAATTAGTATAGATAGTAATTCTAATTTACCAACAGCTATTAATGTGTATCTAGAGGATACATTTGAAAACACATTCACTTTACTAAACGCTTCGGACTATACATTTACTCCTTCTTTAGATTTAAATGGGACTGGACGTTTTTATTTGCGTTATGCTTCAAATGCCTTATCGATAGCAGAAGACCAGCTCAATAGTCTTAATATTTATGCGACGACAAAACCAAAAGAATTACTAATTAGTGGTTTGTTAACTGAGAAAACAGAAGCTAAGGTTTATGACATTCAAGGTAGAGTTGTACTGCAATCAACTTTAGATATGTCTCGTACTCAAAATAGAATGGATGTATCACTATTATCTACTGGTATTTACCTTGTGAAGGTATCGAGTAATAATCAACAGAAAACACAGAAGGTAATAATTAGATAAATCTTCATAATTTTAGAATCAGTAAGCTGCCACAATCATTGATTATGGCAGCTTTGTTCTTTAGGTAAGGTTTAAGAAAGTTTATTCACCAGCAAGAACTATTTTTAAGTTGGGATAGTTGTCTTTTAATTCTTTTTCTAAGCCAATAACATGCGAAGCACCAACAATAACAATATTTCTTTCTGAATCGGAAGCCATCACTTGTTCTGCAATGTTTTTTGCCATTCGGTGGTTGCGCTCGTTCCAGTAGCGTTCGCCTTCCGTGCAGCCTTCAGTTTCTACTTCAACATAGGTAAATGAACTTGTTTTGTGCAAACGTTCTAATGATTTCGTCTTATTAGTATGTTTTCCTAAGCCTCTAAAAATTGCAGGTAACATGGCTGAGTTGTAGGCTTTCTTGTTCAGCTTTTGGTTAATGGCATTGTTACCATTGGTTTGGCCTTCTTTAGAGCATTTTGCCCACGCATCGTGGTATTTGCCATTAGTACGTTGGTCGTCCATAGCCGTTAATAATTTGATGCCTTTATCTAAAGCGAGTTTAAACGTTAAGTCTCCATCTTCATTTCTAGTAGGCTTTTTAGCACCTGAGATGCCATGCGCTTTAATGTACTTGTAAAATTGATAATTAGCATGATCTCTATGGTATGCAAAATTAGTCATCATAAAATCTAAGTCGGTTGTTGTCATTTCAGAGAATGGTGTATTCAGAATTGTATTATACTTTGTTGTATTTGGTGTAAAGACCTTCTGAATGGAATCTGACAAATAATAAAATGCTTTATAACTTTTAGACCAACCGGCTTTAAGATATTCCCAACTTAGGCTGTCGTTTCCTCTTGGACTTTCAACATAAATGGCTGTAGGATTGTATTTTTTAGCGCGTCTCAACATTGGTTTATAACTACGCTTTACAATTTTTGGAACACCATGCATCGTACCAACAATTAAAATTTCTTTTTGCTGTTCTTGTGCGTTTAAATTGAATAATGAAATGATTAAAATACTTGTAAAAATGATAATAGTTCTCATAATTAATGGGTTTTAGTGTTAAACTTTCTTGAAGCAAACATAATTATGAAAACGCAAATAATTCAGTAATAATAAGTGTTTGGGGCGAAATGACCTTAGTTTGTGGCGGAATTAATAGCCGCTTTTATTTCCTTTTGATAGGTTTTAGAAATTGGTACTTCAACATTATAATTAAGGACCATGTAGAACTTACTATTTTCCGTTTTCCATTGTTGAAAATGATACGGATTAATGATATAAGAACGATGTGCTCTGAGTAATTCTGAAAATTCTTCATCTATAACGGAAAGCTTATTCCGTATTAATGTTTTTTTCAAACTATGACCAGAAATATAAAACACTTCAATATAATTATCTGAAGACTGAATACTAATCACTTCATTTAATTGTAATCGTAAGCCTTCATAATTGCCTTCTCCTTTAATTTCAATTTTCTGATCGTCTAGTCGTTTTTCATAATATTTTCCAAAGGCAAAACGAGCTACTAAAATAATGGGTAGAATGGTAGCTAGTGCTGGCATAAAAATCGTTTGAAGCATATAACCGAGCGTATATGGATTTGGTTCATTGGCAACTACAACATGTAAATAGTAATTTCTGGCAATGACTATAGTAACAATACTAAAGGTGATGATAAAAAACAACTCGCTCAAAAGTGTCCATTGTTGTTTATAGTGTTTGTATAAATAATATTGAAAAGGTAAAAACAACATATAACAGAAACCAACAACTAAACCGTAACCTGGCAAAAACATAAGCTTCTCTTTTTCTGGTAGCTCACTAACGTCTAATGGCTCTGTAAAATAAAGAAACACAAAAACCCAAACAGCTACTAATAAACTGATTAGAATGTGATGCTTCAATAAAGGATCAAAAGGGTATAAGCGTTTCAAATGATATGTTTAGAATTATAAAAATACGGATTGCTTTTGGAATCTTCAAGAAAAGCACGTTCTTGCTGTTATGTTTGATAAACGTTACTACTACCTCATTAAAATTCAATATTTAGGTTACCGTTTTCATGGTTGGCAAAAACAACCTGATGTAAAAACGGTACATTTAATGATCGATCGTACGTTAAAATTTATTCTTCAAGATATAAGGTTCAAAACCTTAGGCGCAGGGAGAACAGATGCTATGGTTTCTGCAAACGAAGCGGCTTTAGAATTGTTTATCTACAATGAACCTATCGAAGATTTTGACGCGTTTTTAGAACTATTTAATCATAATTTACCTCAAGATATTAGAGCCTTAAGCATAATCGAAGTTGATAACACATTTAATGTCATTCAAGATTCTAAATTAAAGGAATACCATTATGTGTTTTCAGAAGGACAAAAAAATCATCCGTTTTGTGCACCAATACTAACAACAATTTTAGAACCCCTAAATGTGGACGTCATGAAACAAGGTGCCAAATTGTTTGAAGGCCTGCACAATTTTAAAACCTACTGTTATCGCGCTACAGACAAAGGTGAATATATTAGAGCGATTGAAACTTCAGAAATTATAGATAATGATATCTATACGGCCAATTTCTTTCCTGAGAAATCTTATGTATTTAAAGTCGTTGGAAAAGGATTTATGCGCAACCAAATCCGGTTAATGTTTGGCTGTTTAATAAAGTTGGGTAGAGGTGAAGTGACTTTAGAGTATATAGAAAGAACCTTGCAAAAAGACAGTACAGAAGTTATGGATTATATTGCACCAGCTTCTGGCTTAATACTTCATGCTGTAAATTTTGAATAAAAAAAAGGTATAAGACAAATGCTCATACCTTTTAATAATTTGGTTGGTTCTTTAAAAAAATATTCTAACAACGATAGTTAAATTATATAAAGCAAATTTATGCTGTATAAATTAATATCAGTTGGAAAACTATTAAATCATTCAATTTTAAACTAAAATTGAAACATATGTCATCGGCTAAAAAATTAACCTAATACATGTAATTTTGGCTCTTTATCAACGAATTTTCCATTCTTTGATTCACCTAAAATCATAATTTGTTTTGATCGTTCGTACATTTTTATAGCACGATGCATCTGTAACTTGGTGCCACTGTATAATTTTACACCTGATCTTGAGCCTTTATTTCTAATCTCAATATAGAACCCGTCCTTTAGTGCTGTTGGTCTTGTTGCTGGTCTACCCATAAATATAATGTCTGTTTTAAAAGTAGTGCATGATAGGAAAAATTCCTAAATCTCGCAAGTTAATTCCAAAACAATTATTAACGAATTTTCTTTCAATGTTAAAACCTATTAACACTAAGGACTTTACTTAACAAAAAATTAAGTTAAAGCAACCCTCTTAGCGTTAAACCCTGTTAAGGTACTTGCTAAAAGAAGTGATACCTATATATTAAGTACAGACAGAATTAATAAAAACTAAAACAAAATTACAATTATGAGTTACTTAAACATTAAAGACGATAAATTAATGCCAACTGTAGTAGAATTAAATGCATTATTGGCAGAATACCATATTTACTATCAAAACCTGCGAAATTTTCATTGGAATATTCTCGGCGAAAACTTTTTTGAACTTCACAATAAATTCGAAGAACTCTATAACGATGCACGCGTTAAAATCGACGAAATCGCAGAACGTATTCTAACCTTACGTTACCATCCTATGAGTCAATTAAAGGATTATTTGAAAACAGCACAGATTAAAGAAGTGTCTTCAAAATTAACAGATAAGAAAATGGTGCTTACAATTTTAGAAAATCATGCCATTTTACTCAAACAAATGTCTAAAGTGGTAGACAAAGCAAACGAAACAAAAGATGAAGGGACGATTGATTTAATTGGTGCCTACATTAGAGAAATAGAAAAAAACAGTTGGATGTTAGACGCATTCACTAAAAATACAGCGTCTCAGTTAAATGAGACAATAATTGAAGCATAAGGGTTAAGGCAGTCCATAAAATAATACGTACTTACAATAAACCTTAAAACTTATATAATGAAAGACCAATTTAACACCGCATTAGGCAACCTAGTAGACAAATTAATAGGTTGGTTTAAAGCCATAATTTCCAACATACCCAACTTTATTTTAGCCATTCTTGTAATGGTAGCAGCTTACTTTACGGCAAAATACGTGAGTAAACTAGTTAAAAAACTAGTCGCAAGTCGTGTTGAGCAAAAATCCATAAAAAATGCTATTTCTAGAGTGAGTGCTGTAGTCGTTGTGGCTTTAGGTTTGTTTTTGGCGCTAGGCGTTTTAAATTTAGGAAAAGCATTAACCTCTCTATTAGCAGGTGCTGGTGTCGTTGGTTTAGCTATAGGTTTAGCGCTTCAAGGCACTTTAGCTAATACGTTTGCAGGTTTGATATTATCTTTTAGAAAGAAAATTCAGATTGGCCACTGGGTAGAAACTACTGGTTTTTCTGGTGAGGTTATGGATATTAATTTGAAAGACTTCACCCTAAAAGAAGCGGATAACAATATCGTTATCATTCCGAATAAAACCATTCTAGATAATCCGCTTAAAAATTACTCATTAACCACAAGAATGCGCGTTTTTATAGAATGTGGTGTCGGTTACGAATCTGATTTAGAAAAAGTAGAGCAGTTAACCAAAGAAGTGATTGCAAAAACATTCGATCAGGTGGAAAAGCCGGAGGATGTTGAGTTTTATTATACAGAATTCGGTGGAAGTTCCATCAATTATCTTTGTCGTTTTTGGATTGATGCAGAAAGTATGCTCGAAAAATTAAGAGCAAAAACCAAAGCGATTATTGAAATTAAAAAGGCCTATGATAAAGAGAACATCAACATTCCGTTTCCTATTAGAACCTTACAGTTTGATAATCAATTAGACGTTAAAACATCTGATTTAAAAGAAACATTTTCTAATAATTAGAAGTGCCAAGAAATCAGAAACAATTCAGAATAAATAAAGTACAATTTTGAATCAGAAAAGCCATCATCTCGATGGCTTTTTATATTTTTACATATAGCCAACAGCCAACAACCAACAACCCAACAAAATGAGCATCACCATACCAAAAGAAACTCTCACCTTTTTCAATAAACTCGCAAAAAACAATGACAGAGATTGGTTTAACGAACACAAACCAGACTACAAGGCCATTGAAGTAAAAATGAAAGTCGTTTACAATCATTTAGGCGAATTAATGCAAACACACGATAAGATTGAAAAAGTTAAGGTGTTTAGAATTTATAGAGATGTGCGTTTTTCTAAAAACAAATTACCTTATAAAACGCATTTTAGTGGTTCTTTTGCCAGAAGAAAACCAGAGCTGCGAGGTGGTTATTATGTACACATTCAACCAAATAACGAATCGTTTATAGCGACAGGTTTCTGGGATCCAAATAAAGAAGATTTACAAAGAATACGAAAAGAGTTTGAAATGGACGCTAGTGAAATGCGAGATATCCTAGCCAATAAAACCTTTAAGTCCACTTGGGGAAATTTTACGGGTGATGAATTAAAAACAGCACCAAGAGGCTTCGATAAAGAACATCCTGCCATAGATTTAATCCGAAAAAAGCAGTTTATTTTTACTAAAAGCTATTCAGATAAAGACGTTTTGCAAGATGACTTTTTAGAAAGCGTCAATGATGCATTCAAAAAAATAAGACCCTTTTTTGATTATATGAGTGATGTGTTAACCACAAACCTTAATGGTGAATCTTTGCTTTAATTAGATTGAATAACCTCTGGCGTATTACTAAAAACCTGAACATTTGTAATTAAGCGTTCTCTCACAATTGTCATCATACGCTTATTTAAAGCTGAGGAGTTTTCAACATAAAGTTCATATTCTTCAACCGTAAATTGTCCAATAATAATGCCTTTTAAAGCGTTTCTGAATTTCATGTCTTTCTGAATGGCATGATCGATATAATCGAGTTGTTTTTGTAGCGTTAGATTCAAAAACACATTTTTACGCTTCTTAATGTAATTACGAAACACAGCAATAAACAAATCGTGCTGCATTTTAATAATTGGTCGCAATGTTTTATTCTGAAATAACTCTTCAGAACTGATACCATCATAAATTTTTGCTGCGGTAATTTCTGGTCTAATGGAAAGTAAGGCTTTAGTTCGCGTCATCATCATTATAAGATTTTAGGAATCATTCAAAGTTAAAGCTTTAAAAAGGGCTTCATATTTCAATTAACGTTTCTT
Source organism: Winogradskyella sp. (assembly GCF_045105575.1). Lineage (GTDB taxonomy): Bacteria > Bacteroidota > Bacteroidia > Flavobacteriales > Flavobacteriaceae > Winogradskyella. The sequence continues at coordinate 26,394 of NZ_JBGCDQ010000029.1, read as the reverse complement.
TTCAACGCTCTTATTAACATTCAATGCAACGGACTATTTAGAAGCTCTTTTGGCGCGGAAAATTGGGCTAATTGAATTAATTCTGTTGTTATATTTGAATGATATTTCAAAAACCATATCTTTAAAAGCATAACGTACGGACAAGTCGAGACTTGTCCCAAAAAAATATAATATGAGATTCCACACCAGAAAATGGGTTAAACCCGAAGATTTAAATCCAAATGGCTCTTTATTTGGTGGCAAGCTTTTAGCTTGGATCGATGAAGAAGCGGCTTTGTATACCATTATTCAATTCGAAAATTCTAAGATCGTCACCAAATTTATGTCCGAAATCAATTTTATGAGTTCTGCTGTACAAGGCGATATTGTAGAATTAGGAATTGAGGTGCTTAAATTTGGAAAATCATCAATTACCATGAAATGCGAAGCCAGAAACAAAATGACGCGCGAAACGATTTTAACCGTAGATCATATCGTCATGGTCAACTTAGGACCTGACGGGAAACCAAAGCCACATGGCAAAACGGAAGTGGAATTTGTTAAGGATCGATTAGATGATAAAATAGATTAACTGGTTATCACTTTAGAATATAATTAATGCGAATAAAAGGCCTGTCTGGTTGAGCGCAATCGAAACCTTTATATAAGTGTATAGATAGTTTTATTCCCGAAAGCTTTCGGGAGCGCTCGAACCAACAAGAATAGTGATAAGTAAAAAAACACTAAATTTCAATAAAAAAGCAATTGTAAAGTTTACTCAATCTTACCCAAGGCCAGCTCATAAATTTCTAAATCAAAATAAGTGACAGCGGCTAAAACATGATCAAAAATATCACCTACAATATATTCGTAATTGACCCAACGTTGGTCTTTACTAAATACATAAATTTCCATCGGAATGCCTTGCGATGTAGACTCTAACTGACGTACCATCAAAGTCATGTCTTTATTTATAGCCGAATGGTTTTCAATATAAGTCTGAAGGTATTTTCGAAACACACCAAAATTTGTCAGGTTTCTACCATTTATTAAAACGGACTTATCAATCTCGTGATTCTTATTATGAATTTCAATTTCTTTAGATCGGTTATTTAAATAGTCGGTAACGAGCTGAATTTTACTAAATCGTGCAATATCGGCTTTGGTAAGAAACTTAATCGTTGACGTTTTTACAATAACAGAGCGTTTAATGCGTCGTCCGCCAGATTCCGTCATGCCACGCCAGTTTTTAAACGAATCGGAAATTAAGGCATAGGTGGGAATCGTCGTAATCGTTTTATCCCAATTCTGAACTTTTACAGTGGCTAAATTAATTTCAATAACATCACCATCTGCGCCGTATTTTTCAAACGTAATCCAATCACCAATCCTCACCATATCATTGATAGAGACTTGGATACTGGCTACAAAACCTAAAATGGTATCTTTAAAGATCAGTAAAATAACTGCCGAAGCTGCACCAAGTGTTGTAGCGAATTTGATAAAAGAAATGCCTGTAACAATGGCAAAAATTGAAAAAATACCGAGTAACCAAGCAAAAATCATAAAGACCTGCACGTAACTGTCAATTGGTTTGTCCTTGTATCGTGTGATGGTTTTTAGGTAATCTTTTACAGAACTCAATAAACTTCTTATAATTTGAAGCGTAAGGATAATAGCGATAACCTTTAAGGTTTTCTCGATGATGTTTTCTGCAAACGGAAAATCGGTAAATACTTGAGGAACAAATTCAATAAGGATAATAAGCGGAATGATATGTGCAATATTTCGTGGTAGCTTATTGGTGATTAAAATATCATCAAAATTGGTTTTAGTACGTTTGGCTACACCTGCTGAAAATCGCCAAAGTACGCGTTTTGTTACATAATCTACTATAAATGCGACCAACAATAAAGCCAAGAGTAAAGCCAGCATATTAAGATAGATCGCTGAGTTTTTAGAAAAACCAGTTTCTAAAAGAAAATCGTATAAAATGTGTTTGATGTTAAGCACTTGGCGTTTGTTTTAAGTATTTTTTTTCAACATAAAATGTACCAAACGGAATTACAGAAGCCGCTAATACAATGGCTAAGGTTTTTAAATTCCATTTCATATAAGCACTAATGAATATGGCAATTACGACATAAGCCATAAATAAAACACCATGTGGCATGCCTAGCATTTTTACGTATTGCGGATCTTCGGAAATGTATTTAATAGGCACCGCAATAAATAACAATAATAGGTAAGAAACACCTTCTAATAAGGCGACGATTCTAAAAACAGACAACAATTTTGACATGATTCTAAATTTTCTGCAAAAGTACTTTAGAATTCAGTAATAGCGCTCATTTTTAACACCTTTTAATAAATTATTTACTAGGTTGAATCTATTGATTATCTTTAGCAAGTCATTTCAACAAAACACCACTTATTTCATGAAAAAAATCTTAACGCTAGTTCTATCATCAGTGATTGTATGGTCTTGTGCCACAGCACAATCAGCAGGAAAAAAGAAAAACGCGTCACAAACCGCACCAACCGAAACACCAACAAAGAAAAGCAAATTTAAAGACTACGATAAAGTCATTACCAAAGATGCCGTTTCAGATGAAGGATTGTTTCATGTGCATTTGGTAGGTGACACGTATTATTTCGAAATTCCTTTAAATCAGCTCAACACAGACATGCTTTTAGTGAGTCGTTTTGCAAAATTACCTTCAAATTTAGGTGGTGGCTACATCAATGCTGGTACTAAAACCAATACCAGATTGATTAATTGGGAACGTTTTAAAGACAAAATTTTAATCAAAGAAAAGTCATCAAGCGCAGTCGCTTCAGATAGTTTGCCAATTAATGTTTCGGTAAAAGCTAATAATTATGAACCTACTTTATATGCTTTTGATATCAAAGCCTTTTCAAAAGATTCATCTACTGTGGTTATTGATGTTACGAGTTTTTATGGTTCAGATGTGAAATCTATAAGTGGTTTGTCTTCGCGCTTAAGATCGTCTTATAAAGTAAAGAATTTAGATAAATCCAGAAGTTTTATCAATTCCGTTAAAAGCTTTCCTGAGAATATTGAAGTGATTCAAGATTTTACATACAATGCGTCAAACCCACCTGTATATACTGGTGATGAAACCATTAGCGTGCAAATGAATCAATCCATGATTTTGTTACCAAAAGTACCAATGCAACCACGACTTTTTGATGAGCGTGTGGGTTGGTTCACCTTAAGTCAATACGATTATAGTAGTGAAGCTTTAAAAGCAGATGAAAAAACATATATAAGACGTTGGAAATTAATACCAAAAGACATCGAAGCTTATAATAGAGGGGAATTGGTAGAACCGATAAAACCAATTGTGTATTACTTAGATCCAGCCACACCAATGAAGTTTCGATCTTATATGAAAGAAGGGATTGAACTATGGCAAAAAGCCTTTGAAGCAGCCGGATTTAAAAATGCGATTATCGCTAAAGATCCACCAACTAAGGCGGAAGATCCAGATTTTAGTCCAGAAGACATTAGATATTCCGTAGTACGATACGTAGCAAGTACCACACGAAATGCCACAGGTCCAAGTGTATCCGATCCAAGAAGTGGTGAAATTATTGAAAGTGATATTATTTGGTACCACAACCATTTACGATCTTATAGAAATCGTTATTTATTAGAAACTGGTGCTGCAAATCCTGCGGCAAGAACCTTAGATACCTCAGAAGAAGATATTGGTGAAATGATGAAAATGGTAATTGCACATGAAGTTGGCCATACACTAGGTTTACCACATAATATGAGAGCGAGTTGCGCTTACGATGTTGAAGATTATAGAAATGGTGCGTTCACACAAAAAAACGGCATCGCAGCCACCATAATGGATTATGCGCGCTACAATTATATTGCGCAACCTGGTGATAAAAACATAAGATTTATAAGACAGTTAGGGCCTTACGATAACTATGCTGTAAACTATGGCTACAGATATATTGGTGGTGCCACTTCTGCTGAAGCCGAAAAAGAAACACTAAACGGTTGGATACTGGAAAAAGCAGGCAATCCGATTTATAAATTCGGAAAACAAAGCAGTCGATTCGATCCGACAGCGCAAACCGAAGATATCAGTAATAATAGTATCAAAGCGAGTACCTACGGACTTAAAAACTTAAAAATAGTCGCTGAAAATTTACCAAACTGGACGAGCGACCAAACCGATAATTACGAAGACTTAGAAGAACTTTATGGCGAAATGTTAGGGGTTTGGAGTCGTTATGTTGGCCATGTGGTAAGTCATGTTGGTGGTGTCGTAGAAGATACTAAAAATCCATCGCAAGACGGTATGGTTTATAATCCTGTAGATAAGGCCTATCAGAAATCTGCGATACAATGGTTGCACAAAAATGCCTTTGAAACACCAATGTGGCTCATTGATAAATCTATTCTGCAAAATATCAATTACGCTGGCTATACAGATCGTATCAGAAGTTTACAATCGAGACATCTTAATAATTTATTAAATTTTGAACGTTTAGGACGCTTAATAGATCATAAAGCCATGGATGCTAATAATTATTCGGCTTTAGAATTATTACAAGAGCTACGAACGGGAATTTGGTCTGAGACAAAAACAGCTTCAAATGTTTCAATTTTTCGACGTAACTTGCAGCGTGCTTACTTAGATGCCATGTTTAATTTAATGACGGAAGATTTAGATCGAGATAGAAGTAGACAATATTACAACGTCAATCAATCTGATGTTAGAGCACTGGTTAGAGGTGAGTTAAACGTGCTAAAGCGAATGCTTACTTCAGCAGCGAGAACAAATACAAATACGGAAACAAAATACCATTACAGAGATGGTATAGAACGCATAAATTTAATTTTAGACCCAAAATAATAGGAAACGAGCATGCTAAAATCTTTAACATTGAAAATAATGATTAGTAGCAAACAGTTCCGATAATTATCGAATTGCCCAATAAAAAACAATAAATAGAAACACATGAAAAATTTAGTTTTATTAGTTTTAGTTTGCAGTCTTTCATCTGCATCCTTAGTATCTGCACAGTCGAAACAAACTCAGAAAGAAATGTTTGAAGGTGTTTATAACACATCAAAAGAAACCGTAAAGTCTGAGCAGTTTGAATTCGTAGCCAATGTGGTGTTTAAAGGAAAAAAGCGCGAAAGTTTTAAAGACAACTCTAACCAAATCATTATCAATAAAAACAAGGTTTTTGGCGAATTAGAAACGTTTTCTACAGACAAAACGCGTTATGTGTTTAATGACGATAACAGTAAAATATCTGCATCATTCGATGATGAAAATCAAGATATTTCAATTACAATTCAAACTAAAAACAATGTAATTTCCATTGAGGTTAAGCCAAATGGTAATGCGTTTTTAATGCTATCTGGTAATCGAAGTGGTGATATCAGTTACAGAGGAACATTATTAAAATTATAAGTTACTTTTTTACATTATTAGAATGAACCGTAGCGCATACAAAATACATATTATTGGTGCTGGTGTTAGTGGATTGATTGCTGCTAAAACGTTAGAAGAAGCTGGTTACAATCCTATTATAATAGAAGCTTCAAGTGGTGTTGGTGGTCGTGTTAAAACCGATATTGTTGAAGGCTATCAATTAGATCATGGATTTCAGGTATTGCTCGATGCTTATCCACAGGCTAAAAATCATCTCGATTTTAAGGCACTGAACCTTCAAAACTTAAAGTCAGGTGCTGTTATTTTTTCAGATGGTAAATCTCAGACCATTGGTGATCCTTTAAGAGATACGAGTTTATTATTTCCCACACTATTGGCTTCTGTGGCGTCTATATCAGATAAATTAAAAATTTTCAAGCTCAATACGGCTTTAAAGAAAAAGTCCATCGATAGTATTTTTAATTCAGAATCTACGAGCACTTTAGACTATTTAAAATCTAGAGGCTTTTCAGATAAAGTTATAGAGCAATTTTTTAAACCTTTTTTTACAGGCATTTTTTTGGAGCCGAATTTAAAAACATCGAGTAGAATGTTTGAGTTTGTGTATAAAATGTTTGGTGAAGGTTCGGCTGTGCTGCCAAAAGACGGCATTTGTGCCATTCCTAATCAATTGAAAGCACAATTATCAAAAACGGAATTTCGTTTTAATACCAAAGTAAAACAGGTGAATGATGCCAACATTGCATTAGAAGATGGTTCTGTTTTAGATACACATTTCACGATTATCGCAACTACCGCAGATCAATTAATACCTAATTTAAATAATCAGAAACAAGATTGGAAATCGTGTTATAATTTATATTTCGAAGTTGATAAACGCAGTCTTTCAGACCCAATAATTGGTCTCATTGCAGACAAAGCCGCTTTGATTAATAATATATTTTATCATAATAGTGTTGCTACAACCGCAAAAGGCTCTAAAGAATTACTTTCTGTAACGGTTGTAAAAACGCATCAATTAAACGAATCGGATTTAGTAGCGCAAGTCGAAAAAGAACTGCAAACCTATTGTCATATACAAACAGATAAGTTTTTGAAATGTTACCATATTAAACAAGCCTTACCAGAGTTAGCTTCGCTTCAAAACACCATTTCACCAACCGAAACACAGTTAAAATCCACTGTTTTTTTAGCAGGAGATCATTTATTGAATGGCTCGTTAAATGCGGCTATGCTTTCAGGTGAACGTGCTGCGCAAGGTTTAATAATGAGTTTGGAAGATGGTTTGGTGATCGATCATATCAGTTCGGAATATGTTTAAATATGATACTAATTTTTACATTTAATCTTTTTTTTTACTAACTTAACCTACAAGAAAATCACTATGGACTATTTATATATCGCATTAAAACTAATTGTAGGCTTCAGTTTAATCAATGTGTGGTTAATTCAGAATAAAAAGCCAACCAAATGGCGTGGTGGCAACGCCCAAACGTTAGTAGAAGAATTTAAAGTCTATGGATTAGGTGATACGATGCTTTATATTATCGGATTTTTAAAAGTAGGATTTTCAGTCGTGTTACTAGCTTCTATTTACTGGCAAAGCTATGGTTACTATGCAGCATTGGTTTTGGCAACCTTACTTACAGGATCAATTATTATGCATTTTAAAATTAAAGATCCTTTGTTTAAGTCGTTTCCTGCAGCTTTATTTTTAGTGATGTGCTTAGTCATTGCATTTGTCTAAATTATAAACGCATCATTTGAAAAAAGTGAATGCATAAATAAAGGTTTAAAATTGCAAAAATCAACGAAGGTGCAGATTCTAAAAAGCCATCTTTAATTTTCAATCGTACCGAAAAGCCTAAAAACATCAATATGGTTAATCCTAAACTCGCTGCAAAAGCTAAAGCTGGCAGCATATAAAGTCCTAATAACAGGCCTGTACCACCAAGCAATTGTAATACACCTGTGAGCACTCTTCGGTGTGGTAAGCCGTAACGTTCAAATTCTAATTTTATACGCTTACTTTTAAAACAGCTAAGTCCGTAATAAATAAAGGACACACCAGAAATAAGACTTAATATTAAAACAATAGTTGTGTTTGTCATAGCGTATAAAGATAGTTATTAAAGGCTAGTTTATTCTTTAGATCCATTAAAACGTTTTGAATACAGATGAAATGAGCAAAGCGTTAATACTCTAAATACTCATAACAAGTCTATAGATTTACTATAAAAGTAGCGCTAGGCTCTGTTTATTACCACTAAAAATTTAATATTTTGCAGTAGATATTGTATCTTTGCATTCGGTTTATTGAAAATATACTACAGAAATAGCTTTATCCTTAAGTTATTATTTAGATTTTAATACTATTCATTGTTAAGTTAATTAACTTGTTTGCATTATAAATATTTTCAAAAGCACACAAACACATTAATATTTAAAACTACGAATGGCTAAATCACAACAGACTTTTAGTAAAAGTGAAAAAGAAAAAAAGAGATTAAAAAAACGAGAAGATAAGCGTAAGAAAATGGAAGCGCGTAAACTCGAAAGAGAAGAAAATGGATCAGATGGTATTCCGATTGCGTATGTAGATCACAACGGAAATCTTACGGATACTCCGCCAGATCCAACAATGAAAGTAAAGGTTAAAGCTGAAAATATCGTTATTGGTATTCCTACAAAAGAAGAGTCTGACGAAGAACCGTTTGACCCAATTAGAAATGGAAAAGTATCATTTTATGATAATTCTAAAGGCTTTGGTTTCATTATAGATATGGATACAAACGAAAAACACTTTACACACGTTAGTGGTATCATTGACGAAATTGCAGAAAACGATAAAGTAACATTTGAACTTGAAAAAGGACAACGTGGTATGAATGCGGTTAGAGTAAAGCAAGCGAAATAATATTTTTTATAAGATTTGTAAAGCCATTATCAGTGATAGTGGCTTTTTTTTGTGGGTTTAAGTGATTATAGAAATTTTGAAAAATAAAATATATAGTTCCTTTTATTCATCCGATAAAGTTTTAGAAATGGTGCAGGTGTAAACGCTTCACTAATAATTCAAACAAAAACAGCGTTGTTTAAATTCATAAAAGAAGATCTTTTATTTAATCATTTCATACCTACAAGGTCAAAAAAAAGACCTTGTAGGATTTTAAACATAATGTTTGTTTAGAATTAAAATCTAACCCTAAAATCACAACCCACCTTGTAGTTACTGCAACCAAAAGCGGCTTTTCCTTTTAGAACAAACCCTATTGCGAATTTCATTCTATTTTAAAAGCGTATTGACATTAGCCTTATAAAATTTTCCTATTGGAACGATATAATCACCAATATAAATGCGATTACCTTCAATACTCGTAATGTGCTTTTTTGAAACTGCAAATGATTTATGCACTTGGATAATATCAGTATCAGAAAGCAATTCTATGGTATCAGATATTTTTTGGCGTATGCTTATGGTTTCATTATTGGTAATAACTTTGGTATAATTACCAGAAGCTTCAAGACATAATATAGTATCTAAATCTACTTGTATATGACTGTTGTTTTGCTTTAAAAAAATATATTTCTCTTCAGGTTTTAGCGTTTCCTTACTTTCATTTTTTATGGTTCGGGTAGTAGAAGCTGTTACTTTGTTAATGGCACTCAAAAAGCGCTCAAAACTAAATGGTTTTAATAAATAATCGACAACATTTAATTCGTAGCCTTCAATAGCAAATTCACTATATGCAGTAGTTACAATAACTTTTGGAGGTGATGGTAAGGTTCTCAAAAAATCAAAGCCTTTTAATTTAGGCATGTTTAAATCTAAAAAAATGAGATCAACTTCATGTTTACTTAAATAGTCAATGGCCTCAATAGCATCGTAACAATCTGCTTTGAATTCTAAATTAGGTAACATATCGCCATACTTTTTTATAATATCATGCGCAATATGTTCGTCATCTATAATGAGGTATGTCATCATAATCCAGTAATCTTCAAGTTAGCACTATATACACTGTCAGTTTTAGACATAATTAAAATATGATTTTTTGGATACACTAACTCTAATCGTCGCTTTAGGTTTTTTAAACCAATACCAGATTCTTCATTATCTTGCATTTTATCAAAGTTATTTTCAATGTTAAATGTCACTTCATTCTTTTGTGCTACTAAATTGATATGCACATAAGCATGCGCTCTTAAATTTTCTACACCATGTTTAAACGCATTTTCTAACAGAATTATAAAAAGAAGCGGCATTATTTCATAATCGTTATCCTTTATTTCGATATTGAATTGTATGTCAATAACCTTATGATAACGCATTTTATGAAGTTCTATATAATTTTGTAGATACGTTATTTCTTCTGAAAGTAAAACAGTGTCTTTTTCTCCATCATAAATGCTGTAACGCATCATATCAGAAAGTTTCAAGATTAATTCTTGTGCTTTTTTTGAATCTTTATCTACTAAACCGTAGAGGTTATTCAGCATGTTAAAAAAGAAATGTGGATTAACCTGACTTTTTAAATGCATGAGTTCGGTTTTAGCCTTTTCATTTTTTAATCGAATAATCGATTTGATTTGCTTAAATACCCAATGTGAAATTGCAATACATATAACCAAGAAATAGAATGCTACAAACTCCAAAAAGCCGTCTAACCTGCCAAAAACATCATTAAATATAACTATAACAACACCAATAAAAACCAGCGTTAGTCTAAAAATAAGCTTTAAAAGTTTCTTTTTTTTATCTGGTATTATAAAATTCATAAGTCAATATTAATTAAATAAAACACGGCTTACAAATTAGTTGACAAACAGCAGGTAATACGTGACAAACTATTGTAAAGCTGTTTTAAAACATCTATATAACTTAAAACCATACGTTTATCACATATAAATCTATTTGTGTCACTAACGTTTTTAAACAGCAAAAAACACCAATATGTTTGTTTTAATCAATCAAAAAACGAACACTATGGAACTCATTATTGACAATCTATCAAAGACCTATTCTAACGGTATTAAAGCCTTACAAAATGTGTCTTTAGAAATACCTAAAGGTATGTTTGGTTTGTTGGGACCGAATGGTGCTGGCAAATCGACTTTAATGCGAACAATTGCAACCTTACAAGAAGCCGACAGCGGCTCTGTGCATTTAGGAGAGATAGATGTATTAAAACAAAAAAATGAGTTACGACAGGTTTTAGGATACTTACCACAGCAATGTGGTTTGTATCCTAAAATATCTGCCGAAGTATTACTGAATCATTTTGCAGTACTTAAAGGCATCTCTAATAAAAGTGAACGCAAAGAATTAGTGAAAGCACTTTTATACAAAACCAACTTATACGACGTAAGACAACAAAACCTTAAAGGCTTTTCTGGCGGAATGAAACAGCGTTTTGGCATTGCACAAGCCCTGCTCAATAATCCCAAACTACTCATCGTAGATGAGCCTACAGCAGGTTTAGATCCTGTAGAAAGAAACCGATTTTACAATGTTTTAAGTGAACTGGGAGAACAGACTGTCGTAATTCTATCTACTCACATTGTAGATGACGTAAAAGAACTCTGCATTAACATGGCGATTATTAATCAAGGTCAAGTTTGTTTAAAAGGAAATCCAATAGAAATCATAGAGGATTTAAAAGGTAAAGTCTATAAGAAAACAGTCGAAAAATCCGAATTAGAAGCTTACAAGCAGAACTATCAAGTAATTAGTGAAAGATTATTTCTTGGAAAACCAACCATTCACATCTTAAGTGATGAAGATCCGAGACATGGTTTTTTGCCTATTAATGCTGGTTTGGAAGATGTCTATTTCTCAGAAATATTCAGTAATACTAACTCAAAATCTAATTAGTTATGTGGTACAATATTTTTAAGTTTGAAATACAATATCGTATAAAGCGACCAGACACTTATGTCTTCTTTTTATTCCTATTTCTGTTTTCTATTATTGGTGTCGATTTTATTTTTCAAGGTTCAGATTTCGAATTAATGAAAAAAAATTCACCATTAGTTGTTGCAAAAACAATGGGAGCCATTACGGGTTTATTCATGATTTTAGCCTCTATGATTATGGGAGTTTCTGTATTACGAGATTTTGAGTACGACATAGAATCATTAATTTTTTCTACACCAATCAAGAAAATAGATTATTTACTCGGTCGATTTCTAGGTGCGTTTACGGTTTTAGTCTTTGTGTTTACAGGTGTTTTATTCGGAATGCTATTAGGTGAATTTATGCCATGGCAAAATCCAGATGATTTATTAAACTTTAATGTATGGGTCTATTTAAAAACGTTTGTGACAATCACCTTACCAACCTTATTTTTTGGAGCGGCTTTATTCTTTGTTACAGGTGCATTAACTAGAAACTTAGTCGTAGTATATACGCAAGGTATTATTTTGTTTGTGGTATTTATGCTAACCAAAGCAATTACTAACGAGTTTTGGCAAGCTATTTTAGATCCATTTTCATTAACAACCACGACGTTTATAACAAAATCTTGGACAGCGCTAGAAAATAGTTATCAAAGTATTCCATTTACAGGAGCACTATTGTACAACAAGTTGTTTTGGTTTTCTCTTGGGATACTTGCTTTACTATATGGTTATAAAAAATTCAATTTTAATGTTGTTAAAGAGAAGCGATCAAAGCGCAAGCAATTACAAAGAGTAGAAGTTAAAAACACCTATGAAGATAGCGATATTGTAATACCACACACTAAAAAGCAGTATGGCGTTTTATCTAAATGGACACAATTAAAACAGTTTTCTTGGTTTTATTTTTTAAGCATTTGTAGACAACCTTCATTTTGGGCAATTGTTATTTGCGGTATGTTCATCATTCTTATCAACTCTGTAAACTTAGGAACGGTTTATGGAGTTGATAGCTATCCTAAAACCTATTTTATTGTTGAAGAATTACAAGAAACATCAATAATTTTCTTCATTATTATTTTAGTGTTTTATTCTGGTGAGATGGTTTGGAAAGAGCGCAATGCAAAACTGAATTTAATTTATGATGCATCAGCAATGTCTAGCGTTATTAATCTAGCAGGTAAGTATATTGGTTTAAACTTAATTTATGTAGTATTAATTTTGGCTTTAATCAGTTCAGGAATTATATTTCAAACATTAAGTGGGTATTATAACTATGAGTTTCAAGTTTATTTCTATGGTTTCTTCTTAGAAATTTTACCATTTTTAGCATTATACACCTGTATCGCATTTTTTATTCAATCTCTTATTAATCATAAGTTTATAGGGATTATACTCGTCGTAGCATGCTTTATTGCCAATAATAGTCTCAGTGTATTTGGCTTTGATCACTACTTATATGTATTTGGAGGAAACGCTTTAGGTGCCTATTCAGATATGAATGGTTATGGTCATTTTTTAAAACCCTATCTCATTATTAAATCGTATTGGTTTTTCTTCGGAATTTTGCTACTTATCATAGGAGCGCTTTTAATGGTAAGAGGTACAGAAACAAATCTTATAAAACGGTTAAAAGGTGCTAAGTATGGTATAAGTAAACCGCTCTTTGTGTTCGCAAGTGTTATCGCAGGACTATTTATTGCCTTTGGAAGTTTCATTTTTTACAACACAAATATTTTAAACGAATATTGGTCAAATACAGAAGCTACCGAATTTAGAGTTGCTTATGAAAAAAACCTGAAGTCATTAGAGTATCTACCACAACCCAAAATTGTGGATGTGTATTTAAGAGTAGAGCTCTATCCTTCATCTAGAAACTATACGGCAGAAGGCTATTATATTTTGGAAAACACTAATGAGCAACCGATTACTGAGATTCATATTCAAAAATTAATAGAAGGGAATGTTATATTAAATTCTGTAATTTTTGAAGGAGGTGCCACTGAAAATAAACAATACGAAAACTACGATTACACAATTTACAAATTAAACAATGTACTGAATCCTAGTGACACTATTAAAATGAAATTTAAACAATCATTCACCACAAAAGGGTTTGAGGTTGGTGATTCAAACTCTAACATTGTAGAGAATGGTACTTTTTTTAATAACACTAATCTTCCGACCATTGGTTACAACCGCAAATATGAACTAAATGATAAAGACGAACGAAAAGACTATAATTTACCTATTCGAACTAATAAATCAGAACGAGGAGCTATAAACGAACTCAAAAACGCCAGATCAGGTAGTGATTCTGATGGTATTAATTTTGAAATGATTATCGGAACATCTAAAGATCAAACCGCTTTAGCTCCAGGGAATTTAATACGACAATGGATAGCAGATAACCGCAACTATTATCAATATAAAATGCAGGTTCCGATGGTTAATTTTTATTCCATCGTATCTGCTAAATACGAAATTTATAAAGACAAATGGATATCTTCATCAGATTCAGTAGCAAAATCTATTAATCTTGAAATTTATTATCACAAAGCACATGACTATAACATTGAGAGAATGATGGCTTCTATGAAGGCCTCTCTTGCTTATTATAGTAAACATTTCAGTCCTTATCAATACGAGCAATTAAGAATCATGGAATTTCCGCGCTACGCGCAATTTGCACAATCATTTCCGGGAACCATCCCTTTTTCAGAATCAATAGGCTTTGTTTTAAATATAGACGCTACTAAAGATGTAGATATGGCTTATTATATAACGGCTCATGAAGTGGCACATCAATGGTTTGGTATGCAAGTAGAAGCTGCAAATGTAAAAGGTAAAAACTTCATTTTAGAAACATTGGCACAATATGGAGCAATGATGGTTTTAAGAGAACGTTATTCCGAAGAAAAGCTACTTCAGTTTTTAGAAAATCAGAAAGAAATTTATAAAAAAGGAAAAGATAAAGGTAGTCTTAATGAGCCTTCATTGGCATTAGTTGAGAATCAAGATTATGTGTATTATGCAAAAGGTGCTATTGCTATGTATCAATTTCAGAAAACCATAGGTGAGGAGAAGGTAAACAAAGCGCTACGACGCTTTCTTGAAGATTGGAACACTATTAATGGTAAGCTAAAAACTAAAACGGACAGATACGCAACGAGTAAAGATTTGCTGAAGTATTTTAGAGATGTTACACCAAAGCATCAACAGCATATTATTAAAAAACTATTTGAATCTGTTACTGATGAGCCATAATCCGTCATAACTCCGTCATTCAACATCAAAATCCAACTCGAAAATCACACCCAACCTTATAATTGCTGCAACCAAAAGCGGCTTTCCCTTTTAGAACCTTCCCAGTTTTACATTTAGGACAAGCAGCACCAGCTTCAATAGTTGCTTTTTTCACCACCTGTTTCGGTTCAAATTTTAGTTTGAAATTCGCATCAAATCGCAACAAACCTTCTTGAGAACTGCCTTCAATTTTAAAACCTTTTAAGTTGATCGTAGAGCCTTTTGTTAACAACCGAATGTATTGCTTTTCTGAAATTTTCTTATCACCAAAACTAAAAGTCAAGGTAAAATCACAAGACTTCCCATAAAGATTACAGCCATAAGCCGATTTCCCTTTTAAAAGCTGACCCGATTTACATTTAGGACAAGACTGACCAACAAGTGTTTCCGTTTTTCCTTTTGAATTTTTCTTTAAACTCGATTTCGACTTCAAAGCAGGTTTATTATTTACTGCGGAAATCCTTGTTTGCACCTTTTCACTCCGAACTTCATAAACTAAAGCATCAACCATGCGCTTCATGCCTTTTATAAATGCACTAGCGCTAAATTCACCTTTTTCAATATCCTTTAATTGCTTTTCCCAACTTCCCGTAAGTTCTGCTGATTTAAGCAATTCGTTTTGTATGGTATCTATCAACTGAATTCCTGTTACTGTAGGAAGTAATTGTTTCTTATTTCGTTTGACATATTTCCGTCTAAATAGCGTCTCAATAATATTAGCACGTGTCGATGGACGACCAATACCATTCTCTTTCATAATATCTCTTAGCTCGTCATCATCTACTTGCTTGCCTGCTGTTTCCATAGCGCGTAGGAGAGAGGCTTCCGTAAATTGATTTGGTGGCTTGGTTTGTTTTTCTAAAAACGACGGTTGATGTGGTCCTTTTTCACCTTTAACAAAAGCCGGTAGCATGTTATCTTTTGATGCGTCATTTGCACCCGAAGCCTCAAATACAATTCGCCAACCCTTAGACAAAATCTCTTTTCCTGTAGTTTTAAAATTCACATCTGCGGCTTTCCCAATCACTGTGGTATTAGAAACTTTACAATCGTCATAAAACACAGCAATAAAACGTTTTACGATAATATCATACACCTGCTGCTCGTTGTATTGCAGATTGGTTTGCATGCCTGTTGGAATTATAGCATGGTGATCCGTTACTTTCTTGTCATTAAAAACGCGCGCAGATTTCTTTATCTTTTTATCTAAAAGAGGTGAAGTAAGCTGCTTATAGTCAACAAGTTTAGATAATATACCTTTTACTTTTGGATACACGTCATTCGGTAAAAAAGTAGTATCTACTCTTGGGTACGTAACCACTTTTCTCTCATATAAGCGTTGTGCAATTTTGAGTGTATCGTCTGCTGAAAACCCGAATTTTGTATTGCAATACACCTGTAAACCAGTAAGGTCAAATAATTTTGGTGCATATTCTGTGCCTTTCTTTTTAGTGGTCGATACAATTTCAAATTCGTGCTCTTTAACTTTATTGGCCAATAGTTCGCCATCTTCCATTTTTAGAAAACGCCCTTCTTCGTAACTAAAAAGCGTATCTCGGTAAAGTGTTTGTAGTTCCCAATAGGGTTGTGGCACAAAGTTTTCAATTTCTTTAAAACGATTCACAAGCATGGCTAATGTTGGCGTTTGCACGCGTCCTACAGAAAGTACTTGCTTGTAACCGCCATGTTTTACGGTATAAAGTCTTGTGGCATTGATGCCTAAAAGCCAATCTCCAATAGAGCGTGAAAACCCAGCATAATAGAGATTATCGTAATTTTCAGAAGGTTTTAAATTTTTGAATCCTTCTTTTATAGCTTCCGTCGTCAAAGATGAAATCCACAAACGCAGCACTTTACCCTTATAATTTGCTTCGTTAATGACCCAACGCTGAATGAGTTCTCCTTCTTGACCAGCATCACCACAGTTGATGACCACTTCAGCTTTATCGAATAAACGTTTTACAATGTTGAATTGCTTTTTTATACCATCATTGTTAGAAACCTTTACCTGAAACTTTTCTGGTAACATGGGTAAATTGTTGAGATCCCAACTTTTCCAATACGGTTTGTAATCTGCGGGTTCGTATAAGGTACACAGATGTCCAAACGTATACGTCACCGCATAACCATTACCTTCATAGTAGCCATCGTGTCTTGTTGTGGCTCCTAATACAGATGCGATTTCTCTGGCAACACTTGGTTTTTCGGCAATACAGACTTTCAAATGTGTTTAAGTTTTTGAAGTTGCAAATTAGTGAATTTTAAAAATATTTTATCACCAATACGCGAATAGATTATCTTAATTCTATTTCAAATTTAGAAATCAAAATAAGACCTAAAAACAAATAAAATCTTGAATAAAATAATAGAGGTCAGTAGATAGTGACTTCAAATAGAGTTCAAATTTGAGCTAAATGTTTGGTTGAGCGCAGTCGAAACCTACTTTTTGTAAACGACTAGTTCTCGACTGCGCTCGAACGGACAACACAACTAAATTTAAAACTATAAGAATAAAGATATTAGTTTTTGCTTTGGATAAGTATTTAACTACTGACCTCGATAAACTAATTTTCTCAGTGAGTGAGAATGTAGTCTTGGATCTTAATTCTAAAAACGAAGCGGTCTATAATCTTGTCCTAAAGTTCTAAAACTAATTTTTGTCCAATTTTTAAAGGAGAGGATTGCGTAATACCATTGGTTTTACAGAGCTTAGCTACAGACAAATTATTTCGTCGCGATATACCATAAAGCGTATCGCCTTTTTGTACGACATGAAATTTGGGACGCTTCGTTAAATTCAAGAGGGCGGCTTCATCTGCGGATCGTATGACTTTAACTTTGCTTATGCGCTTAGAATTATGAAAACGTGCATGTGTCCATTTCTGTGTCACCCAAACGTTTTGGGATCTTATGGTGTTTTTTGAAGAAAAATCAAACAAATATTCAGGATGAATCGATTCGCCTTTATATGAAAGTTCTAAATGTAAATGGCTACCTCTTGAGTTACCAGTATTGCCACCTTTACCAATATATTCGCCTTTCGCAATGGTATCGTTTGCTTTAACAGCGATATAAGATAAATGCGCATACGTAGATTCTAAACCATTATAATGGCGTACTACAATTGTATTTCCAAAGCCATTAGCATATCTAGCAAAACGTACAATACCATCAAGTACAGAAACGACACTATCACCTGTGACTAAATCAATATCAATACCGTTATGTGGCCGACCTCTTCGCCAACCGTAACGCGAAGTCACGACTTTGGTATGAGGCACTGGAGAGGCATAAGTGGTGTCGGTAAATTTTAATTCTAACGGAAATTCTTGGTTTGTATCTACATAAGGATTATGCAAGGTGGTATCCCAATAGTCGGCTTTAATATCAATACTATTTTTATCAATAGTCTTGATTTTGGTCTTTATACCTAAAAGATCCACTTCTTTTTTTATAAAGGGAATTTCAATAGCTTCAATAACAACTCCTTTATTAGATCTAATCGTCTGTAATTCAATTTTTAATGACTTGGAATTTGGTACATCTTGGGCTAAGACCTGAAGCGAAACGCAAAAAATAAGACTAAAAAAAATGGACTTCATAGAGGGAAAAAATAATCTCGTCGGCTTTTGAAACGTAAATATATAATAAATATTATTTATCTTGAAAATGAACCTGAATTTGAAATAACCGATTTTAAGGCTATTAGAAAAATATCCATAGAACTCTTACTTTTTTCGTCGGTTAAAGTGTTGTAAATTTGCAACTGCAATTAATACTTCGAAATAAAATATATGTCTCAAACAAATCAAGCTGTTCAAGAAAAAAAAACTGACAAAGAATTATACGACTATCAACAAGGCGCTATAAGTCAAATTTTTGAAAAGTTCGATAACGAACGTGAGGATTACCACTTACTATACCAATTGCCAACAGGTGGTGGAAAAACCGTTATTTTTTCTGAAATGGTTCGTCAGTACCTTAAAAATCACGATAAGAAGGTTTTGATAATGACGCACAGAGTAGAACTCTGTAACCAAACCTCTAAAATGCTAGATGGTTTTGGCGTGACGAATAAAGTGGTAAATAGTAAGGCGAATTTAGATGACCAAGCAGAATATTCGTGTTTTGTAGCTATGGTTGAAACCTTAAACAACCGTTTAAACGACGATATGCTAGACATCTCAGATGTTGGTTTGGTGATTATTGATGAGGCACATTACAATTCCTTCACCAAGTTATTCAAATTTTTTGAAAAATCCTTTATTCTTGGCGTTACTGCGACACCCTTAAGTTCTAATAAAGAGTTACCAATGAAGGATAACTACGATGAACTTATTACTGGTGAAACCATAGAAAATCTTATTGAAAATGAATTCTTAGCACGAGCCGAAACTTATGCGTACGACATGGGCTTAACGTCTTTAGAAGTAGGTTCTAACGGAGATTATACGGTAAAATCGTCTGAAGATTTATACTCGAGTCCTGCCATGTTGCAAAAATTAGTAGATGCTTATAAAAAACATTCGCTTGGAAAAAAAACCTTGATCTTTAATAATGGAATTAACACTTCAATAAGTGTCTATTATGCTTTTAAAGAAGCTGATTTGCCAGTAATGCATTTGGATAACACAGCGACAAAAAAGCAACGAAAGCAGATTTTACAGTGGTTTCACGAGACACCAGATGCTATTTTAACGTCGGTAAGTATTTTAACTACAGGTTTTGATGAACCAACCATTGATACCATTATACTCAATAGAGCCACAAAGTCATTGACGTTATATTACCAAATGATTGGTCGTGGTTCTCGTATTTTGAACAATAAATCGAAATTCACAACTATAGATTTAGGGAATAACTTATATCGTTTTGGACCTTGGGGAGCGGATTTGGATTGGCAACTGATCTTTAAGTCACCAAACTGGTATGCAGATCGTATTAAGGATGATGCGGCTATTGAATCTAATTTTAAGCACGATTTATCAGACGAGATAAAAGATGAATTTTCAAAATCTGAAGAAACGTATTTCGATATCAAACAAACGTATAAAGATGCTGTTGATAGTGGTGAATCTTCAAAAGTAGTTTTAGAACGTTCCATAGAACAACATGCTAAAATTTGTATTGAAAACAGTGAAGATGTTTATGACGCACTAGCCTTAGCAAAATTATTAAAAGACGATATCAACCAACGTATTGAAACCTATGCTAAATGTATTAGTAGAAGCACCTACAACTTCCTAAAATGGTTGAAGGATGATTACGAAAAGAAATTGAAATCGTATTTAAGAACTAATTTTGATGAGAAGTTTGAAGAGATTCATGGGTTTCCGCCTGAAGAGTAGGTGGTAATGCTCTTCTGGCTTTGCCTGCTTTTTAAACCTTTCAGGTTTTAAAAACCTGAAAGGTCTGACTCAATAGAGAAGCCTGATTTTTTATACGTTGCTCATTTACCCGTTTTAGGAGCTTTTCAAAGCCACCTTCTAAGAAGGTGTGGTTTTTTACTTATATGGAATACCGAAATCACTTAATAATCAATAACTTTTTATCTCACAATCCATAACTATTTATCTCACGAAATAACGTAATTTCGCGCCTCAAAATAAAGCACTTCAAATGAAACGCATTAAGCAATACAAAACACTTTTTTCTATCGAAGGTTCAATCGATTTAAAAACCTTAAAGAAAACCTATAGAAATTTAGTAAAAGAATGGCATCCAGATAAATTTCAAGATGGAGATGAAGGTCAAGAAGAAGCTGAAAAGAAAAGTGTTGAAATTATCGATGGGTATCATTTTTTAGTGAGTATTGCGCCAGAAACTAAGGCTGCAAATCTTGAAGAATACACCGAGTTAATTACAAATTCTGGTATTCAAGATTTTCAGCATAAAGGTTTACAATTAGAGATTACATTTTTAGATGGTAGTACTTATGAATATTTTGGAGTGCCTAAAAACGTTTTTATTAAGTTTGTAAATTCAGACAAACAAATGCGTTTTGCAAGACGAAGTATTTTCAATTCTTATTTGTACAGAAAGTCTAAGAAAGAACTTGCAGAAGCGTAAAATAAGGCAGAAGTAATTCTTAATTAGATGTGTTAAAAATTAACTCCAACGTTATGAGAAAATTAGTAGTATCATACCTGCTCTTCATCCACCTTTTTGGCTTTGCACAGAATGAATCGGATAAAAATGAAGGTTTTTTTAACATCACCAAAATTGGGTACATTTCTAATACTAAATTAAAACAAGAGGTCTTTATTGAAGGCGAAGGCAGCTTTTTTTCTGATCTTCCGAGTGAAAATTCTGATGCTTGGAGTTTACAAACTATAAACGGCTATTTTATTTCGCCAACTTTTTCTCTTGGAATTGCAATTGGATTAGATGGTTATAACAATCCAAATTTTAATACTTTACCAGTTCTACTGGACATTAGAGCATATGTATCGGATGATGAAGATGCTTTTTATACCTTTTTAAATATTGGACCTTCTCTAAGAATCGGTGGTGAAAATTCAAAATTAAGAAAAGGCATGGTGTTTAATATAGGTATGGGTTATAAATTTAAAGTTGCGAATAATTTATGTTTAGTATCAGACCTTTCATTTGCTCATAAGACGATAAGCCTTACAGAGGAATGGATTGGTACATCTGATTTTGTAATAAGAGCGAACGGAGTTGGATTAAGCCTTGGCGTTCTTTTCTAAAAATTGATTTTAAAATTAAGAGGACTTAATATACATTTTAAACAATGAGCAGCGATAACACAGAACCATCTAAAGAAATAGCTTCAGAAGATATTGAAAAATGTATTAGCATTTTAGAACATCTGGTTGCAAATACTGATGACATTTTTGAAATACCAGAAGCTCAACGTACTGCTTTAATCAAAGCTTCTGGACAATTATCACGTCCGAGTAGAGAAGAATTTTCGCGTCGTAAAAAAGATGCGAAAAAAGCTGCCAAACGAAAGCAAGCTGCACGCGATAAAAACGCCAGAAAAGTCACAGGCATAAGAAGTGCAAGGGAAGCGCACATTTTTGTGGCACCTAAATTATTACCAGAAGCCGATTTAAAAGCGAAAGAACAACTAGAATTAGAGTCGCCAAGAAACTGTTACGTCTGCAAAACCCTATTTACCAAATTACATCATTTTTATGATCAGATGTGCACGGAATGTGGTGATTTTAATTACGCCAAGCGTTTTCAAACCGCAGATGTTAAAGGGCAAGTAGCTGTTATTACAGGTTCGCGATTAAAAATTGGATATCATATTACTTTAATGTTATTAAGAGGAGGTGCAACGGTTATTGCAACGACGCGTTTCCCTGTGGATTCTGCTTTACGATTTTCTAAAGAAGAAGATTTTACAGAATGGGGACATCGCTTAAAAATTCATGGATTAGATTTAAGACATATTCCGAGTGTTGAAATCTTCTGTAATTTTATAGAGCAACGCTACGAAAAACTCGATATTCTTATCAATAATGCGGCACAAACCGTAAGACGACCAGCTGGTTTTTACAGCCATCTCATGCCAAATGAAGAACGACCAATAGAAGACTTCCCTAAATTTGCACGCGATTTACTCAACGATCATTCGGAATGCTTGCATGAGTTAACGCAATTAACTTCTGGAGCATCCTCTAATAAAAATATGCCAGTCACATGGCATGGACCAGAACCTGGTATTGGACTAAGATCGTCTGCTAAATTATCTCAGATTCCTTACAGTTTCGATAATACCTTGGTATCCCAAGAAGTCTTTCCCGAAGGAAAATTAGATGCCGATTTACAACAAGTCGATTTAAGAAAAACCAACAGTTGGCGCTTAAAATTAGGTGAAATTGAAACCACTGAAATGATTGAGGTTCAACTCGTTAATTCTGTCGCACCATTTGTATTGTGTAACCGTTTGTCTGAAGTTATGAAGAAAGATCACACAGGTCAAAAACACATTATCAATGTATCTGCGATGGAAGGGAAGTTTCACAGTTTCTTTAAAGAAGATCGTCATCCACATACCAATATGGCCAAAGCGGCTTTAAATATGTTAACACATACTGCTGCTGGTAGTTTGGCTAAAGAAGGTATTTATATGAATGCCGTGGATACAGGTTGGGTTACCGATGAAGATCCGGCTGAATTAGCAAAACGCAAACAAGAGTTACACGATTTTCAACCACCATTAGATATTGTTGATGGCGCTGCACGTGTTATGGATCCGCTTTTTGATGGTATTAATACAGGGAAACACTGGTGTGGGAAATTCTTGAAGGATTATCGTCCGATAAGTTGGTAGCAGAATCTCAATAGTTATTGAGAGAAATCGAAGCCGAAGTTGAAGACGAATTCGAACGTTGTACTATCCACTTCATTTTGATATTTAGGATTAATGTCTTGTTGAGCGCAGTCGAAACCTATTTTGTAAGAGAATTTAGATCGTTTTACTAAATTCAACAAGCCAACTAATTTTCGACTTTAAAATTACTAATTATGCAAAGTACAAATTACCTTTGTGCAACAATAAAACACTATGAAAACATTTTCAGAATTAGGCATCCATAAAAACTATATCAAAGGATTAAAAGAACTGGGTATTGTAAATCCGACAGAAATACAACAAACTGTAATTCCGACGCTTTTAAAATCTAAAACAGATTTAATCGGCTTAGCACAAACCGGAACCGGAAAAACAGCTGCTTTTGGCTTGCCAGTGTTACATGCGATTGATGTTAATAATTCTGATATACAAGCTTTGATTATTGCACCAACGCGCGAATTGGTTCAGCAAATACAAAAACAACTGTTTCGATTCACAAAGTACATTGACCAAAAGATTTTTTCTGAAGGTGTTTATGGTGGCGAAAAAATAGACCGTCAGATTAAAAACTTAACACGAACTACGCATATCGTCGTAGCCACACCAGGCCGTTTATTGGATTTGGTAGAACGTGGTGCTGTTGATATTTCGAATGTAAAGATTCTTGTTTTAGATGAAGCCGATGAAATGCTAAGCATGGGTTTTAAAGAAGATTTAACTAAAATTTTAAAATACAATACTAAAAAACGCAATACGTGGTTGTTTTCTGCAACGATGCCAGACGAAATTAAAAACATTGTAAAAACGTATATGTCTGCTGATGCAGTGCGAGTTGAAGTGAATAAAAATGCTTTGGTGAACGAAAATATTTCACACCATTTTATTCATACCAGTATAAAGGATAAACAACATATGATTATCCGAATTTTGGAAAAACGCCAAGACGAAAGAGGCATCATTTTTTGTAGAACTAAAGCAGGCACACAGGCCTTAACACATCAATTACAGCAAGAGGGATTTGCGGTTGGCGCTTTAGAAGGCGACATGCAACAACGCGAACGTGATAAAGTGATGCGAGCGTTTAAAAATGAAAGTGTACAAGTTCTAATTTCTACAGACGTTTCGGCACGAGGTATCGATGTGAATAATCTTGCTTTCGTGTTACATCACCAATTGCCAGAACATTTAGAATATTACACGCATAGAAGTGGTAGAACTGCTAGAGCAGGAAAAACGGGACTATCCATTGCTCTTATTATTCCTGGAGAAATGCAAAAAATATTAGACATTCAAAAAGCGTTAGGCATTTCGTTTCGGGAGATGACTATGTAACATATTTTTAGATCACCTATTTTTTCATTATCTGTTTATTGATACTTTTTGATGATGCCAGCGGCATCAAATAGTTGTAAAAACAATCATCTATGGTTAATTGCGACTTCAGAGGAGTCGCACCTTTTAGAAAAATATGAGTACGACGAACCAATCCTTTGTAGTCGAAGTCCGTATTGATTTTTTCTAATTCTTACTCTGAACCCATAAAAATTGTCTAAGGTTGAAAAAAGACATTTTCAAAATTTAGTATTATCTTGTGTGTTTTATAATTAACATACAATTTAAGACCAATGAAATCATTCTCAATAGAAGACATCAATGCCATTGTAAATGGTACCGTTTTTGGCGAAACCACAAATGTAATAACAGGATTGGAACAAATTCAGAAGGCAAACGAAAATCAGGCTACCTTTATTGGTAACCGTAAATTCGCAGGCTTGTGGAAAGATTCTAAAGCAAGTTTAGCTATTGTAAATGACAATATTGATATTGAACCTGGCGAAAATCGTGTGTTTATTAAAGTGAAAAACGCGGATTTGGCAATGGCTAAACTATTAGAAACATTTACACCTAAGCCACCACATTTCGAAACTGATATTCATCCTTCGGCAACGATTGATAAAACTGCTAAAATCGGAAATGGAAGTCGGGTAGGAGCTGGTTCCTATATTGGTAAAGATGTGGTTATAGGCGAACATGTTACCATTTATCCTAATGTGACTATTATGGATGAAACTACAATTGGAGATCACACCGTCATATGGTCTGGTACTATTATTAGAGAACGTTCTGTGATTGGTAGCCATTGTATTTTTCATAATAATGTGAGTATTGGAGCTGACGGTTTTGGATATCGTCCAAGTGATGATGGAAGAGGCCTCGTTAAGATTCCGCATATTGGTAACGTGGTTATTGGTAATGCTGTAGAAATTGGTGCGAATTCTTGTGTAGATCGTGGTAAGTTCAGCTCAACGATTTTAGGCGATGGTTGTAAGATTGATAATTTGGTGCAGATTGCGCACAATTGTGTCTTAGGCCGTTCTTGTATTATGGCTGGAAGTTCAGGACTTGCAGGTTCGGTAACCTTAGGTGATGGTGTGGTTATTGGAGGTAGTGCTTCTATAAAAGATCATACTACGATTCATTCTGGTGCAACCGTTGGTGCTGGTTCTGGTGTTATGGGTGATGTGGCTGCTGGAAAAACGGTATTGGGTTATCCTGCAGTAGATTCTAGAGAGATGCTAAAACAATGGGTAGCGTTGCGCAAATTGGCGCGATAGGTCAGTAGTTAGATACTTATCCAAAGTAGAAAATAACATATTGATTTTTAGGGTTTTAAATTAAATTGTGTTGTCCGTTCGAGCGCAGTCGAGAACTAGTCGTTTACAAAAAGTAGGTTTCGACTGCGCTCAACCAGACATTTAACTCAAATTTAAACTCTAATTTAAGTAACTATCTACTGACCTCTACAAAGTTATTTATAATATAAGTGTATTTGGTTATTTTGTTTTTGAAGAGTGCTCTCATAGTTAGGTTCCATTGTGTTTTCAGATAAATTAGTCAATCGAATAACTCATTAACTTACTAACCCAATAACTTTCACCAATAAAAACACTAAGCAGATTTCTGTTCAACATTTTGTTTTAAATGCAATAAGCCAGCGACCATACCATCTAATTCATGTTCTAAAAACGTTGGGTTTCTTTTACTGAAGCCTGTAATTGTATTGCTGTAAAGTTCTACGCCAGCATGATTAATGCAAACACTGTAGGTGTCGTTTTCGGCATCTAATTTTACTGAGGTTCGGTAATCACTTGAGACTAATAACCAGTAACATAAACTATTAATCTGGTTGAATAAAGAGAATTTAGTTTCCATAAAACATCTATTTAAGTAATCATAGACTGAGGGAAATCTGATTACAAAGTTATCCGTATATACATTTGAAATCTAAATTATGTGCTGTAGCGACCAATTTTATCGACTATAGGATTCAAACAACTTTAAAATCGGTTAATTAGCAAGGTTTTATTTCTGGCACACTTGTTGAATACTATAACGTATTATTAATAAATTAAATATAATACAATGAGTACAGGA